>JACPAG010000004.1 GCA_016180945.1 Candidatus Aenigmatarchaeota archaeon | reverse complement strand
CCGCACAGCGCCGCTGAGCCGGACCGTCCTGAAAAAACCTGCCCCAAATGCGGCTCGCCCAACGACAAGTTCGTCCACGTCTGCTGGATGTGCAAGGCAGAGATATAGAAACTAAATTCATAGTGGTGTATATGGAAATAAGTTTGGTTAGAAGATTCGGAACTCGTGGAATGGATTGGGTGCCTACACTAGGATTAATTTATTACGCTATAACAGGTGAGATATATAGAACGGAAGCAAGAGATCTAGGAGACTATGCGAGAGGAGCGAAAGAAGAAGCGCTTAACATATTGGCGTGTCTTGGTTATCATATTGTTGCGCCTGTAGCATTAGCTGCTGCAGGCAAATTAGTTTATAGAGCAGTGATGCAGTAATTATTTCCGAGCCATTCCCTAAATGTCACCTTTCCTGAAGTATCCCTATTTTTTCTAAAAGCAGTTATTCCCTTACAACGCCCGTTTCTATCGCAGCCTTTGCGACAGCGGCTGAGACATTTTTCACAACGTTCTTGTCAAACATACTCGGCAGAATCTCGTCCTTTGTAGGCTTTATCGTCCCCGACAGCGCATAAGCAGCTGCCAGCTTCATCTCATTGTTTATTCTGGTCGCCTTCGCATCCAGAGCCCCGCGGAATACCCCGGGAAACCCCAGAGAATTGTTTATCTGGTTTGGAAAATCGCTTCTTCCGCTCCCGACTATTGCAGCGCCTGCTTCTGCGGCTTCGGCCGGCATTATTTCCGGCACGGGATTCGCCATCGCAAAAACTATAGGGTTGCCAGCCATGTTTTGTATCATTTCCTTTTTCAGCAGATTCCCCTTCGACACGCCTATGAACGCATCCGCTCCTTCCAATGCATCAGCCAGCGTGCCGGTCCTGTTCTGGCGGTTTGTTATTCTGCCCAGCTCGGCTTTGTATTTGTTCATGTCCGTTCGCCCTTTATGAATGATGCCGGCGCTGTCGCAGATGATTATTTCCTTTACCGGATTGCATACCTTCCTGTCATAACCCAAGCAGGAAAGAATCTTGGCTATGGCCGTCCCGGCCGCGCCGGCGCCGTTTATAACCACTCTTAATTCTTCTATGTTTTTTCCCAGGACTTTTGCGGCATTCATCAGGGCTGCTGCAACCACTATTGCAGTCCCGTGCTGGTCATCGTGCATTACTGGAATGCCCAAATCCTGCAGCTGCTCTTCAACATAGAAACACCTCGGCGCAGAAATATCTTCTAGATTTATGCCGCCGAAAGCGGGAGCTATATTTTTTACCGTCTCAATAATTTTGTTTTCATCCTGCGTATTCAGGCAGATGGGGAATGCGTCTATGTCTGCAAACTCCTTGAATAAAATTGCTTTTCCTTCCATCACCGGCAACGCGGCTTCCGGGCCTATGTTCCCCAACCCCAGAACAGCCGAACCGTCTGTCACAACAGCCACGCTGTTCGCCTTCATAGTATATTCATATACCTTTTTTTTGTCCGCGAATATTTCTTTTGAAACCTCTGCCACGCCGGGCGTATACGCTTTCGACAGATCGCTCCTGTCCTTAAGCGGTACTTTGGATGCTATAGCTACTTTGCCTGCATGCTGGCGATGAAATTCAAGTGGCATTTTTCTTATCTCCACACTCATAAAGACCCATAGACTTTTGCCATCACGATTAGCCCGAAAATAATGCTGACAGCGCCGGCAAACGTTTCTAAACCGTTGGAAATTTTCTCAAATTTTTTGATGGCCATAAAAGGCAGGCTTATCAGGGAACTGACAATGAACATGCCCAAGACCGACCCGAAACCGAAAACCAGTATATAGAAAATGCCCTGATAAATGGATTCGACAGTTGCAAGGACGAGCAGTGTAAGCGCTGCGCTGCCAGCAAGCCCGTGCACCATGCCTACTGCAAGGGATTTTATTTCATGCCTGTGTTTGTGGCTGGATTTATGGAAATGCAGGTGCAGGTGCTCTCTTGCACTGTGAACATGCTTATGCAGATGCTTAAAGCCGAAAATATTGGAAAGTCCCAAAACTACCAGCATTAAGCCTACGATAAATTCAAAAGACAGGGCAATGTTTTGCGAGATGACTGCTTTCGTTGCAAGAACAGCGATACCGACTATCAGCAGCATTGTTGTATGACCTACGCCCCATATGGCTCCCAGTAAGGACGATTTTTTGATGTTTTTTGTTCTGGCCACAAGCGAAGAAATGGCAATCATGTGGTCAGCCTCGAACGCATGCGCTATGCCAAGCAGGAATCCCAGAAAAAGAAGCCCCAGAATAGTTTCCACATTAAACACCCCAGTCGGCCTTTACGGCTGTCTTGCCCTCTAATTTCTGCAGATATGTATATGCCTGCAATCCCGCTACCGCCCCCTGCCCGGCTGAAATGACGGTCTGCTTGAAAGGCACATTGGTTATGTCGCCGGCAGCGAAAATCCCCTCCGTGCCGGTTTCGCAGTATTCGTTGACAAGAATCTCGCCTTTGCTGTTCACCTTAACCAGCTCTTTTACAGCAGACGTATCAGCCACGTATCCGATTTCTATGAATACGCCGTTAACATCAAGCTCTCTTTTCTTCTTCGTTCCGACATTTTCTATTGTTAATCCTGAAACAAATTTGTCGCCGTTTATTGAAACAGGCATCGAATTCAGGACAAGCTCGACGTTCTTGGCAGCTTTTACGCTATCGACGAGTATAGCTTCTCCACGAAACTCGTTCCTGCGGTGGACCAGATAAACCTTTGAAGCGATTTTTGACATGTATTCAGCCGCGTCCAAAGCGGAATTCCCGCCGCCTATAATAGCGATCTTTTTGTTTTTGTAAAGCGGCCCGTCGCAGGTCGCGCATGTCGTGACCCCGCGCCCCATGAACTTCTCCTCGCCGGGGATGCCAAGCGTCCGTGGCACTTTACCGGAAGCAACTATGACTGTTTTGCCTTCGTATTTCTCATCGTTTGCAAGCCTTACTTCAAAACCCCTTTTCGTTTTTTCAACCTTTGCCGCCTTCCCGAAAATTATCTCTGCCCCGAACTTTTTTGCCTGCTCTTCAAATGTCTGCATGAGCTTCGGCCCGGAAAGCTCTGTGTAACCGGGATAGTTTTCGATATGCAGCGTCAGGTTTGTCTGCCCGCCTATGTCCACGCTTAAAACAAGGGTTTTCAGCTTCCTTCTCGTAGTGTAGATGGCGGCTGTCAGCCCTGCCGCGCCGCCGCCGATTATTATGACATCGTACATAAGTGCAAACCTTTATTCCTTACTATAAACATTTGAGAATATCTGGGTACAGGAATACTTATACCGGACCGGTAATTTACTTGGTTACTTCAGTTTCAATGCCTTCTCCAATGCAGGTCTGTCAAAGCCGACGATTATTTTGCCGTTCACGTCTATCACTGGCACGCCCATCTGGCCGCTTTTTTCTATCATCTCTTCAGCCGCCTTCTCGTCATTTTCCACGTTTATCTCTTCGTATGTTACGTTATTCTTCCTGAAGAACTCCTTGGCCATGACGCAGTACGGGCACACGGTCGTCGTATATATCTTTACAGACATTGGTACCACTCATTTATTTTGTTTTCTAAAATTATATAAGCATAATCCATCCTCTGAAGGAGCCCATACTGACAACTTAAGGGGGATTGACATGCTTTGCAGTCAATCCCCAACGTTGAGCAATGGCATGACAAATGCCATTGCTCGTTAAGTTGTCAGTATCGAAGGGCCCTCCAGTAAGCTTTTAAGATTTACTTTGCAAGTTTTATTATGGAAGCGAATCTTATCGTCACCTACGACCCTGCGCACGCAGGCAAGGCCGGGGAAGAAGTGAAGTCCCTTCTGGAAACGCAGAACGAAAAGCCCGAGTTCATGAAGTCGGACGTAGACGGACTTTTTCTGATAAGGACAAAGAAAAGCCCGAAAGAACTGACAAAGTCGCTGAACAGCAAGAAAAATGCAAAGAAATTTTCGTATACGTATCATTGGATTCCGGTGGACAAGTGGACTACATCCAAAATAGAGGATATGAAAAAAGTGATGAAAGAGCTTGACGGAAAAATGGACCCTGAGGAAAGCTGGAAGATGGAGCTGGGCAAAAGGCATTTTGAAGCAAAAACAACCGACCTGATACTGAAGCTGACAGAAAACATAGACAAACCGAAGGTCGATTTGAAGAACCCGCAGAAGATTGTCAAGGTCGAGATCATCGGCAAGAAAGCAGGCATTTCTCTGCTGGACGCAAGCGAATTCCTGGACGTGCCGAAGCTCAAGGCGTAAGACTGCATAAACTATTCAAGAACAAGATCTGAATCTGCTATAGCAACTTTTGTTTGGAACTCTTTATTCGCAACTCTTATCTTTAAAGTGTGAATATATACACCCAATTCAAAAGGTGTAATGCCTTTTATTCCGGCCTTTTCCCTCTGTGTAACATCATCAACTAAAATTTCTCCTATGCTCTTTGGAATTAAAGTTATACAACGAGAAGGTCATCATCAGATTGCCATGCTATAGATACCCTTTTATTCGGATTTTTCTTTTTGAACTCAAAGAATTTCTCTTTAGGTTTGAGACCTCGCCAAACTTCTTTGCCATCAATGCGAATTACATATTCATATTGCCTTCCCATACAAGCACCATAGTATAGTTAAATTTGCAAGAATTTATAGTGGACCAAGTAAAGAATCCGGTATTATATCTTGCTCCACTATATGTGACCAACTTGTGTAACATCCAGAATATTAAGTTGGTCAGCTATAAGCATTTTTATTTCTCATTCGCCTTTCTGAGCAACTTTATTACCTGTTCGTCCTCCAACTGTGGAAATTCCTCGTAAAAGCTGCCAACAGCAAAAGCCCAGCTTTCTGAAACGTGCAAACAGAATATTTCGTCGCATTCCCTTTTTACTGTTTCGTACGAGTTGTGAGCTGCAACAGGCACAGACACGATAATTTTCTCCGGCTTGCTTTTCTTCACGGACTTGATGGCTGCAAGCATCGTATAGCCTGTCGCCAGGCCGTCGTCTACAAGTATAACAACCTTTCCCTTCAACGGAACTTTTTTCCCTGTTCTGTAAATCCTGTCCCTTCTTGCTGCTTCGTCCGTTGCTTCTTTCTCCATGATTTTCAGGTCCTCTTCTAATAATCCCAGCTGTTCCACGTAAAGCTCATTATAAACAGCCGTGCCGTCGGCCATTACAGCCCCTATGCCCGCCTCGGGGTCCTGCGGGGTCGCAATCTTTCGCGCAACAATTATTTCTACCGCCCCGTTTATTTTCTTTGCAATGGGCAGTGCAATTTCCAAGCCGCCTCTGGGTACGGCAAGGATTATGGAATCTTTATAATTTTTTAATTTCCCGGCAAGCTGTTCCCCTGCATCAAAGCGGTTCTTGAAAAGCATACAAATAATTAACGCAGAAAGGAGTATAAATCATCGCTTTTTGCCAGGTCTGACTAAGAATTCTTCTGCAGCTCTCGCATCTTGCAAATCCTGCTCTGTTGGTTCTGACCTTGGCAATTGTGTTCTTTTTCTTTCCCTATAGTCAGCACTTATAATACTGACCATCCTGTCTACTGCACCCCTTACTTCTCTCCAGCTATCAGTTTTGGTGGCAAGCGACATTTCACTTTCAATAGCAGGCAGTTTCGGCTGTTGCAGGTCAAGAGCCTCATATACAAGTTTTCTAACCAGTGTAGGATAGCTGGTAACAGTTGCTCTTATATCAGCTGGAATTAATCCTGGAGACCTAGTGTATCTAGTGAGACTTTGCCAACGTAGCTTTGCATTTCCTGTGGCATATAAATCGCTTTAACGTTCCACGAAAACTTTATAAAGGCAGCTATTTCCCCTTCAAAACCCTTTTCGTTATCTTGAAATGAATCTTTGCGACAAGGTTAAGTATCTCGCTGCCGTGCTTTTCCACCAGCGCTTTTGCCGTGTCTTCAACATGCGTAGCCCCTTTTGGCAAAACTGTGTCAACTTCCCTTCCAAGAGCACGAAGCGTTTTCAGAAACTCGTCTCTTGCAAGTATCGAAGCCGCGGCTACGGCCATGTCCGCTTCCGCGTTAATCTTCTGTATCAGCGTAATTTTTTTGCCTTTCTCCATGAGCGCATTTTTTATGAGACTTTCGTCCCCAAACTTGTCTGTTATAACAAGATTGCATTTCACCTTTGATAAAAGATTTTCAATGACCCTCGCATGCCCCCACGCAAGAAGCTTGTTCAGGGAAGAGAATTTTTTGTATAGTTGATTGTACTTCTCCGGCGAGATTTTCACAATGTCGTAGGCGCACATTTTTTTTATCTGGGCCGCGAGATTTTTCACGGCAAAATCCGACAAAGTTTTGGAATCCCTGACACCGATGGCTTTTAGTTTTCTCTCCGTCTTCTCGTCAGCAAAGGCGCCGGCTATAACCAGATACCCAAAATAGTCGCCTTTGCCGGCTTCGTCAACGCCTATATGTCCCATCAATAACACACTTTTTCCTTGCATGCCTATAACTATATATATAAACGGCGATAAAATTCTTATCATTGGTGATTATTGTGGGTTTTCTTGATGCAATCCGGTTTCTTTTGAGCCCCCGGAGGAAAATATACAGGCTGAGAAAGAAGTACGACAGGTTGCGGGAAAAGGCAGACAAGATCCGCCAGCAGGAAAAGCGTGTGTCCGTCCTTTCCATTCTGGACCAGTTGGAATCTACGCTTGTGATTCTGGAAGAGCAAAACGTCTCGCGATTTGAGCAGCACAGGATGGTCGGCTATGTGAAATCCGGATTAGCAAAAGCCAAGACCATCATGAAACAGCCCGCCCAGCAGGACTTCCAGTACCAGAAAAGAAGATTAAGGTAAAAAATACCTTTATAGCAAGGCTAAACAATATATTTTATGATGAAATTATCAATTTCACGCTGTTCCCATTGCAGCAGAATCCGCCTGGTTGACAAAGTAAGGGAAGACTGGGTCTGCTTCGCGTGCAAGCAGACCGTAAACAGGAAAATAAGAATTGCCAGTTAGACTCGTATTCTTCAGAATCAAATTTCTATAACCGCCTAATTCTAATTATTTGCAATACGTGAAACGTGCCCTTCCTTGTAAAGCCTTATGACGTTATCTACAAAGCTGTCTATCTTTGGCTCGTGGGAAACGATTATAATCTGCCTGAGTTTGAGCTCGTTTATAACGTCGCGTATCTTGTCAAGCTGGTCGGCGCTGAAGCCGTCCGTAGGCTCGTCCAAAATAATTATGTCCTTCGTTTTGATAGTTTCTATCATCGAATTTA
The DNA here is from genome assembly GCA_016180945.1 of Candidatus Aenigmatarchaeota archaeon. Lineage (GTDB taxonomy): Archaea > Aenigmatarchaeota > Aenigmatarchaeia > GW2011-AR5 > GW2011-AR5 > JACPAG01. The sequence continues at coordinate 58,882 of JACPAG010000004.1, read as the reverse complement.
TTACGTTATTCAGAGCGAGCCGATAAGCCAGCGCAACAGATGTTTTTTCCCCGCCTGAAAGGTTCTGGAACTCCGTTTCGTAGCCGTTCTGTTCTATCACTGGGGAGAATTGGCTGTCTAAGCGAACCTGCAGCTCGTCGTTCATGAGAATCCCGAACCATTTCTGGAAGGTTGCATCGAATTCTTTGAGTATTGCTGTCATGACATGCCTTTCAATGATTTCCATCAGGCTTATGAAATAACCGTCCATCCATGCATTCAACTCATCAATCCTTGCAACCATCTCCTTGTCCTTTTTCTTCTTTTCTATCTCGCCCGCATACAGCTTTATGTATTCCTCCGCGTCTTCAGTCTGTTGTTCCAGCCGCGATTTTATCTTTTCCGTTTCGAGACTTTTTGATTGCAATGATTTTACGGCATCCTCAAGTGCATTATATGTTTTATTAATGTCTTCGAATTCGGACGTTTGATGCGACAAAACGCCGGCTTCGGATGCAAGGTTTTTTATGCCTGTTTCCAGAAAGCTTTTTTCGCTTTCCACGTCAGCTTTTCTCTCTTCCATATCTGATAAGTTCTTTTCGATAAGCTCCTTTTTTTCCGTCTCCGATTTGTATTTTCTTTCCGCCTCCTGCAGCGATTTCAGCCGTTTTAGCTCTTCATCGAGTTGCACTATTCTGAAGGCAAAATCCTTTTCCAGATGCGCCTTTGTGTCTATATTGGCTTTGAATTCATTCGGCTTGGAAACGGCCTGACCGCAGACCGCGCATTTTCCGCTTTCATAAATGGCTTTCAGCTTTTCCGTATCGTTGATTATCACCGCCCTCTGCGTCATGAGCTTGTCCCTTTCGCGCTCAACAGCGTCCAAAGATTTTGCATCTGCCGTATCCGGTTTTCCCAGGCCGTAATAAATTCTCAAGTCGTTTTTCATTTTCTCCATGCGGGGAGCTAGTTTTTCCATTTCAGTTTTTATTGCTATCAAGCGTGACTCTTTGGACCTTTTCTCCGACTCCTTTTGAGCAAGAAGACTTTTTATTTTGTACATCGCCTCTATTCTGGCCTTTATCCCCTCTCTTTCCGCAATCTTGGAAGAAAGCTCGTTGTTTATAGTGCCAAGTTTTCCTGCGAGGTCCCTTATATCTTTTTCCAGCAGCACCTTTGATTTTTCTTTTTCTTCAAGCTGCCGCACCTTTTCATCCAGATCCCTGGCAGACTCCTGCTTGACCTTTTTTGCAGCCCGCAACTCGGTGAGAAATATTCTTGCGTTGTTTCTTATCTGCCCGTACTTGTCTATGCCGAATATTTTTCTGAGGATGTTCAGCCTGTTGTCGGCAGAATCAAGAATCCGCTTCATTTGTTCCTGCGGCGTATAAACAGTGTAGCGGAAAATCGGGGTGTTTTTGGTCAGCGCATCCTTCGGGTATCCGAAAAGCTCGAGTATCTTCGCCTTGAGCTCCGTGGGCGTTAGCTCTTCCCGATGTTTATTTATTGTCAGCAGTCCTGCATCCTGCGCTATGCTGCTGCTCCGCCGGATGACGCGCTTTATTTCCACGTCCTTGCCGTCTATGCTGAAGCAGAAATCTACAGAGCCGTAATTCTGGCCGTGCCTCAGCAGCTCTGAGCCTTCCAGTTCTCCGCGCCTTGTCCCGAACAGCGCGAAATCCATTGCCAGAAGTATGGTGCTCTTGCCGGACCCTATGTCGCCAGCCAGAAGCAGCGGCCCTTCCGGGAATTCCATCCTCTCGTCAACGTACGAGCGGATGTTTTTCAGATGCAGGGATTTTAGTATCATAAGTCAAGCCCCAATATTTTTTTCCCGTTTGCTTTCAGCCGTTCTTCAAACGTATAATTTGTTTCTCCTTCCTGCTTTTCTTCCTTTAAAATTTCCATCAGCGACTCCGTTAATTGCTCTTCGTCGCCGAACGAGATTTTTATTGAACCCATGTGCTTCCTTATCAGCTCCTTTTCCATTTCTCCGACCACAATATTTGCCGTCACCTCTATTTCTTCCATCTCTTTCGAAACTAGCCTGCTTACATTTTTCTTTACAGAAATAGCCCCCTTTTCATAAGCCCTTGCAAAAACAGACCGGAAGTCTATGTCGTTCGGATTCCCGTCCATCACGCCTTCTGCCCTGAGCAGTAGAATTTTATTTTTTAAATCAATCCTGTCAATTCCTTCCCGTATCTCCTCTTCCACCTGCCTCGAACTCTTCCCAGTTCCGTCTGTCCTTATTTTTGCGATGCCGCACAGACGGATGCTTTTGTGACGCGCGTTTATCGGATATTTTTCTTTTTCCGCAAGCGCTTTTTCAGCAGAAAAAGGGCTTGTATCGACTATGTAGAATCCGGCATCATAGCTTTCCAGCTCGGTGAATTCCGTCGGAAACGTCGTGCCGGGAAAAACTATCTTCCCTTTCCCGAAATCGCTTTCAAAAATCACGTGCACATGGCCGGCTGCATAGTAGTCAAAGTTTTTTGGCAGATGTTTCAGCGAAACGGCCTTCATGTCCTTCATATGCGCCGGCCTGAACTCTTCTATGGCTGAATGAAACATGAATATTTTGAAGCCGCCCTTCTCTGTTGATTCAAGACGCTCAAAAAAGCTCTTTTCCAGCGCGCCCATTTTTCCTTCGATGCCTGCGATTTTTGCGCCGGTTTTTTTATCCTCGGTGAAAAGCAGCTTTATTTTGCCGTTATCCTCGCTGTATCTGGCGACGTTTTTCAGCAGCCCTGCTTCTTCCAGAACATTGAGAAACGTCTTGCCTGTCGGCGAGAAATCGTGCGAACCAGGAATCGCATAGACAGATATGCCGGCCTCCTTGCAATGCCTGAACTTTGTCACAGCCCTCCGGAGTATGTCTATCGGCGGCAAAGAAGTGTCGAACAAGTCGCCAGAAATAAGTATGAAGTCAACATTTTCTGATATGCAGCTGTCTATAGATGCCTCGAACGTTTTCATCGAAAGCTCCCGCAGCTCGGGATGGTTATTCCACGAACCTAGATGGCAGTCAGAGAAATGTGCGAAGCGCATATACCCAAAATCACCTTTGATAAAGTATATAATCACTTTAATATTGTTTATCAAAGTGATTTTCCCACGTCTATGTTACATTTTGTTTTGGTTGTTACGACGACGTGTCGTGCTCAAAGAACCATAGGTTCTTTGGCATCCCAAAGAACAACGTTCTTTGAGGATATCCCATATTATGTTTTTATTGCTATAGAAGACGCAAAGAAAATACTTAAAAGAAGCATTTACTTGGATTTAATTTTTTCATCTCTGCTTTTTCTATTTAGTTCCCGCCTTCTTTACTGTCCTTTCTTCCAGTTTCTTCGCCTTTTCAGCCCGCTTCTCTGCAACGTTCTTGAGCTTGTCCGGGACTTTGGCGGTCTTCTCGCACACGTTGCCCACGTTTTTGGCGGCATCAGCCACACGTTTGGCCTGAGAAACGAGGTCGGACGCCTTTCCATAGTCGCCGCCAGCCGCCGATTTTCTGGCCTCTTCCCTGATGGATTTGGCCCTCGCAGTCAGGTCTTCCAGCGCCTGAACGTTGCCGCATTTTTTCTTTAATTCAACCAGTTTGCCCTCAACGCCGCCGGCATCTGCTCTTTTCTCCATCTCCCCGAAGTTTCCTTCCTCGTCGGCAAGCCGTTCTCTTACCTTGATCTTGATGTCATCGCGAACCTCCCATCTCTTCGACATCACGCTCTCCAGCAGCTTTGCCAGTTCCCTGTTTGTATAATCGACATTATTCGACAGTATGTCGGCCTTCAGGCCTGCGATTTTAAGCTTGGCCCTGTCTATCCTTTCCTGTATTTCTGCTATTTTTTCTTGCGGAGCCCCGTCTTCCTTCAGCGACTGCAGCTCTATCTCGTACTCGTTCAGTTTTTCTTCCGCCCCGTCCAGCCTTTCAAGGAGCTTGTCTTTTATCTTTGCAATGTTGCGCCTTTCTTCAGACGCCTTCTTTTTTTCAGCCCATTTTTCCTTTAATTCCTCCAGGATTTTCTTTTCAACCTGTATAGCCCTGTCGCCGGACACGACTTTTGCAATTATTCCTGACTGGTTGAGCAGCAATACAATCTCCTGCGCCAGCGCTGGAATGCCGACAACGCGCACGTCCGTAATATTCTTCTCTTTTATTTTTGCTGCGAGTTCAGGAACCTGGGAAGCGTTGGAAACAAATCTCACCACGCTTCTCTCGCTGGGATGCGCGCCTATGCTTAATCCGTCCTTCCACGAAGGCGCCGCGACTATGACTATCTTCAGTTTCTTCCCTTCTTTTGCCGCTTCATTTTCAATTTCTTTGTCAACATCGTCTTCAATCTTCTTTCTGTCGCCAGCTATTATTTTTAGTTTGAATTTTGTTAATTGTGAAGTAACAGGAGAAACTTTTGCCACTATTTTTAGCTCTGTAACATTCATGTCATTGAGCAAAGCCAGAACCTCCGCTGGTGTTGTGCCAGCAGGCACAGGAATGAGCGGGCAGCTGCTCTCGCTGGCAAGCGATGATGCCGGTGCCTGCAGTTCCGTATCGGCGTCGCTGTTCTTCGTGTCATCTGCAAGGACGGCGCAATCAGCGCTAGTCCAGAAATATTTGGCTACTTCTATTGCCGTTCCCGTTCTTTCAATGCCCCACAGCCGCACTACAGTATAGCCAAGCGATTCTAATTCGTCAGCAGTAGCCGGCTTTATTACCTGCGGCCCTCCAACAATTATGGCTGTTTTCACGCCAAGAGAACTTAGCTGGCTTTTTATGTCGTCGTTCAACAAGCCATTCTCTGCCACCAGAACAGGGATGCCTGCTTTCTCGCCGGCCGCTTTTGCAACCAGCAAATCGACAGACGTTATGTCCGTCGCAATTATAGCCTTGTCAACAGTTTGCGCAAGAACAGGAATAGAAAGAACCAGTACAAAAACAGGGAGTAAGAAATATTTCTTCATGCTACCGGTAAATCTATAGAAAAACATGCTTATAAAACTTCCATCGAAAACATTTTCATGGTTTCTCCGGAAAATATCCAAGCTGTAATGAAAATTCTTAAGCGTGAGGCTCCAAAATTCGTGACGCCTGCATTGACAAAAATCGCCCGTCATAAGGACCCGTTCAAAGTCCTCATCTCCTGTATTCTTAGCCTGCGGACTAAAGACGAAGTGACAGCAGAAGCGGCAAGGCGGCTTTATTCGTTAGCCAAAACACCAGAGGAGATGTCAAACCTATCAGTCAGGAAGATAGCAAAAGCGATTTATCCCGTCGGCTTTTACAAAACAAAGGCCAAGAGGATAAAAGAAATATGTAGCCGCTTAATAAATGAATTCAACAGCAAAGTTCCTTCTGACTTCGATGTCTTACTTACTTTCAAGGGCGTCGGACGGAAGACCGCCAACATCGTGATGATTTACGCCTTCGGTAAAAGGGGCTATATAGCGATTGATACTCATTGTAACAGAATTCCTAATCGGCTCGGCTGGGTAAACACAAAAACGCCTGAAAAAACAGAGGAGGCACTGAAAAAAATCCTGCCGAAACGGTATTGGAAAGATTTCAACAACTTGTTCGTCCAGTTCGGCCAGAACATCTGCCGCCCTGTCGGACCGAAGTGCAGCATATGTCCTGTAAACAGATACTGTAAATATTACAAGGAAGTATATTTGACGGGCAAGAAAGTTATTTGACGTTTTCTATGTCAGTTGTAGCATGGATAAACCTGTGCATATCGGCAACGTGAATGGTACTAATTATTTCATGAACGGCAGAGGGTATGCGTACAGGGGAGTAGGCGGCATCTATCTTTTCGTTCCTGATAGCGAGCTTCCAGTAGAAATTACGCTGATGAAAATAATTCGGGAAAGAGAACAAATAGGAATGGCTTATCACGAAGGCAGTTGTTTGCCTCGTCTATTTCCGCGGCCTTCTGAAGGATTCTGAATAGATATGTTCAAAATAAATTCCGTGTCAGAGCTTGAATCGCTTAGCCAGAAGCCAGAGAGCATAAAGAGAGATGCGAATTTTATAAGAATGCTTATGCCGATGCTTTTCCACTGATAGTCATACTTATGGAAACAAATATAGCCTTGCACCACTCTTATCAGCTACTCCAACAAACATATCGCTTTATATACTTCCTTGAATATTATATAGAGTTAGTTCTAATGTAATTCTGCCGTAATGGATGAGTGATTAAGTGGTCAAGAAAAAAGCTAAATATAAGAAGACTCATCTGGAAGCCTGGAAATGCAACACGTGCACTTTCCAGTGGTGCTACAAGACTTCCAGGTGCCCTATCTGCGCGGGTAGCCAGACCATAAAAATTATTTGATTTTTTCTTTTTTTATTTTATTTATCTTTTTCTGTGCAATTATCGCATATCGCTAAAACAAAAATGAAAAGTCTATTTATACTTTTGTATCCAATTACTGCGTGTCTCAATTAAGGGTGATTGTTGTAGCCGGTGGCGTGATGAGCGGCGTAGGCAAGGGCACCGCAACTGCTTCTATCGGCCGGATACTCAAGGAGCATGGCTTTTCCGTGACGGCCGTTAAAATAGACCCCTACATAAACTATGATGCAGGAACGTTACGCCCTACGGAGCATGGCGAGGTCTGGGTGACGGACGACGGCGGCGAAATAGACCAGGACCTTGGCAATTACGAGAGATTTTTGGATATAGACATACCGAGGAAAAATAACATTACAACAGGCCAGATCTACAAGGAAATAATAGACCGCGAAAGAAAAGGCGAATTTCTCGGCCAGACAGTCCAGTTCATTCCCCACGTTCCTGAGGAAATCAAGCGCCGCATCAAGGAAGCGGCGCAGTACACAGAACAAGGCGCGTCAAGGTATCATGATTTTGTTCTCCTCGAGATTGGCGGCACGGTAGGCGACTATGAAAACCTGCCGTTTTTGTTTGCCACCAAAAGCCTGGAAGTCGAGATTGGCCGTGAAAACGTCTGCCACATTCTTGTCACATATATGCCTATCCCGTCGCACATAAGCGAAATGAAAACAAAGCCGACGCAGCAGGCGATACGCACATTGAACGAGGCGGGCATATTTCCTGATTTCGTCCTGTGCCGCGCCACGCGGCCGCTGGATGACGTGCGGAAGAAAAAGATTGAAACGTACGCAAACATCCCTTCAGACCGGATAATTTCCGCGCCCGATATAAAGACCATATACGAAATCCCGCTGAATTTTGAAAAAGAGCGGCTCGGCAAAAAAATCCTGGAGCGGTTCGGCCTTCAGCCGAGAAAAGTGCCCGATTGGAACCGGTGGAATAAGTTCGTATCAAGGATTGAAAACCCGTCCAGTCGCATAACCATAGCGATAGTCGGCAAGTATGTCGATATAGGAGATTACGCGTTGGCCGATTCTTACATCTCAGTGAACCAGGCGCTGGAGCATGCAGGAGCCGCGGCAGATGCCGGCGTGGATATAAAATGGGTTGATTCAAAGCTGTTTGAGAAGGACCGTTCAAGGCTGCAGGAGCTGAAGAATTACAGCGGGATAATTATACCGGGCGGCTTCGGCTCGTCCGGCGTCGAAGGCAAGATAGCCGCAATAAAATTTGCGCGTGAAAATGATGTGCCGTTCCTCGGATTGTGCTACGGCCTGCAGCTGGCGGTTATAGAAGCTGCGAGAAGCATAGGCATGGACGGGGCGAATACCACAGAAGTGGACGGGAAAACAAAATACCCCGTCATAGACGTTCTTCCGGCCCAGAAACAAATTCTGCAGCAGCACCTTTATGGCGGCAGCATGAGGCTGGGCGCGTACGCCGCAGTGCTTGAAAATTCCAGGGTTCTTGACCTTTACAAAAGGTCCAGGCTGTCCAAAGACAAAGAAAGGATTACAAAGCTCTCGGCGGACAAGACACAATTATTCAGGCTGGGCATTTTGAACAAAGCAAAAAATGTTATCCTTGAACGGCATCGCCACCGGTATGAGGTCAACCCGAAATTTGCCAGGCCCCTGGAAAAAAGCGGGCTTGTCTTTTCCGGTCATCACTTAAGAACGGACAAGACAAAGCTGATGGAGTTCATCGAACTCCCGAAGCACCGGTTCTTTATAGGCACCCAAGCCCACCCGGAATTCAAGTCGCGGCTGGGCGACCCGGCTCCGCTGTTCCTTGGTTTTGTTGAAGCGTGCAGGGAATAAGATTAACCTGAGAAAAGAAACCCGACACCAAACGCCATAATTACTTTATCCTGAACTCCTCAAACTTCACTTTTCCTTTATCGACCAGTTCCTTCACCGCCTTCTGGCTGACGCTTATCTGGTGGTCGCCGGCCTTGAACTCGACAAAAATTATCTTGTCCTTCTCGAACTGCACGCCGTCAATAGGAGAGCCTATGAAACGAAAATTTTGTTTGTCATACGGATACGTTCCAAGAAAAGGCATGAACTGTTCTGTCATGCGGCCGTACTTCGTGGAAAGGCTCTGTTTTTTTGATATCATCCCGTCAAGCTGGAATTCCAATTCCTTATTCTTCTTTTGCAGCCGTGCGTATAAGAGGGCAAATAAACCTAACAGAAATAAGAGAAGAATCAGGACATTTTCCAGAAGCGCCATGATAGTTATTGTACTGGCAGAAATAAATGGTTGATTATCGCTCCTGCTCGGCTGCCTTTTCTGATACATACCACGGCATGCCCTGAAGTTTTTTTCTTGATGGGCGCGGAAAGTTTGACCTACTGCCAAGAATATATTCTAGCAATGTATTGCCATCTACTACTTCATACATTTCCGGTCCGCGTACTGATCTAGATTTGTTGGCGTCGCCAGCTACGATAACATCCCCAGCCTTAACCTCTCCTCTCCCGAAAGCTGCAACAAATTCCCTGTACCCATTTCCCGATGTCATGCCTAATAAAATCCCCAACGACTTTAAATACTTTGTGCATGCAGTTACTACATAATTTTACAGAAGAGGTGAAGTGGATGAAATTCAAATATCAGGACGACGACGATGATGACTGGGGAGACGATGACGACGACACGGAAGACGGAGACTTTGATGACGAAGAGTGAAAGTGATTTTCTTTTTCCGTCTATTTCTCTCTATAATTATCTTAAAGATTTTGCGCGCCCTATTATTGTATGCTCATAGAAATATTCGAGATGAAAGGCTATCCGGACGACGAGCTGGACAGCCTGATACTTCTGTTAAGCCGTTCTGCAGCAGTAAAAAAAATAAACGTGCTCGACAGGGAAGCGATGAAGAACCATCAAGACGTAATCCGCCTTATCAAAACCAGGCAACTGCCTATAATTAAGGTTGACGGAAAAATAGCGGAGAAACGATTTCTGAAATCGCTGGCCGGTTTTAATAGGTAACCGTCAAAACTTGAATGCAGTCCATTATTCCTTCATCGGGAAGGTATGTGGCTCTCAAGAATTGCCTGCACTAAATGACCTTTTCAGGTTACCTGTTATTGCATTATAACTTGTTTTAAATAATTTCAATGCGTCTTTTCTTAATGGCAGAACAGTTCAAATACAGGCGGGCGCCTGCAACGCCGAGGAGAATAAGCGAAATAAATCCGGAAAAAGACATAAGGGTGCGTTTGCTCGGCCGTGTCATAGTCAAGGATAACGGCACTTTGATTATAGACGACGGGACGGGGAAGGCTGAAATCATTGTTGAGAACCAGGACGCGGACATAAACGACCTTGTAAGGGTTTTTACAAGGGTCCTCCCGCTGGAAGAAGGATTTGAACTGCGCGCAGAACTGATTCAAAAGATGAACGGCCTTGACATTGATTTGTATAAAAAGATTGTGGAAAAGTAAGATAGGCAAATCTTATGGCCGAGGTCACTTACATGATAGGCGACCGTGTTACGCTGCATCAGTTGGGCAGACCGGTAACAGGAGAATTCCATGGAGCAACCAGTCATGCTGTTTACCTTATCGTGGGAGAAGATGCCCATAGAAGAATAAAATACTATCCTTTTGATTCATTAGACGAATACGTTCGGTCTGTGCTAGGCGGTATTGTAGTGCGTGAAGTGAGAAAATAATATGGGATACAAGCAAAAGGCAGAGCCTTTTGATGTGCCAAAGGACTCTAAGTCCTTTGAGCACGACTCGCGAAGTGAGGAAAATCACTTTAACAAACTATGTTAAGGTGGTAATTTAATTTGTTAAAGGTGATTTTGGGGTATGTTCGAAGCAAAACTTGACGATGTTTCTCTTCTCAGGGAAAGCATTGCAACGATATCAGAGATTATAGACGAGACAGAATTCCGCATAAAGAGGGAAGGGATAGAGCTCGTGGCTTCTGACCGGGCCGTTGTGGCTGTCGTCGATTTTCTTCTCTCAAGGAACGCCTTCTCGGAATACAATCATGACCAGGACATCAAGGTCGGGCTGAATCTGCTGAATTTTCTTCAGATTTTAAGAAGAGCCCAGCCCGGAGACGTGATGCGATTAAGGCTGGAAGAAAACAAGCTGCACGTAACGCTTGAAGGCGAATCTACAAGGCGGTTTACGCTTCCGCTGATAAGCGTGTCAAAAGAAGAAACGCCTGACTTGGCAAAGCTCGAAGCCGGCTTTTCATCCTCGTTTGTAGTCAATTCCGAAGTGCTTAACAGCGGCATCGACGACGCAGAGCTGGTAACCGACTCTATTGTTTTCACGCTTAGGAAAGATAATTTCAGCATGAAGGCCGAAAGCGACTCTTCTTCCGCACAGCTGGAGTTATCTCCCGGAACCGTGCTCAAAATCGTGGCCGCAGACCAGCCCGTCCGTGCCCGTTACTCGCTTGATTATCTTAAAAAGATATTCAAGGCGCGCAAGCTTTCAGAGCAGGCTAAAATTGCTTTAGCCACAGACTACCCGATGAAGGTCCAGTTCGAAGTGCCGAACAAGATGCGGCTGGCATTTGTTCTCGCCCCGCGGGTTGAAGAAGTGTGAAATAGATGTTATGGCAGGATATTGTTCTCACAATTGGCTCGTGGATTTTCATCGTAGCATTGATCCCAACACTACGCGGTAAAGAGAAACCGCAATTATCTACAAGCATTGTGACAGGAACCGTGCTGCTGGTTTACGCCTTTGTCTATGCAACTCTTGGTTTGTGGATTTCTGTCATTTCAACAAGCGCATTAGCGCTTGCGTGGCTTGTTCTTGCAGTGCAGAAATGGAAGAAGATGGGAAATTTAGAATGGAAGTAATAAAGCCTGATAATTGAATTTTGATATCACAACCCGCTCAAATCCCAGTCGTCAACCCTTTTCGCCGGCTGTTTTTGGAGCAGCTTCTTCGCCACGTCATCCAGTTCCTTTTCCGTCAGCTGGACCCGCTTGTAGGATATTATGACGTTGTCGTTCTCAAACCGGGGAATCACGTGAAAATGAACGTGATTCACCAGCTGCCCGGCATACTTGCCGTTGTTCTGGACCACGTTTACGCCGGCGGCATTCATCTTTTCCTTTACCGCTGCCGCCATTTCTTTGACAATTGAAATCGTGCTTTTCAGCGAGTCCTCTTCTACGTCAAAGATGTTTTCGGCGTGCTTTTTCGGCATGACCAGGGTATGGCCGGGATTGGCCGGGTTTATGTCCAGAAAAGCTAATGTATTCGAATCCTCGTAAACCTTCTTCGAAGGTATTTCACCTTTTACAATTTTACAGAATAGGCAGCCGTTCATATGATCACTAACATCAATGATGGTCGGTGTGAGGGGTATCGTGTTTTCACGATACTCCTAGCTAGCTGACCTATACCTTGCAGAACAGAGTTCTGCGGGGTCTCAGAAAGCTTTGCTTTCTGAAGACGTCAACAGACGTATAGGTCTACACCGACCATCATAAGTATAATCAAACCAGCGGTAATATTATGAATAGCAATACAAAGCTTAAAGAGGCCGTCAATATCGTGGTCAAAAGCCTGAGAAGCGTTTCATGCCCCTTCGCGAGATTCAGCCGGTAAACGGCTATAAACGCCATGGGCAAAAACATCAGGGCTGTTATCAGGTAGAATTCTGCATAAGCAAAGAGGCCCGCCTGAATGGACGGAATGAGGAAATAAACAAAGCTCAAGATAAAACTCAGCGCATAGAGGGCCAGCGTAAACAAAAAATACCTCGGTGTCTCCATTGTAGATATTAAATTCGCAAATGATTTAAATATGCTGAAACCAATAGATACTGGGGTGTTTTGATGGGAAAACCATTTGGTGGATATAAAATTTCCTTCAAGGGAAGAAAAGAGACTCTCGAAGAAGTTTTCGGTTCGAAAGACTTGGCGCCGAGCGAGATGACAAAGAAGATCTGGGTATTTGTCAAGTCAAAGAAACTGGCAGGAAAATAAGTTCACGATTTTAAGAATTCTTTATTTTTTTAATCCTTATTTTGTTTTCCGTTATCTTAACTTTATAGTGAAACAAGAAAATAATATCTTCTTTATTTCCACGTATTGCTATAAAAGCTTAACATTGAAACTACTTCATAAAGTGAGAAGCTAAAATTATTCGGGGGAATAGGAACGAAATGACCAAAAATTATAGAATGGCACTCGACTAACCGGAGGTTAGGGGAGAATGGAGCGCGAACAATTCGATGTTGAAAACAACAAATTCCGCTGCGTGGAATGCAACAGGCGCATAAGCGTAGAGGTCGCTGAACAAAAGCCGCGTCCTGTCACATGCCCTGACTGCGGAACAGTCTACTCTGTCAGCAAGAACAACAAGGGCGGCTTGTCTGTTACGATGCGGACAGAAAGCGAGCCGGAGCTGGTAACAGAATCAGAAGAAGAACTCGAAGAGGAGCTTCTCGACGAACAGGAAGAGGAGGAAGAGGAATAAAAATTCTATAAAACACGTTTAAATATTCATCGCAGAATACTATGCAAAATTAACTCTGGCTGTTTTCTAATACTAACAGCTTAGATAAACAACTAAAGGAGGTAGAGAACATGGCTTTGACAGTTGCTTCACAGGTGAAGGAAGTAATAAAGAAGAGCGAAATGAACTGCGCGGGGGACTTCTGCGATGCCCTCGATAAGAAGGTTGAAGAGATTGTAAACAATGCTGTAAGCCGCGCAAAGAGCAACGACAGAAAAACCGTAAGACCGGGAGATTTGTAAATTCGTAATATTTTTTATTTTATTTTTAATTCCTTCTTTTGATTTCTATCCTGAATTTTTTACTTATAAATTAACAATAAAAGCGCACAAAATAAAACTGCCCCATGAAAGGCCAGTTCTTTCCTTACAAGGACGAGAATATTTCGAAATCAAGACCTGTTATAACGTATGCGCTCATCGCGATAAACGTTGCCGTCTTTTTTCTTAGCCTGACAGATTTTAGCGGGTTTATAGAAAAGTATGCGTTCGTGCCGGGCGCGATAGTGCCAATAACAATTCTTACAGCCATGTTTTTGCACGGCGGATTCGACCATATATTTGGCAACATGTGGTATTTGTTTCTGTTCGGCGACAATGTCGAAGACCGCCTTGGAAAAATCAAATACATCATGTTCTATCTGCTTTCCGGCTTGGCAGCCACGTTCGTCCACTGGCTGACTGACCCGAAATCCCTCGTGCCTACGCTGGGCGCGTCCGGCGCGATATCCGGCGTTCTCGGCGCTTATCTCGTCTTTTATCCGCATGTCCGCGTTCACGTTGCGTCATACTATTACTCAGGAACGGTGCCAGCGGCCGCGATGATAGGATTCTGGTTTGTTCTCCAGCTGATTTTAGGTACTGTAAGCTTGGTAGGCCGTGGAAGTGGAATCGCCTTCTGGGCGCACGTGGGTGGTTTCGTATTCGGCGCAGCCGTCGCGCTTTTGTATAAATCGATAAAACGCTAGAAAGTTATATTCAAAAACTGTACGGAAAGTCATTTAAACTCATCTGTAACATTATATTTAACAAAAGGTAGTATCAATAGTTATAGTAGCAAATTGAAAGGCGATATTATGGAACAGACTTCACAACTTGTAACAAAAGAGATGACGATGGGCGAAATCATAGAAAAGTACCCTTACGCGGCTGACGTCATGGCGTCTTACGGGCTGCACTGCACCGGCTGTCACGTTAATCTGTTCGAAAGCCTGGAAAACGGAATAAGAGGCCATGGGCTGCCGGAAGAGCAAATCGCGGCGCTTGTCAATGCCATCAACGAGGCGATACGGAAAAACGGCTCGCTGCCTGTTGCCCAAGAGGAAAAGCCGTTGTCGCTTACAACCGCTGCTGTAAACAAGCTTCGCTCTGTGCTGGAGCAGCAGAACAGGAAGGATTACGGAATCCGTATACAAGTGATTCCGGGCGGATGTTCCGGCTACATGTACAGCATGGACTTTGAAAAGAAACCGGCAAATGACGACGACACGCTTGATTTCAGCGGAGTCAAAATATTTGTTGATAAGAACAGCCAGAAATTGCTGGGCGGAATGAAAGTCGATTACGTGGAAACGCTGCAGGGGGCGGGCTTCAAGTTCGACAACCCCAACGCAAAGGCGTCGTGCGGCTGCGGGAAATCTTTCCATTAAAATTTTTTCTGCTATAAGAGGCGTGAACATGACTTTTGTAAGAGTCGCTGACATAAATGATGTTGCCGAAGGCTCCGGAAAAATAGTGGAAGCCAACGGTAAAGCGATAGCCCTGTTCAAAGTGGGCGGCAATATTCATGCCATAGACAACACCTGCCTGCATCGCGGCGGCCCGCTTGGCGACGGCTTTTTAGATGGCAATGCCGTGACCTGCCCCTTGCACGGCTGGAGATTCGACGTGACAAACGGCCAGTGCTTGACCATCCCGACGATGAAAGTCCAGTCGTATGCCGTGAAAGTGGAAGGCAATGATGTTCTTGTTGACGCATGAACGTATGCTTACTTTTACCTCTAATCTTGCTAAAAGCTTTGGACCGCGTGATTTAGGGAAACGCACTATGGTCTTGAAATTTCTCTTATAGCTGATCAACTTAATATTCTGGATACGAGCAAGAGCTTTGCTCTTGCTGTACAGAAAGAACGGAGTTCTTTGTTGTATTACACAAGTTGGTCACATATAGTGGAGCAAGATATAATACCGGATTCTTTACTTGGTCCACTATAATTCATCAATGATGAAAGAAATAGGAGAAAGGATAAAGAAAGCCCGACTGCCACTCAATTGATAGCCCATCTTATCCATCAGGTCTGTGGCAGGTCACCATTAGTTCTCACCTTGCTTTGAGCCGGTAAAGCTTTGCAGAAGTGTACATCAGCAGCAAAGAAAATGCCCCCAGTGTAATTCTTTGCTTCACGCCGATTAGCGTGCCATCAGCAGCCGTAAGCCATGCATGGGCGGAAAATGCGATTATGGCTCCCAATATGCCTGCAACTATAAAATAATATCTCATGGATTTTTCATTCCGCGTATCAATTACAAGCAGGACGAATGCCGGAAACAAAAGCAAAAATGTGCCGATAGTAGAAATGTTATGCATCTCCCCTGTGAGGCTCGGTTGTGGGCAGGGGCCTTCCCGGCAAACTGCATCGCTTGGGAAAACTCCTATCAAGAACATTGCAAGACCGCCCAGCATAAAGAGAGCTGCTATCGCCTTTCCCAAGAGACTACCCCTTATTTTATAAACGCCGACTGAGAACGCCATAATAAGGATTCCGAACAGCATGAATCCGAAAATGTTCATGAAATCTTTGACAGGGCTGCCAACAGCACCCAGGTCGCTTATAACCTGGTTCGCATGGTCATAGTTCGGGGATAGAAAACCCGCAATCAGGATTACTGCGGCAAATATGATAGGCCCGAAGAATCCTGACAGTGTCAGGAATTTGTCCCTTTTGAAAATCATATGCATAATTATGGAAGGCGGAATTTATAATCTGATGTGAAGAAGATAATCCCCTAAACCCGATGTCATATAATCGGTGTTATGCGACCGAGCGTAGTGAAGGCAAGTGCAGGCCAACATAACTTGGCTAAACGACGTTTGCAAAACCGTTCTATAACGCTTAAATATCCTTTTGTGTATGTGTATAGATATGTCGGTAGACAAACATAGTGGACACATACACAGCAGTCTTCAGTTTCTGCCTCCAACGTCGGAAGAGATTTTCGGAAAATCCAGAATAATAGGCGAAATAGAGCTGGGGTTATTGCAGATGCAGGTTCTCTGGGTTCTTAACCGGAAGCCGTCGCATGGTTATGATATAATGAAGCAGATGCAAATACTGAAGACCACGAAAGTGACGCAGGGCACGTTATACCCGACTCTTCAGAGACTGGTGGATTTA
This sequence comes from Candidatus Aenigmatarchaeota archaeon, assembly GCA_016180945.1. GTDB lineage: Archaea > Aenigmatarchaeota > Aenigmatarchaeia > GW2011-AR5 > GW2011-AR5 > JACPAG01. The sequence goes on along the minus strand of JACPAG010000004.1, from coordinate 42,641 downwards.
GGTCTCATTAAAAGGCACAATCAGGAAAGAAAAATCGTTTACACAATCACAGATAAGGGCAAGAAAACGATGAACGACGCCTGCACTGATTTTACAAGAACGTTCTTTGGCATATTCCATGACTTCGTATGCGGCAAATGCGTGCACCGTGATTTTGTAAAAGAAATTGGTAAAGGAGAGGAGATGTGATACTTATGACAAAATTACAGATAAAAGACCTGCATGTCAGCGTGAAGGGAAAGCAGATTGTCAAAGGGCTCAACCTGACGATAAATCAGGGCGAGATACACGCGCTGATGGGGCCCAACGGCTCCGGCAAGAGCACGCTTGCGCAAGCGATAATGGGTCATCCGAACTATAACATAGACAGCGGCGACATCCTTATCGACGGCGAAAGCATAATTAACTTGCCAGTCGACAAGCGCGCCAAGAAAGGACTTTTCCTTTCGTTCCAGTACCCGGCTGAAGTTCCAGGCGTCAGCATGATGAATTTTTTCAGGATGGCGATGAACGCCCTTAACGGCGCTCCTAAAACCATACCAGAATTCCGCCAAATCGTAAAGCAAAAGATGGAGGTGCTGAAAGTTGACGAGTCTTTCGCGAAGCGCTACTTGAACGAAGGCTTTTCTGGAGGCGAGAAGAAAAAAAGTGAAATTCTTCAGATGGCATTGCTGAACCCGAAGATTGCGATACTGGACGAAACGGACTCGGGACTGGATATAGACGCATTAAAGACCGTTTCCGAAGGCATCAGCTCTTTAGCCGGCCCTGAAACGGGATTGCTGCTTATAACCCATTATAACCGCATGCTGAAGTACATCACCCCGCATTTCGTCCACATTTTGGTGGACGGCCGCATAGTGAAGTCCGGCGACAGCTCTCTTGCAATGCAGCTCGATGAAAAAGGTTATGAAAATATCATCAAGGAAATGACTGTTTCATCGTAGAAATGGTGGTAATCGAATGAGCGGATTTTTAGATATCGCAAATGTAAACACAGACTATGCGCAGAAATACGGATTCCGTGACCAAGTCGTTGCGCTGAACAAGACAAAAAAAGGGTTGTCCCGGGATGTAGTCGAAGAGATTTCCCGCGTCAAGAACGAACCGAAATGGATGCTCGACTTTCGTTTGCGCTCTTTAGAGATATTTTTGAAGAAGTCCATGCCAAGCTGGGGCGGAAATCTATCTGAGATAGATTTCAACAACATAATCTATTATCTGAAGCCTTCTGAAAAAACTGAAAAAAAATGGGAAGATGTGCCTGAAAACATCAAGAAAACATTTGACAGATTGGGAATACCTGAAGCCGAAAAGAAGTTTTTAGCAGGCGTCGGAGCGCAATATGAAAGCGAAACTGTCTACCACAAAATACGCGAAGACCTGGAAAAGCAGGGCGTCATATTTCTTGATACAGGCGAGGCATTGAAAAAGCACGAAGATCTATTCCGCAGATTCTTCAGCACGGTTGTTCCGCCGGAGGACAATAAGTTCGCTGCATTAAACAGCGCTGTATGGAGCGGCGGCTGTCTTACAGCAGACAGTCTAATATTCACTGCTAATCCTGGGGCAAAGCCAATATCAGAAATAGAAAGCGATGACATCGTTTATGCCTTGAGTGATACCGGAAAAATTGAGCCCGCCAAAGTTGTGGCTAAAATTTATTCTGGAAAAAAGGAAGTTTATAAGCTTCTTGCCGGCGGGAGAGCGATAAGAGCTACTGCAAATCATATGTTTCTCTGCGCACAAAAATCTGAAAAAAGATTAAACGAGCATGGCAAGAGATGGCACACCATTTGGAAGCCGCTCGGCGAGTTGCGCGAAGGTGATATAATAGCCATAGCCAAAAAAATACCCGACAATGGAAAGAGCAAATCTTTGCCAAAACTCAAACGTTATATAAAAAACAGACAACACGAGACTATCATGGTACCAGAAAAAACGGATGAGAATCTCATGTGGTTTTTAGGTCTCTGGTTAGGTGATGGCTGTACTTATTTTCCAACTGCACATATGTGCCAGATAAATCTTGCACTGCCAAAAGTCGACCCCGTACGTGAAGAGGCTATTAAAATTATCAGGAAACTTTTTGGATATAAGGTTGTCACGCAAAACGAAAATAGTATTACCATATACTCCAAGGCTTTAGGATTGTGGCTGAAAGACATATATTTCTTTGGCAAAGCCAAAACAAAGAGGCTTCCGCAATGGGTCTTCGGCCTGCCGCTATCACAGCGTCTTGCCCTATTAGGTGGTCTTCTCGACACAGACGGGTGCATAGAAAATAAAGGGAAAATAATCAGGTTTGAGCTGTCCAATCAAGGGCTAGTAGAAGATATCAAAATGCTAGCAATATCTTGCGGGCTTTTTTCAGGCGGTAAAATACTCAAGCGAAACCGCCAGGCTGCATTTTTCAAACGAGAAAAAAGAAAAATCTACAGTGGAACAAGTTATTCCTGTAGGATAACCGGAAACCTCAGAATTGTTCCGACAAGAAATCCAGAGAAGATAAGCAAACTTATCAATTCGCAAAAGTCTACTTTTGATAAATATTCAACCATTACCGGAGAGAACTTAAGCACACTGGCAAACGAGTGGCTCGGATTTGCGCCAATAAGAGAAAAAAGTTTTATCGGAGTTGAAGATGTCTATGATATACAAGTTGAAAAACATGCAAATTTCGTTGCTAACGGAATAATTGCTCATAACAGCTTCATCTACGTCCCGCCTGGCGTTAAAGTTGATTTGCCGCTGCAGGCTTACTTCCGCATCAATGCCCAGAACATGGGCCAGTTTGAAAGGACGCTGATAATTGCAGACAAGAATTCAAGCGTGTCTTATCTCGAAGGTTGTACCGCCCCGGTTTACGCAACAGATTCATTGCACTCAGCTGTTGTCGAGTTAATAGCCATGGAAGGGGCTCGACTAAGATATACGACAATACAGAACTGGTCCGCCAATGTTTATAATCTGGTTACAAAGCGTGCTTATGCTTACAAGGATGCAATCGTGGAGTGGATCGACGGGAATATCGGCTCTAAGCTGACGATGAAGTATCCGAGCGTATTTTTGCTTGAGCCCGGCGCTCGTGCAGATATTTTATCCGTTGCTTACGCAGGAAAAGGCCAGCATCAGGATGCCGGCGGCAAAGCTGTCCATTTAGCCCCGAATACATCTTCTACAATACTGTCAAAATCGGTCAGCAAAGACGGCGGCCGCACGACTTATAGAGGGCTGCTTAAAGTGGCTCCGGGCGCAACAAACGTCAAAAGCAATGTGCGCTGCGATGCGCTTATACTGGATGAAAAGTCGGCTTCCGACACAGTCCCGTACATGGAGATAGAAGAGAAGAACGTGAGCGTAGGCCATGAAGCGACAGTTGGAAAAATCAGCGATGAACAGTTATTCTATCTGATGTCCCGCGGCCTGACAGAGCAGGAAGCCATGACGATGATTGTCTCCGGCTTCATCGAGCCGTTTACCAAGGAGCTTCCTCTTGAATACGCTGTCGAGCTTAACCGCCTGATACAGCTGGAGATGGCAGGCGCAGTCGGTTAAACTGTTCTGATAATCAACCAACTTTAGTAGACAAAGGTTTCCATATGGAGTTTGCGGTAGAAACAACCGATAAAGAACCACAATGGTTAATTGAAAGAAGGCAAGGCGCGCTGGAAAAATTCCTGTCGATGCAGATGCCTCAGGAACGCGAGGAGGACTGGCGCTACACGGACATATCGAAACTGGACCTTAAAAAACTGGAAATAAGGAAACCCGACTGCAGGTTTGATTCACAGTTTGCCATACCTCTGAATGAAATATCTGATGACTTGCTTAAAAATCATTTTCTTGCCATGGATGTGAAGCGCGATAAGCTCCTTTTGCTGCACGAGTCCATGTTCAGCAACGGCGCCTTCGTCCGGATACCTAAAGGCGTAACAGCGAATGTGAATATCCAGTCAACTCAGGGATTGGGCAACCATACGATAATCGTTCTTGAACCTGACTCCACGTTGAATTTCATAGAAGAGTACGTGCCTGCGGACAAAGGCGAACTCAACACGTCTGTGGTGGAAATCTATGCAGGCGAAGATTCCGCTATAAATTTCTTTTCATTCCAGAATTTGATGAAAAACGTCTATGACTTTTCTTATAAATTCGCCCTGGCAGAGAGAAACGCAAGGATAAACTGGATTTTCGGCTGTTTCGGTGGCTGCTTATCAAGAATAAAGATGGAAACGATATTCAACGGCGAAGGCGCGAGCAGTGAGTGCATAGGGACGTTTTTAGGCGACGAGTCACGACACATAGATTTGACGACCAACGTTTACCATAATGTCCCCAATACGTCAAACAATATTCTTGCCAGAGGCGTGATGAAAGACTCGTCAAGTGCCGTCCATCATGGCTTAATCAGGATAGAGAAGCCCGCATTTAAGACCGCTTCATTCCTTGAATCCCATTCGCTCCTGCTTGGCGAAGGTGCCAGCAGCAATCCTATCCCCTCGCTTATCATAGAAAATAATGACGTCCGCGCTACCCATGGCGCATCCGTAGGCCAGATAGACGAGGACAAGATGTTTTATCTGACGTCGCGCGGCATCAGCAGGGAAGATGCGGAAAGACTGATAGTCGAAGGTTTTTTCGACCCTGTGATCCGAAAAATACCGCTTGAAGGTGTGCAGGAAAGGTTCAGAAATATTATTGAAAAGGCGCTGGTGAAGGGATGAATACAGGAATAAAATCTCGTTTAACTAAAACACGCGTGGCAATTGACTACAGAAGGCAATTATCGCCTTTGAATATAATGTACAATGTGGATGGTTTAGAGGGTGTTGTGCGCCATTTGAAACATCATCCTCTTCTAACTTATGAACAAATGCAAGCTAGGCTGCTGCAACTGAGCAGAGCCTATTCGGCTTCCGATGACTACATAAAAGAGGAGTACGCAGTAACAGAGCAGAACGCCGAAACCGTAAGAAGAATCGACGCTCATGTACATCTATTTAACCGCGCGGCTAGAGAGGGCAGGTTGACTGACAGAACGTATCGCCGCTTTTATAGACATCTGCAAAAATTGGTTGGTGTTTAGTATGGACAGGTTAACAACAGTTCCTCTGAATGTCGAATCTATAAGAAAAGACTTTCCTATTTTAAAGAGGAAAATCAACGGTCATCCGCTGGTTTATTTAGACAGCGCTGCCACTACCCAGAAACCGAAGCAGGTCATACAGGCATTAACAGGTTTCTACGAGAAACATAATTCAAATGTTCATCGCGGCGTTCACACGCTGTCGCAGGAAGCGACAGAGCTGTACGATGCTTCCCGGCAAAAGGTAGCCGACCTGATAAACGCGAAATTCGAAGAAGTCGTATTCGTAAGGAACGCGACAGAAGCTGCAAACATAGTCCTTTATTCGTGGGCGATGAAAAACCTGAAGAAAGGGGATGAAATCGTTTCGACTGTCATGGAGCACCACAGCAACATTGTGCCTTGGCAGTCCCTGCAAAAGCAGGGCGTGAAGCTGAAGTTTGTGGATATTGACGAAGAGGGAAAATTAAAGATGGAACAGTTCTCAGAGCTGCTGACGCCCAGAACAAAGCTGGTCGCAGTCACCCAAGTCTCGAATGTATTGGGAACAATAAATCCTGCGGGAGAAATCTGTAAAATGGCCCATGACAACGGCTCTCTTGTTTTCGTGGACGCCGCCCAGAGCGTACCGCATATGCCTGTTGACGTGAAAAATATAGATTGCGATTTCCTTATGTTTTCCGGCCATAAGATGCTGGCGCCTACCGGCATCGGCTGCCTTTATGGCAAGGCGGATATCCTAGAATCAATGGAACCGTTCCTGCTGGGCAGCGATATGATAAAGTCTGTTAGCCTCGAAGAGGCTACGTTCCGCGAATCGCCGTGGAAGTTCGAGCCCGGAACGCCAAACTTCGGTGATGCAGTAGCGTTAGGCGCAGCCGTCGATTATCTGCAAAAAATAGGCATGAACAATATACGCGAGCATGAAAAAGGGCTTGCCGGCCATGCGCTTAATGCAATGCAAGATGTTAAAGGCATCAAGATATTTGGCCCTAAAGACACGGACATCAAAGGCGGCGTTGTATCCTTCAACCTCGGCGATATCCATTCGCATGATTTGGCGACTGTTTTGGACAATGAAGGCATAGCCATCAGGAGCGGCCATCATTGCGCAATGCCGCTTATGGACCGGCTAGGAATAGCAGCCGCCTCGCGGGCAAGCTTCTACATCTACAATACCAAGAAGGAAATAGATATGTTCATTAACGCACTGGAAAAAGCCAGGAGAATATTCAAGCTGTGATGAGTTTCAGAATCATTAAAAAGATTTCATTTCCTCAGAGTATGATACAGTGACTTTTAAGTCATACTCTGGGAAATCCAAGTCTCGACAACACACCGTGCACCACAGTGCACGGTGTTATACAAAGACTTATGATTTGGCATTAAGTGTATACAGATGGGGGTGAAAAAAATGAAGGGCAGCGCGCCGATTTTCGTGGCACTTAGCGTGCTAGGGATTTTAGTAGGCTTGTTTTTGGTCAGTCATGGGCTTAATGGCAATGGATTATCAGCAACGCTCACGCTTATCATCGGCCTTTTCGTAGTTTTCAAAGAGATTTTGGACATATTCCATTAAGTGGGGTGATTCGTATAGATAGTGCGGAATTAACGCTTACGGGCGTACCGAAACAACAGGTTCAAGAATTCGTTTCGATTCATTATGCTTTTCGAAGAGGGGGCATGCCAGCTGTAATGGAATTAGTAAAAGAGTTGTCGGGATACGAATAGGTGCCGGATATGTCAGTAGACAATATGTACGCAGATATTATATTGGATTACTACAGGAATCCGCGCAATTACGGGACAATTACAGACGCAGAGATAAAGGCTAGCGACTCGAACCCGTTATGCGGCGATGAAATAGAGATAAACATCAAGCTAAACGGCAATTCTGTCAAAGACGTCAAGTTCTCCGGAAAGGGCTGCGCCATAAGCCAGGCAGCCGCCGGCATGCTGACTGAAATGGTAGCAGGCAAAAACCTGGAAGAGGCGGCGAAATTGACAAAAAAAGACATCCTTGATGTGCTTTCTATCCCCATATCGCATGTGCGTATAAAGTGCGCCCTGCTTTCGCTGAAAGTTTTGAAATTAGGCATCTACTCGCACATCGGCGGAAAATTGGAGGACGAGTTGAAAAATTTGTGAAGTGATGTTATGTTGGAATATTGTTCGATAGGACTATTCTGGTGATACTTATGGTCTTCGAAACACTTGCAATCGCCTCCGGCCCGTTTCTCATAACATTCCGGGAGTCGCTGGAAGCCGCGCTCATAGTTGTTATAGTCGCTGCTTATCTCAATAAGATCGGGAAAGCTGCGCTAAAGCGATACCTGTACATGGGCACAGCTGCTGCTATAATCCTGAGCGTTTTTATTGGAATACTGCTTTACGTATTTTACGGCGGATTAACAGGCGTTGCAGAGAAACTGTTCGAAGGGAGTGCCGCCATAACCGCGACTGCCGTGCTTACGTATATGATTTTCTGGATGGCTAAAAACTCGCACCAGATAAAAGATGAGCTGCACGGCAAGATTGATATCACAATAACCAAAGGCAACATGATTGGAATTGCTGTAATTGCCTTTATAGCTGTATTCAGGGAAGGCATCGAAACCGTATTGTTCTTGACGGCTGTAGCGGTCCAGCAACCGCTGGCTACTGTCATAGGCACAGTCACCGGATTTGGCGCCGTGTTTTTTTTGGCCATCTTCATGTTCAAAGAAATCTATGGCTTAAACCTCAAAAGCATTTTCAAGTATTCCTCTGTACTGCTTCTGATATTCGCCGCCGGCTTGTTCGGCTTCGGTGTGCACGAGTACATAGAGGCAGCAGAAAGCTATAAAATTGACATCGGCTTCTTTGCCAGCAGTGCTTATGACATAAATCCTCCTGCACATGCAGACGGCTCGTACCCGTTGCTGCACGAAAAAGGTGCCATAGGTTCCGTATTCAAAGCCCTCGTCGGCTACGACGGCAATCCGGAATGGCTGCGCGTGTTTGTATACCTTGGTTACTGGTTAGTCATAGGTCTGTATCTGATAAAGACGTACAACCCTCAGACGGCTCCTAGAACCAGAATAAAAAATATTAAGCGGACACAATAAACGTTTATCTATTTTTCTTTCTAAGTAATCAAATGTTCCCTTTCAGGAACCTCTTCAAACAGAACAGGCAGGAGGCATTAAAGATAGATATCGGCGAAGTGCCGTCTTTTCTGGAATCCAAAGAAATAAAAAACAGGCAAAAAGCCTTTTTGGAAAAGATGAATTCCGATTTTTCATTGCTTAGAAACCATCTGAATTCATTAGCATCAAAAAATTCTCCAAACAATTATTCAAACATGCTAAAAAACAAATTCTGCTCGCGCTCATTGTCGATAATAGAAACAGCGGAAGAAAATATATCCGCGTACAAGGGGGCAATAAGCGAAATAGGCAGCATCGACATGAAGGAATTCCGGCATCTTCATGCGTTCAGCGACGACATGAAGCTCATAGCCGCGAGAATAAACAGCATAGCCAAAGAGTCAGAGGAAGCGGAAAGATTTTTAGAATCCAATCCGCTTTTCAGAAAAACAAGAGAAACGCAAAACAAACTGGAAAAAATCACCGCCCTCAGGAAAATTAACGAATCTTTGGCGAAAGAGATAGCCGTCATAAAGGACGAGATAGCTGAAAAAGAAAGGCTGCTGAAAAGAAAGGATGAAGAATTAAAAAGCTTTTCAGCCAGGGAAGAATTCAAATTCTCAGAATCCTTGGACGAGGAGATAAAATACTTTGAAAAAAACAAAAATACCATACGGCAGAAAATAGTGGAGGAATTCGCCGGCATAGACCGTCCTATGCGCAAATTCAGGCACTCAAAAATATGCGAATCGATGCTGAAAGAATACAGGGATACGCTGGACGCCTATATAGAAAGCGGGGAAGCGCTCTTTTCTGACAGCGACTTCAGGATTAAGAAAATCCTTGAAAGCATGAAAAGGGCTGCAGATGCGAGCAAAAGACCAGAGTCTTTTGATGCACAGAAAGACTCGCAAAGTCTTTCTTATGAAAAGCAGATGGACATAGAAGAAAAGAAATACCAAAGGTTGATAGATATACTGCGAAATGCAGGGCTGCTCGAATCATTAAGGGACGAGTACCTTTCTTTGATAAAAAAAATAGCCCAGCTGAAAGAAGAGAAAGACAAGTATAACGGCCTTTTCTCAGAAAAAAAACATCGCAAAAGCGAACTGGCAGAGCTGGAGAAAAGTGTTGTAACGTTAAGGAAAAGCCTTGAAACGAAAGCAAAGGAAAAAGCGGGGACAGAAAAGGAAATAGCCACGGAAACAGAAGGGCTTGAAAGCATGCTCAGGGAAATTTTAGGCAGGGAAGTCGTCATATCTTAATGCGGCCTTACAGCTACTTGGCCTCTGTCAATTCCCTGCGCCTTGGTTGTTACAGAGTCTAATTGGCTTGTCAGGTTGGTTTCATTGCCGTATGAAACCAGTATCCTGTCGGTGCTTTTCATAACATACATCTCATATTCATTGTTCGGTTCGTTGTTTACGTAAAACTTGAGCGTATTGTTTTCATTGCTGCAGAACCTTTTGCCCGTGTCCATTACCACGCACGTCGGATTGAACGTTATGCCTAACGTGCTGAAAAAGAATCCTGTCTTGACGCCGGTGGCATGGACGTGGACGACGTCGCCGTCTCCGCCTTCCATATGGACATGCTGGCGGCTGGGATTCACCTGATATTTTGAAACGGAGAAGTCCACCGGCACACCGTTCAAGTAAAGTTTCACGTCGGAATGGATATGCTGGGAGCCAACAGGGCCAAGGCCCTCGCGCAGCTTCGAAACAGGGCTGGGAGGGATTAAACTTATTGCAAAATAAGCAAGCCCGATTACCACAAGTATGGCGATGCCGAATTTGGCAATTCGTTTGGTTTTTTTGGCGTGTAATGATTTTTCCAACTCGCTCTCCTTTTTTTCTCTCCTAATCTGCTGCTCTGCTTCCTTCTTTTCCTGCTTGCTTTCCTTGCCAATACCGTGCTTGTCGCTGTTGTGCTGGACTAATCCCGTCTCGGAAGAGAATTCCCTGTCGCACTGTCCGCATTTGAATGGCATAATTATCCGCTATATCGCAAAGAAAACTTTAATACCTATTTTCTGAATCCGCCCAGATAATGGATTGTAAACAAAAGAAGGCTTATGCTCAGAATATTAATAAAAGGGCTGTATTTTATAAAAATCTGGAAAACGCTCGCAGGCAAAAGCAATGCCCCCAGGGAAGCGCATGCAGGGCATTGTGCAACCAAAAAACTGGCAAATGTTACGGCACCTGTGGTACCGGCACTGCCTCTTATGCCGCAAACCTTTCTGGTTTTGACGTATATCTGAAAGGCCAGCGTTATGCCAAACAAAGCCGCAAATATGATGAACAGAAGGGCATTGTACCACGGTATTATGGAAAACCATATGTCAGCATTGTGAAGATTGCCTAAGACTTGCGTATAAATGTAAAGCAGTGACATGGTTATTGAAGATGCGACAGCAATCGCCAGATATTTTTTGTTTTTCAGGGCATCTAGGACTTTCATAAAGATCGCATTTGTATTATCCCGCTAATGCCTTTTCTATAGCATCCTTGATAACAGAATAAGGCTGGGCGCCTACTATCTGCTGGTAGCCCTTTGCGTCATTGCCTATGAAAAACGTAGGCGTGCCGCTTACACCGACATTCGAGCCGTCCTGGAAGTCCTTCTGCACTTCTGCCGCATACTTATTCGAATCAACGCAACTATTGAACTGGTTAGTATTAAGACCTAGTTCATTAGCCCATTTTTTATAAGAATCCAAGCTCAATGACTGCTGGTTCTGGAATATCTTGTCGTGGAACTCCCAGAACTTTCCCTGCTCTTTTGCGCATTCTGCAGCTTCTGCTGCAGGCTTTGCCTGTGGATGTATGCTATCAAGAGGAAAATCACGATAAACAAGTTTCGCTTTTCCGGTTTTTATGTAATCATTTTCTACCTGCGGCAAAGTCTGCTGGAAGAACCTCCCGCAGAACGGGCACTGGAAGTCGGCAAATTCTATTATAGTCACCGCTGCCTTAGGATCACCTTTTACCGGATCGTCGTCTGCAGAAACCTTTGCAGCAAGTCCCTTCTGCTCCAAAGGTTGACCAGGTCCCTGCAGAGCTGCTTCAGTTACCTGACCTGTAATCCTGCTGCTACCAGCGGCATAGCCCGCTAAAAATGATGCGACTAAAAGAACTGAAACAAAACTAACAATAAGCAATTGGAAAGTAGACTTTTTAATTGTTATGATTTCCGCCATTATTTTTGCACCATTGATAAACGATTACAATTGTTGTAAGACTTATAGAGTATTTGTCTGTGCCAGTTTAAATACATTTCAGTTTTTGTAAGACTTACAAATCAGCAAGGTATTTAAGCAAGCCCTTGCAAAATATAGACATCACGTGACCATCATGGTAAAAGTAAACAAATTCAGGCTGGACAAAAAAGGCATGCAGACGCTTCTGAGTCCTCTGGAGACGGACGCATTGCTTCTTCTCTGGAAACTGGACAAAGCCAGAGTAAGGGATCTTCATAGCTCCCTGAAAAGAAACAGGAAAGTGGCAATAACAAGCGTAGCAGTGATCATGGACAGACTGCACCAGAAGGGGATAGTTTCCAGAACTATAGAAAAAGGGCGGGGCGGCGGTCATTACATTTATTGCCCTAAAACATCCCAAAACGAATTCAAGGAATCTGTCATAGACAATACTGTAAACAAGCTCATGAATACCTTTGGGTCTGTGGCAGCAAATTACTTTTACAAAAGATTTTCGGGGAGAAAAAAATGAGATGCCCTTTGCAACCATGGGCTTTAGCCCATGGTATCCTTGAGCATCTCTTTCCAAAACAGTGGTATGAATACCATAGTATCAACTAGGTGTTTTGAAAATGATAGGATGCTTTGCCGGCTTCGTTATCGACTCTGACAAATTGCTGTTGATGGGAGGCTCTGTTTCACTTGCCGTCATCACGCTGCTGATTCTCAAGAGCCTCAGGCTCTCGACAAAATCCAAGCTCGCACTCATTTACGCCCATCTTGTTTTCCTGTTTTTCCCGTTTGTTGTCCTGACTACGAATGCTGCGTGCGGCGTCGCCTGCATGCCGTGCGGAAATAATGTAGCCAGTTTAGTAGCGCTGGCGCTGCCAACCACCTTCCTGGCAAGCACCGTAGCAGGCTTTTTTGTCATACCAGGATTCTACATGTTCTTCAGCCGCAAAGCTGAAACGGGAAATACCCGGATAATGCGATTTATAAGGTACCATTCGAGGCGGATGAAGCTGAAAATGTCAAAAGTCTACATACTCGACAGCGCAAATCCCATCGCATTTTCTTTCAAGTCTTTCAAATCGATGATATTCATCTCAGCCGGCCTGATGGACCTGCTCGGTAAAAAGGAACTGGAGGCCGTAATACTCCACGAACTTGGCCATATAAAACGAAAAGCCTCGGTATTGACAATGTCTTTTTCCCTGCTCAGATTTTTCTCTCCGCTCTCCCTGATCTCAAGATTCCATCACGATTCTGATACAGAAGAAATCCATGCGGATAGGGCAGCAATCAGAATACAAAAAACAGACAAGTATCTCAAGTCGGCAAAAAGAAAAATGGATGCGTTTGAAAAAGAATCGGCCACCTAGTTTGTTTTTTTAAATGTATATTGACAAAAAGAGGTATTAAAATGAAAGAAATTGTTTCAAATCTTGCAGCGGTCTTGCGCAAAAATTTGGCATTCTTTGCAATTTCGTTGCTGGCTTTCGCCCTTCTTTACTCTTTCTTTTACGGGATTTTTACAATACCCGTCCTGGAAATAGGATTCTTCAAGGATGTCAAGCCCGGCGTATTGGATTATTCTTACATAGTTTTGTCCTCTCTGATATCAGCGACGATCGTTACACTGACAAAATACTCTGCCAAAAATAAGATGGCAACCAGAGGAGCGGCGTCATTGGGCATAGCGTCCGGCGCTTTCGCCACCATATGCCCCGTGTGTTTAGGCATTAATTTTCTTGTTTTCGGCAGTTTCATAACCCTTCCTCTGGTTTCTCTCGTGCCTTACGCCGGTTGGCTGCAGCTAGCCGGGCTTGCCGTGCTGGCATTCAGCCTGTGGCTGACTGTCAAATCGTCTTATGAAAATATATGCCTTGCCTGTACTGCAAAAACAGATAGGAGAGACGCTGACTTATTCGGCGCCGCGTTCAGCCCTGCGCAGAAATACATTTTCGCAGGGTTGTTGATTATAGCTCTCTTTTCATTGGGCCTTCAAATAATTCCGACAGCAGGGGCTACCCAGATTACAGGCGCAGCAACTGACCCTCACGGTCTAAACGTAGATGAAATAACCCTGCAGGTCCTTCCTGAAAAGGGGTTTACGATAGACGCCAGATGGGGTGATTCAGTAAGCAAGATGGTTAAGGCCGGCGTTCTGGATGTAAATAAATTAAATGACCTGCTGACCAAACGGTATGGCCAGCCGCTGACTGCAGAGCAGAAGAAGCTGCTGACAGATGACTATTCGGAAGAAAAACTTGCGATCAACTCAAAAAACGCCGTCTTTGTCATGTACGTTTTATGGACTCTGGCGAAGCACGATGACAACCAAATCCTTCTCAGCAGCCCGTTCGCAAGCTCTTTCAAGGGTTATGATATAGGAGTCGGGAAAGCAGGTTACGGCGACACAAAACTTATAGAGTTGACACCGGAGCAGCAGGACATTGCGAAGTATGTTGCATTGAATTCATACAGACCATGTTGCGGAAACCCCACCGGTCATCCTGATTGTTCACACGGATTTTCAGCATTGGGATTAATTGAGTTGATGGCGAATCAAGGATATACTAAAGAACAGATATTTGACGCCTTTGTGAAATTCAATTCCTTCTGGTTCCCGTCTACATATATACAGGATGCATTGTACTTTAAATTAGCCGAGAAGAAAGATTGGAATGACGTCAGCAAAGAATTAGTCGCCGGAAAGCAGTACTCTTCGCTGTCCGGCTCTTACGCTGTCAAGAAATACCTGCAAGAGCTGGGATTATAGGGGAAATGAAAATGGCTATGAATATTGAATTGTTTGTAAGTGATTGTAATCTTTGTGCAAAAACAAAAGAAATGGTAAAGAAAGTTAAAGGACCAAAATGTTCTTTGAAAGTGTATAATCTTGCTAAAGGAGAAGGTGCTGAAGAAGTAGAAAAATATGGTATCACTGCAGTTCCAACAATAGTGGGGAATGGTAGAAAAATGTTCGAAGGTGTACCCGAGTTTAAAGAGCTAGTACAATGTAGCTTGGAACACGGATGTAAAGGACGTTCATTAAGATAATTAAAGGAGGTGAAAAGAATGAATGCAAATACGATGCTGCTTGTGCTGATGGGCGTGCTCGTTCTGATGGCAGGGATACAGGCCGTACAGTTAACAGTATTGTCACAGGCCATATCCAGCGGTACGCTAACCTCGGCAGTCGGCGCAAAATCTGGCGTGCTGTCGCAACTGGCACAGGCCTCGCAAGTCGGTGGTTGCGGATAAGACCTTTGATTTTTCTTTAAAATTAAAGTCTTTGTATAATACCATGCACTAAAGTGCATGGTATGTTGTTGGGACTTGGATTTCCCAGAGTACAACTTAAAAGTCATAGAATCATACTCTGAGGAAATTAAAAAATATAGGGCTGATAAGATTGGCGAAAAATAAAACTAAAAACAAACTATTATCGAATATTTTATTAGGGCTTGTAGTGGCCCTGATTGTTTTGTACGCTGTAAACGTCATTATCACAGGCAAGATTATCGGCTCTATCAGGACGGAAGAAAAACAAAGGCCGGCAAACCTGCATCTGACGCTGGTTAAGCCCGACTGCGAAAATTGCATAGATTTCGGCACCCTGATATCGGCAATCAAACAGCAAAACGTGAAAATACTCCAGGAAAAGAATTTATCTTATGCAGATGCGGAAGCGAAGAGCCTTGTGTCAGAAAATAACATCAAATCATTGCCGGCATTGGTCGTGAAAGGAGAGGTTTCGCATCCCGACATCGCGTCCTTATGGGACAGGTTAGGCGCAAAGCCCGCCAATAACGTTGTAGTAATCAGTGGAATCCCGCCATTTTATAATGTAGCGGCGCAGAAGATCGAAGGGTTGGTGCAGGTAATAAAATTGACTGACATTTCGTGTGTTGCATGTTATGATGTCGAGCTTCATATGCAGATATTGCCCAGATTCGGCGTTTTTGTCAGCAATGCAACGGCCTATGACATATCGTCCGGCAGTGGAAAAGATTTGGTGCAGAAATATAACATAGCAAAAGTGCCTGCGATACTTCTGTCACCAGACGCCTCTGTTTATCCTGCCATAGTGCAGGTCTGGAGCGGGGTAGGAACGAAAGAAAAGGACGGCTGGTTTGTCTTCAGAAATGTCGAGCAAATGGGAACTTACAGGGACCTTAACCAGAACACGATAATCAATGCAAGTAGATAGGCATGAAAAAACTTGAAAGCAGGATCCTTGTAGCAATTTTTGCAACTATCAGTGTTGTTGGATTAGGTTTAGGCGCATATGCTTTGCTTAGCATCTCGAAAACGACTGGCTATGTCAGCCTACCTAATAAGCCAATACATTGGCATCCCCACCTTGAAATAACGATAAAGGGTGAAAAAATTGCCATACCTGCCAACGTAGGAATGGGCACAAGTTATTCGAGCAGCCCATTCTACGACCCGATGATGGACATGACTAACATGCACACTCATGATTCAAGCGGTACGGTACACTGGGAAGTGATGATGCACGCTCCAACCCGCGAAGATTTGTATCTTGGTAATTTCTTCCAAGTTTGGAAAAAGAATTTCAATAAGAATTGTATCTTTGAATTTTGTAATGGTGCTGAAGGAAGCATTAAAATGCTTGTAAATGGGAAACAAAACTACGACTTTGAAAAATACATTGTTAGAGACGGTGATGAGATTGTAGTAGAGTTCAGGTGAAAAATATAATTGTAAATAGTTTAAATTCTCGCCTGATGAACTTATATTCGTGAATGCGAAACTTCTGATCGTCATTGCCTTAATAGTCCCGATGCTGTCGGCTATCTCCTATGCGGTATGCGACCCGCTGAAATGCCCGGAGCAAAGCCGCATAACAGGCAGCACGTACTGCAAAGACGGCAATGTTTATTCCCCTTACCTGGATTATTACTGTTCGTACAACGAGTGTGTTTCACGGGCAGGCGAAAAGATTATTGAACAGTGCAATTTTGGCTGTTCTGTAGGAACGTGCATCACGTGCAACCAGACAGCCTGTCAGGAAAAAAACGGATTTTATGGCGGCCGCTTTTGCAGGGACAATGACGTCCGCAGCATCTATCGTGATTATTCTTGTTCGTCTGACAAAGGATGCGACTACACGGAAACAGAACGGACGGTAGAGACGTGCAAGGACTCGACATGCACAGAAGGAAAATGTGGTTTATGCGACCCTTCTGTCTGCAACAGCAGGGACGGCTTCTATGACGAAGATTACTGCAATATAGACAATGACGTTTACAAGGTTTACCGCGACTATTCCTGCGACCTGGACAGGTGCGTATTCAAGAGAGCAGAAATAAAAATGGCTGATTGCTCTTTCAATTGCGAAGCCGGAAAATGCACTGCAACCCTGTGCGATGCCGGTTGCGATTCAAGAGACGGGTTTGCAGGCCAGCCTTACTGCAAGGGCAATGACGTTTACAGGAAATTCCGCGACTATTTCTGTAAACTGAATAATTGCGATTTCAACGAAACAGAAAGAAAGGTCGAGTCGTGCGCCAGTTGCGCAAACGGTTCCTGCGTAGTTGCTCCGGCGGTTATTAAAGAAAGGCTTCTGGAATTCAACTTGACATTTTCGAGTATAACAGAGGACGTGAAAATAACCCGCCAGCCGGGGCGCGTTTATAACGGCTTTCTTTTCGGCAAAAATGATATCGCCATTAATATGGATGCATTCTTGCAAACGCTGAATTTTGCGGTAACCGGGACCAACAAACTAGGCGCCCTGGAAGTTTCCGTGGATGGCGCAGTAGTGCTAACGGCAGACGGCAGGGGTTCCTATTCTGTTCCTGTCAATAAATATGCAAAGTCGGTAAGGATATCGGCCACAAGCTCCGGCTTCGTCTTCTGGGTTCCGGCACTGTACGACCTGAACAATATAGAATTAATGGCGAGGCAGACAAAAATCCCGGAAAGCATATCTTCATTTATCGTAGGGCCTGAATACGCCAAATTCAGATACGGCGATATTTTACTATCGGAAAATATAACCGCATTTTTGAACGGCAATATGGTTACTAAAAACGCATTCGGCAAAAATTTCCTGAAGCTTGACGAAAATGAAATCAAATTTGTGTCGAAAGGCCCGTTGTCCGGAAAAGCGGCGCTGAGGATAGCCTATGAAGAATAATCTTTACCCCGCCATCCTTGTAATTGTTGCTGTTTTTTTGGTGCAGGGCGAGGCAACAGGACAAATTAGTATTGGAGTGCCCGAAGCGACTACAACAGTAATTACAACATCAACTATAGCGGCGGTGCAGCCTCTAAATACTGAATGGATAATTGCAGTAGTAATCGTGGCTGTCGTATATGCCGTGAAAAAATGGCTTTAAATCTTCTTGCAATTTTTAGTCTTAAACTATGAAAACGCCTATCACTATAATAACCGGTTATCTCGGCTCTGGCAAAACAACTTTGCTTAGGAACATATTGGAATCAGGAAAGAAAATAGCCGTTGTCATGAACGAATTTGGCGCTATAGACATAGATGCAAAAATAATCAAGGGAAAGAACGTAAACATAGCCGAGCTTGCCGGCGGCTGTGTCTGCTGCTCGATAAGCGGCGAGTTCGAGCTTGCCGTAAAGGAGATTATAGAAAAGGCAAGGCCCAAACACATTATCGTTGAAACAACAGGCGTTGTTGACCCCGAATCGCTTATCTACGACGTCCTCGAAAACATGGACTACCTGCGATTGGACAGCGTGGTTTGCATAGTCGACTGCGATGCACTGGCAAAATATCCGGAAATCGGGATCACATCCAGAAAACAGATAGAAATGGCTGACATTCTTCTGCTGAATAAAACAGATCTTGTGGCAGAAGAGCAACTAAATGCGATAGAAAGCAGGGTAAGAAAAATAAATGGAGAGGCGCCTCTCTACAAAACAGTAAAATGCAATATTCCTTCCGCCTTAATCTTCGGTATTTTTACAGAAAAATACGTGTCAAAGCAGAATCACAAAGGGATAGACGATATAGAATCGTTTGTTTTTACGGCCGTCAAGATCGTAGATAAAAATAAGTTTGAAGGATTCGTTTCTGCTTTACCCAGAGATATCCTCCGTGCCAAAGGCTTCGTCAATTTTCCAGACGGCACGTACCTGTTCAATTACGTTAACGGAAGATGCGACTTTGAAAAATGGGCAAAAGAGGATACAAAAATAGTCTTCATAGGAAAGAATCTAGAGAAAGTGAAAACCGAAGCAGAAAACAAGCTTGGCTAAACAAGTAACCCCAGCAACTCCTTTGCCCGGCTTTCGCCCATCCCAAACGTTTCCATCAGCCAGTCAAATTTTTTCTTCAGCGTTTCCTCGTCTTTGCTGTTTCCTATGGCCTTGTAATCGTTGTCGTTGCGCATTTCGCCAGAAAGACGCTCAATAATGTCTTTCATCTTTCTGTTTGATTTCTCGAAATTCTCGTATGTCAGAAGGACATCATCTTTTTCCGCTCTTCCTTCCTTCAGCCATTTCTTTATGAGAAAAAACGGCATCTTATACGTCTGTTCCTCGAGAAACGACAGCTCATCTTTCGCATCCGGATCTTTTAAGTTTCTCAGCCTGTACACCTCGTCTTCTATGCCGCCTGAAAAACCCTTGAATCGTTCCGTCTTTGAAATATTTTCAAATACGTCTTTTATGTCTATTGCCATTTGCTTTTGAATGCCCGCTCTTTGGATATTTGAAATTTTTATCTCGCACTTGCCAAGCAGCTTAGCCATGAACATGAACAGCACGTACTCCGGCGGCAGCTCTTCCGCAACAACTACAAGGAACCACTTCCTTGTCTGCTGATCGATAACTATGAAATCAGGGAACCCAGGTCCTCCAAGATAAGAACAAAGCCTGCACAGGTAAAGCATCAGCATAACTTCCTGCCTGCTTATATACTGCAATACTTTGTCTCCGTATGCCGTGATAGACGAAGAACCTTTGGCATGCCCTAATTTTACCTTCAGGTATGGATCCAGATAGGAAAACTCGTTTTTCAATGCAGAAACCATGTTGTTCTCAAAATCGAGCCCTTGAATGACGGCATAGCCGGCTTTTTTGTAATGCGATTCTGCAAGCTTCTTCTCCGTGAATATATCCAGATCGCCGGCATCAAAACTCACCGGTATGAGTTCCCTCTCAAAATACAGCTTGTCCAGTTGCATCTGTAATAATTAATAGAAGGGCTTTAATGTTTTCTATTTTCTCGGCTCGGATTCGGGGCTGAAAAAGCCCTCCTCTTCAGCGAGCTCGATGCCCGTTTCTTCAAGAACCGGCTTATGTGTTTTTCTGAGAGGAATTTCTATCAGGAAAAACGAAAGAAAGAACGCCGCAAAGGTAATCAATGCCCCTATAAAAAATATGGTGCTTAACGACTGGGAGAGGGCTGATTTAAGGGCGATTATTTCTTGGCCGCTTAAATGCGCGGCACTGAGCAGCGTTGCAGGATTTTGAAGAACTTTCTCGTCCATATCAGCAAGGTTTTGGCCAAGCAGGAATATCATCGCCGCACCGAAAGCGGCTACCCCAAAAAGCCCGCCTATGCTCCTGAAGAACTGCAGTGACGCTGTCACAACGCCCATTTTCGAATGGTCGAATGCATTCTGCACCGCTATGACGAATATTGGAAACGTTACGCCCAGGCCGGAGCCTACAAGAATCATGTTCCTGATGAGCTCTGCATCCGTTGCCGACACGCCCATAAGCGAAAGGAGAGTCATTCCGGCGCTCATTATGCCCAAGCCTATGATTGCAATGAGTTTGTACTTGCCGGTGCGCGATATCAGCTGCCCTGCCAATGCGCTGGCTGTTACCATTGAAAGAACCATCGGCGTCATTATCAGGCCCGCGTTTGTTGCCGTCTTTCCCATCACCGCCTGGACAAATAGCGGAATGAATACAATAGTACCGAACATCCCTATGGCGGTTATGAAAACTATGGAAATGGATACGATAAATATTTTGTTATGAAAAATCTCCGGCGGCAGAACCGGCTCTTCCGCCTTCTTTTCTATTCGTGCAAAAAGAACGAACAGGGCTGCGGATAGCGCAAAGAGACCAAGGGTCTGCACAGAGGTCCATGCGTAATAAGTCCCGCCGAGAACGAGGCCAAGCATAAGCGAGATTATCGCAGCCACAAGGGTTAGCGAGCCTTTGTAATCTATTATCCTTTTTCCTGTGCCTTCTATATGCGGCAGGAATTTTGACAGCGAAGCTATGGCAAACAGCCCTACCGGCACGTTTATAAAAAATATCCAGTGCCAGCTTACGTAATCCGTGAGGAAGCCGCCGAGCAAAGGCCCTACTATAGACGATAATCCGAATGTCGCGCCGATGGCACCCTGCCATTTGCCGCGCTCGGCCGGCGGAAACAGGTCGCCTATGATTGTCATGGAATTGGCCATGATGGCTCCGCCGCCTATCCCCTGCAGGGCGCGGAAAATTATAAGTTGTAAAATGTCCTGGGACAGCCCTGATAAAATTGAGCCGAGCAGGAAGATTCCTATCGCCAGTATGAAGAATTTTTTTCTCCCGTACATATCCGAGAGTTTTCCGTAAATTATTACGGCTGCCGTTGATGCGAGCAGATACGAAGAAACGACCCAGCTGAGCAGTTCAATCCCCCCAAGCGAAGCAACTATTTTCGGCAATGCTGTTGAGACTATTGTCTGGTCTAATGCCGAGAGAAACATCCCGCTCAGGACGCTGAACATCACTATTCCCTTGTTTTTTGAAGTATTGCCCATATCATAACCTGAGAGAGGTTGCAACTTAGCTTGGTTGGATATTTATCTGATGCCTCATTTTAACCATCTCTTGAACCAGTTGATTGAGGAAGAGATTAATTGCTTTCTATGATTTTCCGGGTAGAAAAAATGGTCTGCGCCTTTTATGACGTTCAATTTTTTAGGCCTGTTGGCATTTTTGTAAAGCAGTTTTGCCGTTGATAGGGGAACTATAGAATCGTTTGTGCCGGATGTTATCTGAATGGGAATTTTTATTTTCCTAATTGTCTTCACAGAATCGTATTGTGGCTGCAAATCTCGAAGAACGGATTTTTTAATTACCTTTACGCCGTAATGCGGCATATCAAGATAACCTTTGTCTAGCAGCTCTCTCAGTTCAACATTGCTGTAATGATCTTTTAATTTAGATGCACCCGCCCACGAATCTACACATTTAACTCTGCCATCTTTTGCTGCATACATAATTACAATCTTGCCGCCCTGGCTGTGGCCTATCAAGCCTAGTTTTTCTGCGTTCACGCCATTTAAACCCTGCAAATAATTTATGGCTTCAGTAAGGTCTTCCATCTGTGATTTTAATGTCTGATTTTCAAAAATACCCTCCGAGTCGCCGGAACCTCTTGCATCTAGTCTAAAAACAGCAAATCCGTGATTTGCAAATTCCCTGGCGGCAAATACAAACAGCCTGAATGGCCCTAATTTATCCCCGCTCCATCCGTGATGCATTATGACAACAGGTGCATTCTTTCTTTTAGGTAAATGCAGCATCCCTACAACCTGCTGCCCCCTGCTTTTGAATGCTATAGGAATTTCTTCCATCGAATCGCCCAATAGAATTATAGACCTGTGCTATATTTATGTTTATAACTGGTTCCTATTTTTCCGCCCTGCTTTCTCTTTAATAATTTTAACTCCAACATTTCCGTATGATAAAAGCAATTATTTTCGACCTCGACAACACGCTCATAGATTTCATGGGCGCAAAGCTCACTTCCTGCAAGGCGTCGATAAACGCGATGATAGACGCAGGGCTGAAAATAAACAGAAAGCATGCATTAAAAATTCTTTTTGAATTATACGGCCAATACGGCATTGAATACAACCGCATATTCCAGAAGTTTCTTTTGGAAACAACGGGCAGGATAGACGTGAAAATCCTTTCTGCCGCCATTGTTGCCTACCGCAAAGTCCAGGCCAGCTACCATAAGCCGTATGATGGCGTATACAGGGTTTTGGAAGGTCTAAGAAAACGCTATAAACTCGCCATTGTCAGCGATGCGCCGGCTCTGAAAGCATGGCTGCGCCTCACGGAAATGGGGATACAGGATTATTTTGATTTTGTTGTCACGTTCAGCGATACACGAAAGACAAAACCGCACAGCCTCCCTTTCGAACGAGCAATAAAGAAACTGCGCCTTAAGCCGCAGGAAATCCTTTTTGTGGGCGACCAGCCCCAGCGGGATATCAAGGGCGCAAAAGCGGTCGGCATGATTACTGCGTTAGCCGAATACGGTTTGCAGAAGAAATACGAGAAATATCTCCGGCAGAACAAGCCAGATTACATGCTGAAGAGCATAGAAGATATACTGAAGGTAGTGTGACGCACTCCGCATCCTAATCTCTTGCCTTACTTCATTTGCTTGGTTAGCTATGAATCAGATTGGAAATCTGTCGTCCTTTTTCTTTTTGTCCGTCTTATAAGGCGTGTCTCCTTTGTAAGGCGCAGACATCGCATAAGGCGCAGATGCAGAATACGACAAATTATTTTCTGTGCCAACGGCAAGATTGCCGCTGCCGGAATTAAATCTTGCGTAAGACGACCTGCTTTCAGCTTGCTGGACGTTCAGATGTGCTTTTTCATGCACAGCACTCACGGCAAATCTCAGCAGCAAATGCAGTTCATACGGTATTTGGGATTTCATTTTTGCCAATCTCATCTGCACATTCTCCAGTCCTTCTCTGGTAAGATGGGAAACGTCAAATGCGACCGTTGCTATCATTGCGCCTTTTGTATCCGCCGACTGGATGTTGGTATTAAACGCAATGCTCCACGACAGGTCCGCGTTCCTAAGGCTTGCATTCTCAAATATGGCATTGGAGAAATCGCAGTACGTGAGGTTGGTTTTTTCGAAGCTTGCCCTAGTCAGGTTGGTCCTTCTGAAGGAAGACCATTCCATGTTGCAGCCGCTGAAGTTGCAATCCGAAAGATCCGAACCGTCAAAATTGGAGTAGCTCAAATCTGAGTCAGAAAAATCAGCGCCAGAAATATCTAGGTCATTGAAATCCACGCCGCTGCATTTTATTCCAATAAATTTCCTTTCCCCTTTTTTGTACCTTTTCAGAATATCCTGCAGCGGCACTATTGTTTTGCCAGACATATATGAAATTAATATGTTCATTGGTTATTAAAAATATGGAACTTTAATATGGACTGCAGATTAAATGGAAGGGAAACGAATGTCTGCAAAGAAGCTAAAAGCTTCTTTGAGATGCCAAAGAACTCTAAGAGTTCTTTGAGCAAGAAACCGTAGGTGTCTTATATGGAAGCAGTTGTAAAGGAAGTGGTACAGGCAACAAGCACTGTATGCCTGCCAAGGCTTTTAGTAAAAGACATGGATTTTAAACCTGGCCAGTTCGTGCTTGTAAAATCTGTGATAGAAGGAAAGACAGTTGTAAAGCCTTATTCTATAGCCTCGTCCCCCTCTGTAAAAGACCATATTGAGCTTTGCATAAGGAAGGCGGGACCAGTTTCCGGCTACATGTGTTCGCTGAAGCCGGGCGATAAGCTGGATGTCATGGGTCCTGCCGGTCATTTTGTTCTCAAAGAACCTGTTCTCAGTGACATTGTTTTTGTTGCAACCGGCACAGGCATATCTGCGCTGCTTCCGATGATAGACACTATATTTGAAAAAGGCACGGACAAAGAAGTATGGCTTTTCTTCGGAAACAAAACAGAAGATGAGATTATATATCGTGACCGCTTTGAAACGCTTGCTAACAAGCATAAGAATTTCCATTTTGCCCCTGTTCTGAGCCGGGCGGATGAAAAGTGGCAAGGCGAGAGAGGCCACGTGCAGGATGCGCTGAGAAAATACATTTTCAATCCGTCTGACAAGGAGATTTACGTCTGTGGCATACTGGCAATGGTCGAAGAGGTTGCGAAAATAGCGGAAGAAATGGGATTCAAGAAAGAGAAGATTTACTTTGAGAAGTACGTGTGATTTTCATGGATGAATTGCTCTCTTCTTACAATGCAAAGAAAAATGAAATACAAAAGAGGCTGGAAGAATTCAGAGAAGCCAGGTCGGAAGAAGGCCTGTTTGCCGAGCTTGTTTTCTGCATCCTTACACCGCAATCAAAGGCCTATGCCTGCGACAGGGCTGTAAGGGATTTGTTTGAGAGCAGGGTTATTTTTTCAGGAAACGCGAGGGCTATCGAAAGCCGGCTGAAAAGCAAAGTAAGATTCCACAGGACAAAGGCCGGGCACATAATCAAAGCGAGGGATTTTATTCTCGTCAATGGAATCAAGGGCAAGATCTCGGGAGAGCCAGCCGAAGTCAGGGAATGGCTGGTAAAGAATGTTTACGGGCTTGGCTACAAAGAGGCCAGTCATTTTCTGCGCAACATCGGTCTTGGCGAGGAATTAGCCATCTTAGACAGGCATATACTGAAGAACCTTGTCAGGCACGGCGTGATAAAAGAAATACCCAAGACTATGACAAGAAAGAAGTATTTTGAAATAGAGGAAAGTATGAAGAAATTCTCAGAAAAAGTAGGGATTCCTATTTCTCATTTGGACTTACTCCTCTGGTCCGAAGAAACAGGGAAAATATTCAAATGAAGACCTAGAACTTTTCGTATTGAACATCCGTAATCTCTATGTTAATCTTAGACTTCCCTAGGAGTAGATTAAATACTTCTCCTAGTATGTCTCCCAAATCTATAACCTTGATATCGTGAGAGTATTTCATTGTGGTTTTCAAATTAGAACTAATCTGCCCATAAGATTGGGGAACTCTTTCTAATGTCTTATTTCCTATTGAGTATACAACTTCAAATGTAACAAAAGAACTATAATCATCACCTGTATTTTGAATCACAATATCAGAACTAGAGGTGTAAATTGTAAGGTCCTTTACAGCAGCTACGGCAGCGACTATTACTGCAGGAGAGGCGGTACATACTGTTGTAAGGCAACCAACAAGCCCTGAGCCAGTAAGAACGCTACCAATTACCAACAAATTAGCTAGATTATACTCTCCTTTTTCATTGGATTTCGTGACATAAATTACTGCAGAATTCTTTTTTATAGGATTTGGATCATTGTTATCGTTGTAACGATCGTCATCTGTATTCATTTTTAATGGATTCGTACCTCCTATCTTGGTTTCTTGATAATCACCTAGGGTGTCACCATCTGAGTCAAAAAGATTAATATTTGTACCAATCTTTTTTTCTTCTATATCTGTTAGACCATCTTTGTCCGTATCTATTGGCGCACATGAATTTGCTATACACGAATAATCTGGACTACATAATTTAGCTGTGTACAATCCTTCTTCACAACATTCGAAAGGACATGATTGCTTTTGCAATGTTTGTTGAATGATAGTAGTAGGTTGCGTTGGATTTTGAGGTAGATTAGATTGCTGCTGAAAAGTAGATTGCCCCGTAGGAGACGTACAACCAGCCACCGCTATAGTAGTTAAAACTAGGAAAAATAGTAGATTATATTGTCTTGTCGTACTATCACATCGCTATCAATTATAGAAATAATGCATTTAAACGTATCTTTCTATCTTCACTATCTGACAACTTTTTTATTAAACGTAAAAACATCAAGCCTCATTGCGAAACCTCTCTTATCGCATCCTCTAAAATATCCATCCCCTGCAATGCCTGCGTTTTCGTCAATACCAGTGGCGGGCAGATCCTTATAGTGCTTGTGCCGGCCGGCAGAAGCAGCAGCCCTTTCTCAGAAGCCTTGCAAAGTATCTGGTTTCTTTCCCCGATCCCGTATCTTTTTGATTCCTTATCCTTGACGATTTCAACTCCTATCATCAACCCAAGTCCGCGGACATCGCCAACAATTTCGTGCGCCTCTTTTATTTCGTGCAGTCTTTTCATCATCAGCTTTCCCATTCTTGCAGCATTCTCGCCTAATCTTTTCCTGCGCATATACTTTAGCGTG
This sequence comes from Candidatus Aenigmatarchaeota archaeon, assembly GCA_016180945.1. Classification (GTDB taxonomy): domain Archaea; phylum Aenigmatarchaeota; class Aenigmatarchaeia; order GW2011-AR5; family GW2011-AR5; genus JACPAG01. The sequence goes on along the minus strand of JACPAG010000004.1, from coordinate 16,255 downwards.
GCAATGCCTGCGGCGCACGCAAGCAGATTTCCTCCAAACGTATTTGCATGCGTTCCAGGGACCCAGTCCATTATTTTTTTGTTTGCAACAGTCGCACCTAACGGAATGCCGCCTCCGATGGCTTTGCTGAGTGAAACTATGTCCGGTTTTACGCCAAAATTCTCTATAGCCAGAAACTTGCCAGTACGATAACAGCCCGCTTGAACCTCATCGTCGCACAGCAGGGCATCATATTTGTCGCACAGCTCTCTTACTCCTTTCACAAACCCCTTTGGCGGTACAATATAGCCGCCTTCGCCAGCTATGGGTTCAAGAAAAACAGCCGCAAGATTATCTTTGCATTGCCTCATTATTTTCTCCAATTCACTCAAGTACAGGTTGCTGCACGTATTGTGTTTGTCTTTACCGCTAGGACAGCGGTAGCAATAAGGATACGGCGCATGCTTTACAGGCATGAACGGCCCGAAACGGTTCTTGTGCACAGCCTTTGAATTGGTGAGCGAAAGCGAGCCCATGGTACGACCATGAAAAGCTGGCTTGAAAGCAACAGCCCATTTCTTGTTTGTATGCCACCGCGCAAGCTTGTATGCGGCCTCTATTGCCTCCGTCCCGGAATTAGACAAGAAAGCAGTATTCAGATGCTTCGGAAGAAATGTAACAAGCTGTTCGACGAATTGTACAGGAAGCTCCGCATAAAAATCGCTGAAGCCGCAATGATAGCCCAGACGCGATTGTGCAGCAATCGCCTTACTCACAACGGGATTGGTATGCCCTGCGCCCATGACCGCCACACTGGCTGAGAAATCCAGATATTTGCGTCCGTCAACATCCCATATGTAGCAGCCTTTTGAGCGCTTGAAAACAAAAGAGTATTCTCTGGTGAGAGAAGGAGAAATGACCTTGCTGTCCCGCTGTATGATTTTTACAGATTTTTTTCCAGGACTTCGGCAGATGAATTTTGGCTTCATAAGAATTAATAAAAAAGGTGGGATATAAAGTTGATTTAGTGTAATAAAGTGGATAGTGTACGAATTACTCTATGCAACAGCTTAATTTGCTTACATCCTTATAGAACGATTGTGCAGCTAATTTTATTGATTCCGAAAGCGTAGGGAAAACATGCACTGTGTCTATAATATCATCAACAGTCAGTTTGAATTTCACAGCAAGCGTGCCCTCATGGATCAGATCAGCGGCGTGCGGCGCAAGTATGTGCACGCCGACTATTCTCTTTGTCTTGCTGTCAGTGACAATCTTGATTATTCCTCTTGTGTCGCCTATAATGTGGGCTTTCGGCACGAAAGAAAATGGAATTACTCCGCACCTGCACCTTATCCCTTTGCTTATTGCCTGCGCATCCGTAAGACCTACGCTTGCAACTTCCGGATACGTAAATACAGCCCGCGGCACTTCATTGAAATTTATTTTCTTCTTTTGTTTTGTAAATGCATTTTCAACTGCGACTGCGCCTTCCTTTGCGGCAATGGTTTCGAGCATCGGCTCGCCAATAATATCGCCAGCTGCCCAAATGTGAGGGACAGAGCTCTGCATTTCATTGTTTACTTTGACAAAACCTTTTTCATCTAAATCTACTCCTGCTTTATCTAAATTCATCCCACCAGTATTCGGCCTTCTGCCAGTTGCGAAAAGAATGTAATCAACTTCTATCTCTTTTGCCTTGCCTTTAACAGAGAAATTGATAATTTTATTTTTACCAGATTTTCTAACGTTGTTGATAGTTGTCCCGGTGTATATCGTAATCCTCTCTTTCCCCAAGTATTGCTTCAAGGCATCAGAAATCTCAGGCTCTTCTTCTGGAAGTATGCGTTCGCTTCTTTGAAGCACAGTAACTTTAGTTCCAAAGTGCGAATACATCTGTGCAAATTCCAAGCCAAGCGCGCGGCCTCCGACTACGCACAGCGATTCCGGTAGTTGCTTCAAGTCCAAGGCTTCTTCATTTGTCAAGTAATCTACCCTCTCCAAGCCATTCACAGGAATAATATTCGACCTCGCGCCAACTGCAACTATGAATTTGTCACCCTCTATTTTCTTGCCGTTAACTTCAACAGAATTTTTAGAAACGAACCTGCCCCTGCCTTCTATGTATGTGACGTTCTCAAGGCTTTTAACAAGGTCGGCATACTTCTCTTTCCTAAATTTCCTAACAAGCCTATCCTTCTGCTCTATGACATCTTTGAAGTTCAGCTTATCTTTGTCGTACTTTATGCCTTCGAAAGAATTATTCACAGCATAATAGAAAGCATTTGCAACTGTTATGAGATTCTTGCTTGGCAGGCAGCCAACATTCACGCATGTGCCGCCTATAACAGTCCCTGGGGTTGCATTGCCGCCTATCATGGCTGTTTTGATGCCTAAGTCGTTCGCCTTTATTGCCGCTGCAAACGCAGCAGAGCCTTGACCTAAAATAACAAGCTGGTATTTATTCATTTAATCACACCACATTTCACGAGATGCCTGTAGTACTTTTTGCTGTGCCTGTCTATTAATTTTAACATCGGCGCAATCGTGTCCTTATTTAGCGAATACACCCTCTTTTTGCCTATTTGTTTTACTTCTACAAAACCGCAATCAGTCAGGCACTTCAGTGCATGCGAAACAGAGCTTTGCTCTAATCTGAGTTGTTTGGATATTTCCGTTACGTTTAACGATTCTTTTTGCAAAAGCCTGATTATCCTCAATCTTGTGTTGTTGCATAAGGCTTTGAAAAATAATTTATAGGCCATTTCTTTCTGCATAGTTATCCTCCAAGGAAAATCATATCTTCTTTGTATACCACCGGTTAAAACCGGTGGTTTGGAAGAAGATGGGATCCAGAAGACATTGTATTTCATCTCCTGCCTAAAGGCAGGAGTTTTCAATGTCTTCTTAGATAATGAAATTCAAGCCTTAATTTTCAACGCGCTTTCCAATGCAGGTCTGTCAAAGCCTACAATAATCTTTCCGTTCACGTCTATCACTGGCACGCCCATCTGGCCGCTTTTTTCTATCATCTCCTCGGCCGCCTTCTGGTCAGTTTCAACGTTTATCTCCGTATATTTTACATTGTTCTTTTTGAAAAACTCCTTGGCCATCTTGCAGTATGGGCACGTAGTCGTCGTATATATTTTTACAGTCACTCGCTCACCTCTCAGCAACACGCATCTTTATTCTCATTCTTCAACTTCTTTTTCTCTTTCATTGATTTCACCCCGTTGTTATCTAGGATGAACATTGAAATCCATGGTCTTTAGACCATGGATAAAATATAATGCTCATCTGGATCCCATCTTCCAACAAACTCCCGACTCTAGCCGGTGGTATATAAGGAAGATGTGATATGAAATATCTGTCATATGATATATTTTTCATATAAGTATTTAAAGCTTGCTGTTAATAATTGAGCAGATTGCATGTTACCTGTTTGCTGCAATAGCACAATGAAAATATCAAGTATACTGAACAGCAACGAAATTGTTCTGGATAATTTATGTCTGCTCAAAAGATATATGGAAATGAAATGCAGCAAATGCAAAGATGTCGTTTACGTGAAAGTATAAGAGGTGAATTAAATGTGCAACTCATGCGGCTGTAGTTCAAAGAAACCAAAAAAATAGTTGAATTTTTTATTTATCTTTTTTACCCATTGCTTTTTTTACCCTCTCAACAGCCGTTGCCATAGCCGCGTCTCTGGGTTTTATGTCTTCTTTTCTCGCTCTTTTTAACACAGCATTAACGTTCTTCTTTATCTTTCTTTCGACAAGCTCGAACATTTTCTTGGGGTTGTGGCCGCGGTATTCTGCATAGCTTGATATGACACCGCCGGCATTTGCAACAAAATCGGGAACAACAAGTACGCCTTTTTTGTGCAATATACTTTCCACGTCTTCTTTCATAGGTATATTTGCCGCCTCCACTAAAATTCTCGCCTTAACCCTGTCTGCATTGTCTTTGTTTATGACGTCGGGCAGAGCCGAAGGAATAAGTATATTTACATTAAGCTCAAAGATTTCTTTGTTAGGCAAAATCTTTCCAGGCTTGTAATTTATAACGCTTCCCGTATCCGCTTTTACAGCTAGCAATTTTTCGACGTCCAGCCCTTCTTTATTATAGATTACCCCTTTCGAATCGCTGACCGCAACTATCCTGGCGCCGAATTCGCTGAGATGCTTTGCCGCAAACGTACCGACGTTTCCAAAGCCCTCTATTGCAACCGTAGCTCCGTGAATATCCATCTTGCTGTATGCAGCGGCCACAACGACCGCTTGGGCCACGCCAAATCCTGTCGAACCATACTCATGAGGTATGCCGCACTTTTCGCCTTTTCTTCCAAACAGCTTCATGCAGACATTAGACGGCTTGCCCGTACAGCTTCGCCAGTTGCCGTTGGCCTCTGCGTACCAAGCCATGTCCTGTTCTGTAGTATTCACATCAGGCCCGGCTATGTATTTAGAAGGAGAAAGCGGCTTAAGTGCCTTTGCAAACGCTTGGACCACAGCTTTCTTTTTCTCTTTTGTCATACCTTTTACGTCAGCTATTATTCCGGCTTTAGCCCCGCCGAACGGCAGTTCGGCTAATGCGTTTTTCCACGTCATCGTCCTGGCTAACCGGAAAACCTCTTCGACATCGACAGTAGGCGTCATCCTTATGCCGCCTTTTCCCGGTCCGAGGGCAGTTGAATCAATAACGAGCACACCCTTCAGTCCTACTTTGTTATTGTAAACCTCCACAATCATTTCAGGACCGAATTCGTCTGCAAATCTTTCTGCTTCCATAAAATCACCCGGCAAAAATAATTGGCGGCTAAGATAATAAAGGTGACGCTGTGGCTGGTTTATATAGTTATTTGAAATTCTATTTCTATGAGGGCATATAGGATTTCTGACCAGGCAAAGATGGTAATGTTATCTGTTGCTATAGTCGCCGCTGGTTTTCTGGCATACGCCTACAACAGAATCTCATACACGCCTCCAAAAACTCTAGTCTACACAGTACAAGTGGGCTTTCCATCTGCTGCTGACGTGTTAAGAGTACAGCAGGGCAGGCATTCCGGCACGACATACCAAACGACAAGGCCGGAATATCCGCGGGCTGGACAAGGCAGTATGGATGCTCTGGCAATAGCATCCATATCGCAAGATGTGGTAAATCTTGGAAAGGGTTACAATTTTATGCCTAATCCATTAGAAGTGCAGGACATTAGAGAACTAAATGAACTTCCACGGGCTCGTGATGTACCGGACTCTTCGGGGAGAAAGATTAGGGAGGGAAGCTATGTCATAGAAGGAACTTCTAACCCGGGAGATTATTCGCTTGCCATGTCTTTCACGCGTGGCGAAGACATAGTCCGAAAAAAAGAGACATGAGAGCTTCGCATAGACGTTACTAAACACGAGAAACAGGCCGTGAAAGCAAAAGTATTTCAATTCACAGACGATGGCTGCCGTGGACGCGTCACAGAATGGTGGCCATCAAGAACCAGAAACGAAATTAACAACAACTATTTTGAAAGTACTATAGACCCTCTATATAGAAGCTGGCTGGCATTCCTTGGAGTATGGGAGTAATTTGCCGTAAACTTTTTATTCTGTATCTATCTGCGCCCTCTGCAGTTTTCCGGAATAGTCTATGTACACAGTTTTAACTTCTGAAAACTCGTCAATGCCAAGAATGCCGGCTTCGCGCGTGCCGTTGCCTGTTTGCTTCACCCCGCCGAATGGCAGATGGGTTTCAGCTCCAGTAGTGGAAGAATTGACATATGTTATCCCTGCCTGTATCTTTTCTATGGCCTTGAATGCAGCCTTGATATCATTCGTGTAGATGCTCGAACTCAATCCGTATTCGACGGAATTCATAGCTTCTATGGCCTCATCAAGGCTGGATACAGAAATTAAAGAAAGAACCGGACCGAAAATCTCTTCCTTTGCTATTCTCATATCCATTGATACATCAGTGAATATAGTCGGCTCAAAGAAGAACCCTTTGCCCTTTAGCCGTTCGCCGCCGCATAGCAGCTTCGCCCCCTCTTCTTGGCCGATCTTTGTATACCTCTCTGATTTCTCAACAGCCGCTTTATTTATCAGCGGCCCGACATCCGTATTCGCGTCAAGACCGGAACCTAAGCGCAATGCAGTCGCCCTTTTTCGAAGAGCGTCTTCCAGTTGTTTCTTTACCTCTTCATGAAGAATTACACGTGAAGCTGCAGTGCATCTTTGTCCTGTAGTTCCAAAAGCCCCCCAGATGATGCCATCCAAAGCTAATTTCATATCTGCGTCTGGCATTACTATGACCCCGTTCTTGCCGCCTAATTCCAAGCCTATTTTCTTTATACCGGCGTTCTGGGTTATCCAAAGGCCTGTATCGCGGCTGCCAGTAAACGAGATGCCCAATATTTTCTTATGCTTAACAATCTCCGTACCCGCCGGCTCAGCAGGTCCTGTTATAAGACTGACAACACCTTTCGGCACGCCTGCCTTCTCTAAAATTTTTACCAGTTCTACTGCGCAGAGCGGCGTATCAGAAGACGGTTTCCAAATAACCGTGTTGCCGCATACCAATGCAGGCGCCAGTTTCCATGCAGGAATTGCAATTGGAAAATTCCACGGCGTTATAATCCCGACCACGCCGATAGGTCTCCGCACAGTCATGCAGAATTTGTTTTTAAGTTCAGAAGGCGTAGTATGGCCAAAAAGACGTCGCCCTTCACCGGCCATGTATTCGAAAATATCAATAGCTTCCTGCACATCTGAACCGCGTTTAGGCGCGGGTGTTTCGCTCCATGAATCAAATGTCTTTTCAGCTACATCAACTGCCTTGTTTACATCCTCCGCATTACCCTTCTGTAATATTACTATAACCTCTTCAGTCGCCGGATTAAGGCTCTTGAACGTTTCTCCAGATGTCGAGTCAGTCCAGCCGTTTATGTAAAGCTTGCAGTATTCAGGCATGGTATCAATTAGATAGTTGTGGGTGTCGCTATATAAAATTTATACTTGAAGAATTGGTTACTTTACAGCGTGCTTTATTATCTCCAGATTGCAGCTCTTGTGTTCGGAGCACCATGCCTTGCATTTATCCGCCCATTCCTTTTCGTTATACGTCAGCCCGCATACTTGGCATTTGTATTTTCCTTTCTTCGCCATAGAATCAACTTAAATATTTGATACTGTTTAAACATATAAAATCAGTTGTGGGGTGGAAATAATGTGCGGTGTTTGTGGTTGTTCTAAGAAGAAGCCTAAGAAATAAAGGTAATAAGGTTGGCAGATAGGCATTCTGTATTCTTATAGTGAAACCAGAACAGAATAAGCATATAATACTTCTGGTTTTTAAATCGGTCTGTGTGGTTGGATGAGAAAAGAAAAAGATTATCTCGGCGAAGTGGGCGTTCCGGAAGACGCATATTACGGCGTGCAAACAGCGAGAGCCGTAGACAATTTCAGGATAAGCGGCCTCACGCTGCAAAAGCGTTTTATTCGGTCGTATGCCATAATCAAAAAAGCTGCTGCGCATACTAACATGCTGCTGAAAAATCTGGATAAAGAAAAAGCGACTGCAATCATCAAAGCATGCGACGATGTAATCTCCGGCTTACTCGCCAGCCAGTTCGTAGTTGACGTTTATCAAGCCGGTGCAGGCACTTCAACTAACATGAATTTAAACGAGGTCATAGCCAACCGGGCTATTGAGCTGCTTGGCGGCAAGAAAGGCGATTATAAACTGGTCCACCCAAATGACCACGTAAATATGGCGCAGTCGACTAACGATACGTTCCACGTCGCCATACATATAGCTGCGGTTGACGTCATTGAAAATCATCTTTTGCCCATTTTAGAAGAATACGAAAAAGCACTGGAAAAGAAAATAAGAGAATTTAACAACATCGTAAAATCAGGCCGCACGCACCTGCAGGATGCCGTTCCTATAATGTTAAGCCAGGAATTCAGTGGCTATTCTGTTAAAGGTCATATAGAAACCATCAAACGCGCAAACGAATCTATGAAAGAAATAGGAATCGGAGGCACGGCTGTCGGCACAGGCATTAATGCCGACAAGCGGTACGCTGCTCAAGCGGCAAAAGAAATAAGCAACCTGATAAATATCCGCTTTGTTAATTCCAGAAACATTTTTGAGTTTATGCAGAGCCTCTCTCACGAAGCTCAATTAAGCGCTGCGTTAAGGAACCTTTCTCTTGCATTCATAAAAATTTCCAATGACCTTCGCCTGCTGGGTTCTGGCCCTGCTACCGGCCTGGCAGAAATATCCCTGCCCGCTGTCCAGCCTGGCAGCTCTATAATGCCCGGCAAAGTGAATCCGGTTATAGCCGAAATGATGGACATGATTTGTTTTCAGGTTGTCGGCAACGACACGACTATAACGTTAGCCGCCCAAGCAGGGCAACTTGAGCTGAACGTCATGATGCCTGTCGTGGCTTACAATTTGCTGAACTCCGTAGAAATTTTGTCAAACGGAATTAAAACACTGACGGAAAAATGCCTTTCCGGAATAACTGTAAACGAAGAAAAGATGCTGGCATATCTCGAAAGGAACCCGGTTATCATCACAGCTCTTACCCCTCACATAGGATACGAGAATGCGGCTGCGGTAGTGAAAGAAGCTTACGCAACCGCCAAACCGATAAGGCAGATTGTTCTGGAAAAGAAACTGATGACAAAAGAGCAGTTAGATAAGGTTCTGGATTTCAGGAAGATGACAAGAACTGATTAGAGTTTTTACAAGCGGTTGCAACAGAGGGAGTTGGGGGAATGCTATCAAACGACTGCCACTAAAATGACCAATTTTTAAGTAATGTGCAATCTCGCACGACCTTTATAAGAGCTTGTAGCAAAAATTTGCCGTGGAACTGACTGAGATTCTATACAGAGGAAAGGTAAGAAGTGGCAGCACAGTAGCTGTCCTGCCGACTTCTTACGGTTACGAGGATGTAGGCAAAGCTCTACGGGAGTTGGGCGCAAAGGGCATATTTGTAGATCTCAGTGATAAAACTTTGCATGCGATAAGTGGCATGTTTCCTGAATTCCGTGTTGTACAGGAAGATGTACTGAGGTTTTATGAAGACGGCATTGATGCAGTAGTGCACTTCAGACCTATGCTTAATTATCCTTTCGAAATTGCCAATATTGGAGAGTCTGTAGTTTACATTCCCGGCTTCGGTGGGCTTGTCCGCAATGCATACAGACTATCATCTCGATTTGTTTTGCTATCTTCCGAAGAAGACTCTGCTATGGAACTCTATATAGAGGGTAAAACTGCCTGTTACTTGACCACGGGAGATATATTGGAAAAAGGCGGTTTTCACATTCTTGAGAAGGGCGACTTTACACACAAAGAAATGAGAAGGTACGGCATTTACACAAGGTAAGCAACAGCTGGCGAACTTCACTTCAGCAGCAAATACAATATCGCCTTCTGGACGTGCAGGCGGTTTTCCGCCTGCTCGAAAACCACGGAATTTTTTCCGTCCATGACGTCGCTTGTGATTTCAACGCTGCGGTGCGCCGGCAGCGGGTGCATAACTATTGGGTTGTTTGCTGTTTTAACCAGTGAGCTATTCAGCTGATACCCTTTCAAATCCGCAATCCTTTTCTTTATTTCTTTTTCTTCACCCATGCTGACGAATGTGTCTGTGTAAAGGACATCAGCGTCTTTGACAGCCTCTTTCGGGCTTTCCACAACTTTATATTTGCCTTTTATTTTTGGTTTGTACCCTGCCGGGCATGATACGATTATATCCATGCCGAACATCCCGCATACTTTAACAAGCGAATTGAACGTGTTGTTTGTGCCGTCACCGAGAAAAACTATTTTTCCTTTCAACCCCTTTCTTTTTAGAATTGTATATGCATCAGCTAAAGCCTGACACGGATGTTCCTTGTGGCTTAAGCCATTTATGACAGGCACACTTGCATATTTTGCCAGTTCCATCAACGTCTTATGCTCAAATACGCGCGCCATGATGGCATCCACATATCTTGACAATACCTTCGCCGTGTCTGCAATGCTTTCGTCCCTCACCAGCTGCGTCTCGCCGTGGCTGAGGTTGATTGCATGCCCTCCCAGATGCTCCATCGCAACCTCAAAGCTTACGCGCGTGCGCGTCGAAGGCTTCTCAAACACCATCGCAAGAATCTTGTCTTTCAGCAACGGCATTTTTTTGTTTTTCAGTTTGTCCGTAGTTTTGAATATCTGCGTTACATCATTTTTTGTTAAATCGCTTATCGAAATAAGATGTTTCATTTTCAAAATACCTCATGAATTAATGTTTTGAAAAGATATGCGAGTTTACCGAAGCATCTCACTTAATCACCGTTCCTGCCTTTCCTTTCAGGGCTTTTTCCAACAGTTTTGGGGATGTTATGATAATCTTTTTTCCGCCGCTCTCCAGAAATCTTATGCTGGCCTCTATCTTGGGTTTCATTGAACCTACGCCAAAATGCCCCTCAGATAAATATTTCTCTGCTTCTGCTATGTCCATGGCGCTTAGTTTTGATTGTCTCTTCTTTCCATAATTTAGATAAACATTGTCGACAGCTGTTATAAAAATCAGCTCATCTGCCTTAAGCTGTGTCGCCAGTAGCTGGGATGCGAAGTCTTTGTCGATGACAGCATCAATGCCCACTAGCCTCCCCTTTTTCCTTATAACAGGAATGCCGCCACCGCCGCATGCGATGACAACATATTTGTTCATGACGTCCCTAATAAGCTGTATGTCTATTATCCCCTTCGGCTGTGGAGAAGGCACGACACGCCGCCAGCCCTGCAGCTGCTTTATCATTGCAGGGTATACCTTGCTTTTATAGAATGGACCGATGGGCTTTGTCGGATTTTTGAATGCCCTGTCTTTTTTATCTACTAGAATTCTAGTAATCACGACAGTGGAATGTATGCCAAGCTGATTTTGTAGAGCAAGCTGCAACAGGTAACCTATTTGTGCTTGGGTCATCGCATCCAACACGTACAGCGGCATGCGCGGCCTGTCGGCGCTTTCTTGCTGTATCAGAAGGTCGCCTACAGCCGGTCCATTTCCGTGCGTGATAACCACTTTGTATTTACTGTTAAACAAAACGCGCATGTTTTCCACCGTATCATGAACATGCCTCATCTGCTGCTCTAAAGTGCCCTGCTCCTTCGGCAGTATTATGGAGTTGCCGCCCAGTGCGACTACAAGGCACTTCATAAAAATCTTCTCAGAATTGTTTTCAGATGCAGGCCGACTTCCTGCAGCTCGTAATCCACCTGCACGACAGGCTTGTTGATTTTGATAATCTTCGGCAACGTTACAGGCGTCGCATCTATCACCGCGTCGCATTTCGCGGCATTGATCGTTTTTGCCAGCTCTTCTGCCTGTTTCGTACTGTAGCCCATGGCCGGCAGCTCTTTTTTCAGGTGCGCATATTTCTTGTACAGGTCTTTTATCGAACCGACGGCATATTTTCTTGCGTCTACTATCCTGCATCCATACTTTTTCGCAGCCACGGTTCCGGCGCCGTACGGCATGCCGCCGTGAGTCAGCGTCGGCCCGTCCTCAACAACAAGAACAGACTTGCCTTTGATTAGGGAGGGGTAATCAACTGTAACCACTGATTTGGCTAAAATTATCTCTGCCTTTGGATTAACAGATTTTGTATTGATGATTACCTTCTTTATATCTTCTTTTTCTGCCGAATCGATTTTGTTTATTATAACGACATCGGCCATCCGCAGGTTTGTTTCTCCGGGATGGTAGAGCAATTCGTGGCCGGCGCGGTGCGGGTCGGCAACCACGATATACAAGTCCGATTCGATGAAAGAAAAATCGTTGTTGCCGCCGTCCCAGATGATTGCATCCGCCTCTTTTTCCGCTCTTCTTAGGATTTTTTCGTAATCGACGCCGGCGTATACGACAATGCCGCTGTTTATATGCGGCTCGTATTCCTCGCGCTCTTCAATTGTACATTTATTTTTGTCTAAATCCTTGTAAGTCGCAAATCTTTGAACGGATTGTTTTTTCAAATCGCCGTATGGCATGGGGTGTCTTATCACGACTACTCTTTTTCCCTTGCTCTTCAGGATTTTGGCTATTTTTCGTGATACCTGGCTTTTGCCGCTGCCAGTGCGCACGGCGCAGACAGAAATCACGGGCTTGCTGGAATGAAGCATTGTCGAATCAGGACCGAGCAAAACAAAATCAGCGCCGTTTGCTAATGCTATCGAGGCTTTGTGCATAACGTATTCGTGGGTAACATCAGAATACGCAAAAACCACTTCATCGACTTTGAATTTTTTAATTAGCCAAGACAGTTTCTCTTCAGAATAAATAGGAATCCCTTTAGGGTACAATTTTCCTGCCAGTTCTCTTGGATACTTTCTGCCTGATATGCCTGGAATCTGCGTTGCAGTAAAGGCTATTACTTCATACTTAGGGTTATCGCGATATGCCATGTTGAAATTATGAAAGTCCCGTCCTGCCGCGCCCATGATAATAACGCGCTTCATGGAAAGATTATAGCAAAGGCAGAATAAAAAGAATTTGTGCGGTTAGAAGCGCTTAGGAGTCGCCCCAACGAGTTGCTCGACAGCAATTATACGAAATTTGGTTATCGAATTATCTGACCTATGGCTTGTATTCTCTCAGACACTCTATTCCATGATGAATAGCATAACCAGCACCAACTAACAAGGCAACTCCTGCCACAGCAGCACCCAAGCAATTATCGTCACGGATAAAAAGAAATCCAGCCCCGATACCATTCACTAGGCCATATGATATGCCAAGTGTAACATCTCCTAGCTGTCCACATTGGCCCATGATTTACTGCTCTTAGTAAACTTTATAAACTTGCTTATTTCCGGTTCTTTAAATAGTGCATCACACGATGCATACTTTCGGCGGCTTCTGGAGAAGCTTTTCCAGCAGTTTTATAGCATTTTCTATGTCCTTCCTGTGGGCTATGCCGACAGTTGAGTGTATGTTCTTGACGATAACGCTCACAACCGTGGCAGGTATTCCGCCCCTTGACAGAGCAATTGTCAGCGCATCCGTGCTTCCGGCATCGCTCACGTCCTTCTGCAGCGGTATCTTTTCTTTTCTGGCTATGTCCTTCAGCCAGCCGTTTATGCACTTGTTTCCGAGCATCGCCGCGTCCTTGACTGTTATGCAGGGTCCTTTGCCAAGCTGTTTCGTTCCTTCTAACGTGTCTGCGTTCGTCGTGTCGACGGCGATTGCCCAGGCCGGATTCACGGTATAGGCAGACGTCTTCGCGCCGTAAAGACCTATCTCCTCCTGAACGGTAAACACGTAATAAATCTCGCACTTTGCTTTTTTCAGCCGCTTCGCAAGTTCTACCAGAATGAAGCAGCCAACCCTGTCGTCAAGGGCTTTGCCGCAGAAAATATCTCCGTTCCCCAAAAAGGCAGATTCCTGTATAAGCGAAACGTAATCGCCCGTCTCAACATGCTTTTCCAGCTCTTTTTTCCCAAGACCGGTGTCTATGTACATGCTTTCCATTTTCGGCAGTTCCTTTATCACGATGTTGTCGCTTATTTCCTTCGTCGTTATCACGCCTTCTATCCTTTTCTTGCCTTCGATGAAAACGCGCTGGCCTATAATCGTCAGCGGCACTATGCCGCCTATCGAGGAAAAGTATATCCTGCCTTCGCTGTCGATGCTTCTTATCAGCAACCCTATTTCATCCATATGCGCGGCGAGCATGACCCGCGGCTCAGGCCCTTTCTTTCTGGCTATGAGGTTGCCGAGATTATCCGTCCTCACGTCAGTCACATAGGGCTTTATTTCCTTGGCTATAATAGCCCTCACCTTTTCTTCAGAAGCGGATATGCCGTACGCGTCAATAAGCCTTCTCAGCAGCTCCATTATCCCCTAGCCTCGTAATGATTAGACGCACCGCTGTGCGTCAGTCTGTTCCTAGTCGATTGCCATATTATAAATGTTTGCTCCTTCCAGTCGTTAGCCCGATTCTTTTATACGAAACCTAAAATCGATTATCATACTTATAATAGTTGTATTTTGCTCTTCTGGAATATAAAGGTGATTAAATTCAAAAATATTTATACAAGCCGCCTGAATGTATAATTAATGTTCCGCAAATACGGTCTGTTAGGCGTGCTGATGATTGTCTTCGCCGAGGCGAACTTTTTTCTCAAAATCCAGCCTTTTGCAAACTTGTACTTTCCGATCGTCTGGTACGGCTATATCCTCGTCATAGACGCGCTGGTTTACAAGCTGCGCGGAAATTCATTGATAAGCAACAGGATCAACCAGTTCTTAGGCATGATTGTTATTTCGTCGCTTGTCTGGTGGGTTTTTGAGTTCCTGAACATCATAACTGGCAATTGGAATTATGTAGGAATAGAAGGCATACGGCTCAAGAACATAATCGGCACGATTTCTTTCTCGACTGTCATGCCGGCTTTCTTCGAGACTGTCGAGTTGATAAGGTCCGTCCGCCTCTTTGGCAGAAAGAAGCTGCATAAAAGGCACAAGATTACAAAGAGATTGTTGCACTCGATGATGGCATTGGGCGTAATCTGTTTTATTGCGCCTGTGCTTCTGCCAAAATTCGCTTATCCGCTCATCTGGTTCAGCTTCTTTTTCATACTGGACCCCATAAACTATATACACAGGCAGCCGAGCATTGTAGGCCACCTGAAAGACAGAAAACTGGCGACGCCCATGTCGCTGCTGCTAGCCGGCATCATTCTCGGCTTCCTCTGGGAGTTCTGGAACTACTGGGCAATACCAAAATGGACCTACGATATCCCGTTTGTCGGCTTTTTCAAGATTTTTGAAATGCCTGTTTTGGGTTACATAGGCTACTTTCCGTTTGCATTAGAACTATACGCCATGTACTGGTTTGCAAGAAGCCTGTTCGCAAGAAAGGAGCATTTATTAGAATAAGCACTAGAAAAATCTTAACCAATCCATCTGTTAGTCAACTAACCTTCCGACTTACCTTGGACAATTTAAATAGTTTTGCATCGAAGTAGAAACAATTGGTTGGGATAATCCGTTTTCGGCTGTTTCTGACCATATTGCTGTGGATTTTTTAATAAGCAATAAAAAATCTACATAAAGAAAATCAAGGAAGGTGTTACGGATGTATGAAAGAAGAAGAGGGGGTTTTGGCAGAAGGGATTTCGACGATTTTGACAAGCCAAAGCCTGTGAAAGTCGGGCAGGAGTATGACGTAAAAATATCAGACGTCGGCGCAAAAGGCGACGGCATAACGAAGATAGAGAACTTCATTGTTTTCGTGCCGGGTGCCAAAAAAGGGGAAGAATGCAGGGTAAAGATAAAGGAAGTTTCAAACCGCTTTGCGATCGGCGAAAAGGTCGGCGGTTCTCAGCCAGCTGAAGAGACAGAGGAAGCCGGAGAACAGGCAGAAGAAGTTGAAGCAGAAGAGGCAACAGAAGAAAGCGAAGAGGAAGCTGAGGAAAGCGGTTCTGAGGAAGAAGAATAATTATAGTCATGCAAAGAACTAATTAGGTATAATACTTCTTTGCTGACTATATGTAAACCAAATAAGTAGGATACGTGTTTATTTATTTGGTTTACTATAATTCTTTTCTTGTTTTTCTTTTTTAATTATCTTTTTTAACTCCAAACGCCAATTATTAACATATGAAACGCAAGAATCCAAAACGCGAGTATCTATGGCTGAAAAACTTCCATAATTTGACCGCATTTCTAATCCTTGTTTCTACAGTTCTTGAATGGAATATCCTGATGCCATTCAAGTTTTTTTTCCTGCTCAACATGGCTTCTGTTTCACTTCTGCTGATATTCGCATTTTTCGCGAAAGAGCAGGGCGTCCAGGCTTCCACCGTCCCATTGGCTGTATTTCTTATCGCCAGCTTTGGCGTTTTGGGAGTGCCGGAGCATCTTGCAAATAACCAGCTGTCTGAGGCAGTTGTAGACGGGCTTGTAGCGCTATTCCAGCTGGCTGCAGCGGGTATTTCTTTATTGCTCCTGAAGAGCAGATGATATGCTCTGATATAACCTGTGACTAAAGTCACAGGTTTCTTTGAGCATAGCATCCCAACATTGTTTGTGTATTATCTACCGACTAATTCATGGAGAGCGAAGCTCTCCTGAATTCCACAGAAACCTCTGGTTTCTGATGGAAAGTCGGTAGTTTTAAAACAATGTTGCGGATAAAAAATTTAATCAGATTTCTTAGTTACTATAAGCTTCTCGCCTTCTACATACATGAAAAGTTTCTCGCCTTTCTTAACAGCA
>JACPAG010000003.1 GCA_016180945.1 Candidatus Aenigmatarchaeota archaeon | reverse complement strand
CTCTGCGGATGTTTCTGTCACCGAGCGCGTGAAGAAAATCATCGCGAAGCCGACTATGGAGATTGTTACGAGAAGAAGAAGAATCACGGAGATTACGGGGGTGATACCTTTTGAAGTAAAGGGCATAATTTATATGGCGTACACCAAATAATAAAGGTTTTTATTCCTTAGATATTTTTGTGAATTAAAGCGCGCATCCTGTCAGACTGCCGACGAAACTGGCATCCCTGAAGCCGGGATATATTGTATTGTTGAAGACCACTGCCGGCGCCGGCACGCTCTCTGCGCCTGCCTGCTTGCCAAGCAACTGGCATTGCTGCAGGCTCTGCTGGTTGGCTGTGCAGTCAAAATAATTCCTTACGGCAAACAACCCCAGCAGGCGCTGGAAAGTCAGAAGGTTATCGCCCTGACCGAGAAGCTGAACGTTTTTGGATGTAAGGCACGCCGAGAAATTCTTCTGGCGGTTGAGCGAGCTTATGTAATCGCCAACTTTCACGAGCGGCTGGTCTGTGAACAGAACGCCGTCTTTTGTCAAAAAGACATCCTGGACTGCAGAACGGCCGGTCACGTCTGTCAGGCGGACGGTAACCTTGTATAACCCGTTTTCGTCCTTGACACTGAGTATTTCCGGGTCGCGCTCTGTAAGTATCTTATAAATCTCTTTCACGCTCTGGATTTCCACAGGCTGCGTTTTCTGGGACTGGAAAAAAAGCAGAGCGGCAGCAACAGCCAAAACGGCTATGACACCCAGATACATCGTATCTCTTCGGACTTCACGCATCTTTTATCGATAATATTTTAATTCAAAAATTTATTTAAAGGGATTTGTTTCTATAGCTTCTCCAGAATTTCCAGCATTTCCTTGTCCTTTTTTATCATTTCATTTATTTCTTTCATGACGCTTTTTTGAAACCTTCAGTTCTGTGATATTGCCTTCTTTGTCAATTTTATACCGGACAAAATATTCCATAAATCACATCTCCTTATCCTCGATAATATAAATTCTATGCCTCCTTTTCTGGCTCCCCCATTAAACTTCTTGTTTATCTCTGAAATCTCCTCTGCCGATAGAATTATGAGTTCACTCATGATATCCATTAATCGAGTTTTCTACTTAAAGATTCGTATCCGGCATTTTTAAGTATTTGTCAGAAGCTTCAGCTTAGTTCTCAAAAATCCTGTACACGATGCTTTCATCAAGGATTACAACCATTGAATTTTCCCCGGCGTCAAGGATTATCTGGTACATCCTGCCTGCTGGATTGGCCAGAAGACTGGAATAGACGTCAGGATACGACTCCTTTTCCGCATCCTTAATCTCTTCTATGATGATGTTAATATCATTGCCGTGCTGTGCTGCAAATTCGCGCACCTTTTCAGAGCTGAATGCCATGTCTATCAGCTTTTTCCCGTCTATTGAAGACGTATAAGCAACAAGGCCCGTCGGGCTGAATGCCAGCGAAGCGGAAAACGCCAGCAGCAAAACTACGATAGCGTACCTGTATTTTCTCTCTTTTCTGTTATCGAACAGCCGCTTCATAATACCCCTCCTTCGCTCTAAGCGAAGTAGTCGTTCTCAAAGAACCAAAGGTTCTTTGGAACATCGAAGAACTTTGTTCTTCGAATGTATCCCATTTTATAACTAATAATTGGTTTTTGGATATAAAAAGAAAACACACCATGATATAACTATGAAGAGGAAGGCCGGTAAATATATTTTCTATATTGGTGCGATACTTGTTCTTGCTACCATAGTCTTGATGTTTTCCTTTACCAGCAAATCCCAACAACCTGTAACCACAGCCGGGTCTAAAAGTATTCCGACAACTATATCAGCGATAACTGCGCCTCCGCCAAAAGTTTTTGTAACACATACGATAGTGAACCCTGGCCAGCTGCCACTGCGCGTTACGATACAAGCAAGGGACGCTACCAATTTTGACGAAATAGAAATATTTATTGATGCCGGCAATGGCTACGAAAAAATAACATGCAAATCGTTGCCGTGCGACGCACCAAGAAATTATACACAACCGGGAATAGTAAAGTATTACGCAGTTGTCAAATCCAAGGACGGCGCCGGAATCGACCCGGCTGGCGCGCCGGCATCGTACAAGAGCTTCAGGGTCGGATGAAGGCGTAATACCGTCCAGTAGAACTTCTGTACTTTGTTGCCGTCGGGGGTTGTCTTAACCGTGAATTGCCCGTTGACATTGCCGTCCACATACAGCGGAGCCCATCCGTCTTTCGGAGTAAGCTGGACTGTGCGGCTATCTTTCATGTCCAACTTGTCGAAGTATGACGGAAGCACGACTGTTGCGCTGCCGTCAACAAGCTCGGCTTCGCCCCTGTAAAATCGCTTTAAATTATTTTATTCTCCATAGAAGTTTTGATGATAATAGAAAATATACTAATTGAGGATAAGGTTAAAGAGAAGGTTTTGAAAAAACATAATGTAACTGCTGAAGAGATAAAAAATGTTTTGCTTCGGAATCCGATAGTTTTAAGAGCCAAAAAGAAAAGATACTTGGCTATTGGTTTTGACAGCCGCTATTTAACTATAGTTTTTGAGTATGCAAGAAAGACTGCAAACATAGTGACTACATATCCTTCCTCAGAATGGCAGAAAAAGCTTTATAAGAGCAAAAGGGAATGAAGTGCTATGAGATATCAAGAGGTTAAAATGAAATTTGCAGAAAAATCGTTCAGGGTAGACAAAGCTGTTTGCCCCGCTTGCGGTATAAAAATGCAGAAGGTAATCGAAAATAAAAATCTTTTCGATGGCTCACTGACATTTCACATAATTAAATTCAGATGCGAGAAGTGCAAAAAGGAGTATCTGGACTTGGAACAGGCAGAAGTATACGATTTGTTCCTTACTATGGAGAAGCGCCTAGGAAAGAAGCCACTGGGAAAGGTATCGGAAACGCTTTCGGAGATTGCAATTTCTTAAACTGCTTGCCTACTTCTCAACCGTAATGTCGCCGCGCTTGGCGTAAACAGTCCAGTAGAACTTCTGCTGCTTGTTGCCGTCGGGGGTTGTCTTAACCGTGAATTGCCCGTTCTTGTTGCCGTCGGGGGTTGTCTTAACCGTGAATTGCCCGTTGACATTGCCGTCCACATACAGCGGCGACCAGCCGTCTTTGGCTGTAAGCTGGACAGTTCGGTCATTCTTCATTGCCAAAGCGTCGAAGTAGCATTTTATACTTCAATACCGTGCTTTAAAGCCTCTCTCACGATTGTTATCCCTTTAGACCTTTTGGCAAATTCTTTCGGCGTATAACATAGGAAGTCAACAGGTCGTTTAATATTCCAGTAATTGTACAGTTTCGCTCCGCGTTCAAAGAAGTTCATTTTTCGGAATTTTTCAGAAACTAATATGAGGTCAACATCGCTCCATGTGTGGGTTTTCCCTGTTGCGCCAGAGCCGAACAATATCAGTTTGTCTATTTGGATATCTTTGTCTACATTCTTCTTGAAAATCTTTAGCTCTTGTATCAAAGATTTTTTCTTATCCATCTGAACACCTCCTCAGCGTCTTTCACAAAATCTTTAGAGATTGTTTCCATATCTGCTTTTCCTGATTCGACGTCAGGGTATCTTGTATAGGTATATGCTAATGTAAGTTTTTTGCAAATCTCAGTTATTTCCGAAGGGGCGCTGACCTTTTTCGAAAGTAGAACCAAGTCGTGAATTTTATCAAACCTATTTTCTTTTTCTATCTGCATCCCCTTAAAAGCTTTCTCTACGGCCTGTTGAGACCAGAAAGCTGCGTATTCGTATTTCTTAAGTTTAATCATGTCTTTAGCAACTTCTAAGTCCTCTTCTGCTTTCTTCAGCCAGCTCTTTGCTTCTTCTTTCATAATCTTCATCAATTACTTGTTGCCGTCGGGGGTTGTCTTAACCGTGAATTGCCCGTTGACATTGCCGTCCACATACAGCGGCGACCAGCCGTCTTTGGCTGTAAGCTGGACAGTCCTGTTGCCCTTGAGTGCCAGCGCGTCGAAGTATGACGGAAGCACGACTGTTGCGCTGCCGTCAACAAGCTCGGCTTCGCCACGATAATATATTCCCTGCTCAGGGCCTTCCAATGATGAATGGACTAATGTTCTGCTTGGGTCCAGCGGATGCGTGATTTCGAAGTTCTTGCTCTGGCCGAAGATGTCGCCTGTGCCGTTAATATATGCGACGACCTTTGAGCTTCTCGTGTCGTTGTACCATTCTGTCAGGTTGCTTACCATGCCGCCTGCAGGGCCGACAACCCGGAGGACAACGCGGTCTGCTGACTGGTTGACCGTTAAATTTCCCCTCACATCCAATGTGCCAACAGGCGCACTCGTCCCGATGCCGACCAATCCTACGTTTGTAATATTATGGGTGAGCATGTCCAGGTCGCCGTCATAGGTCATGCGCATGGCTTCTGATATCGCCACGGTTGCGTCAGTACTGGGGTGCGTAAAGAAGGAAATGCCTATCTGGTTTGCACTAGCTGTATCCTGACGGGCAACTATGGCTGCGTGCCGCCTGCCGCCGTTCTCGCCGGGCTTGGATAATCCTATAGATGCCCCGTAGGCTCCCTCGGCCGATGCGCCCGCGTCATCAGTTATCAGTATTCCGGGAAATGCCGCCGTGCCTGTGCTCCAAGTTGTCCATCCCCTTAAAAGAACAAAGCTGCCAGTGGGGTTCAGGGTCAGACCTCCAGCTGTGGTACTGATTGTTGCTGAACCAGTGAAATTAAGGCTGCCTGCTATATCCAGCTTTTGCCTCGGTGTTGTAGTCCCGATGCCGACACTTCCCAAAGTGGAATTCACGAAGAAGGCTTCGTAGGAGTTTGACTGGTTTGTTACACGGAAACCTCCTGTTGCTCCTGTTCCATTTACAACCAATGTATTCGCTGGAACAGTTGTCCCGATGCCGACGTTGCCGCCTGTCAAAACAGTTATCCTCGGTTCGCCTAATGTCACAATTCCAATGCCATTGTTCCCAATATGATAAAATCCATCTCCTGTGCCTGCAAATGCAGCTGTACCAGTTATTTCTATTCCACCTCCTACAGTAAGTTTATTTGTCGGACTTGTCGTCCCGATGCCGACCATTCCCAAAGTAGAATTCACGAAAAAGACTTCAGCTCCGTTGGACTGGTTGGTTACACGAAGACCGCCGCCTGTGCCTGTGCCGAGGACGTGCAGGGTAGCGTTAGGCGAAGTGGCACCGATGCCGACTCTGCCACTGTTGTCAAACTTGATTGCCTTGGTCGTATCCCCAGCTGCTTGTCTTGAGGAAAAAATTAAGGCATCAGCATTATTATCGCCTCCATAAACAATCCGCCCAACCCAAGTTGTTCCAGCCAGTTTTAATACCGCGTCTCCAGCAGCATTATTATTTTGAACCAGTAATCCAGCTACTCCATTTGAATACCAAACTGAAGAAGTATCAACATCATACATCACTGTTAACTTCGTCACCGGACTCGCCGTCCCGATGCCGACTTGTCCAGACGGCGAAACATAAAAGTTCGTGCTGTTTGTCGTGTTCACAACCCTGAACTTGTCAGCCACAATAGAGCCGTGGCTCTGCAATCCGCCCAGATACTGCGTGCGGACTTCGTCCACGCTCAGCGCCCGGCTGTATACCCGGACTTCGTCTATGGTGCCGTTGAACGGCACGTTTGGGTAGTCGCTTCTCACGCCGACGCGCAAAGGATTTGCCGATGTGTTAATTGTGCCTGTTCCTGCTGCCGAATCAGCAAATATGCCGTTGACATAAACGCTTGCGTTCGAGCCGTTGTATGTCCCGGCGAGATGAGTCCATCTGTTCCATGGCACGGAATTTGCCGCAGATGTTATTGTCACAGTCCCGCTTTCATTGGTGAAAACAGTAAATAGCGAGTAATTCTGGAGCCAGTCGAACTGCAGGCTGTACCCGCCGCCTGGCGCGTTATTGACGCCTTTTGCTACGATATATTCGCCGGATGGATGCGTGCCGTTTCTTTTTACGTATACCCATGCCATCAGCGTGATGTTGGTAAAGTTCTGCACGTTTGCGACGGATGCGTTTAGCGAAGCAGAGTCCGGGACTTCAACATAATCGTCAATGCCGTCGACGTTCAACGCATTGCCGTATTTGCCGCGCGTCCACATCCCGGCAATAGTGGCAGGACCGCTGGCACCAGCTATAACCGTGCCGTCATTGCCGTAAGGGCTCCTGTCGTAAGTGATTTCACCGCTGCCTTCGCTGAACGGCAGGTAAAGCAATAATCCATCATCACTTGGGTACACGGGCTGGAAAATGCTTCCTGTCGTGTCAATGCTTTTAAACGACTGGCTGCCTGCGTATAACGAGCCTGTCACGTTGGCGTCGCCGACGACGGTCAATGTTTGGCGAGGCGATGTTGTCCCGATGCCGACTGCTCCCAATGTTGAGTTGACGAAGAACACTTCAGCGGCGTTGGACTGGTTGGTTACCCTGAAGCCGCCTGTCGCCCCTGTGCCATTTACAACCAGCGTGTTTGCAGGCGTTGTCGTCCCGATGCCGACTTTGCCTACTGAGTCGATATTTATGGCATTCGTCGGTCCGCCAACCCTAATCTCATAGGTGAGGGCGTCGAATCTTATTGTTCTTAGTACATTGCCGTACTCTGCAGCCTGGAT
This sequence comes from Candidatus Aenigmatarchaeota archaeon, assembly GCA_016180945.1. Taxonomy (GTDB): domain Archaea; phylum Aenigmatarchaeota; class Aenigmatarchaeia; order GW2011-AR5; family GW2011-AR5; genus JACPAG01. The sequence continues at coordinate 176,261 of JACPAG010000003.1, read as the reverse complement.
GAGCCCATAGCCGCCGTCACCGCCTTCCCACGATAAAATCATTGCGTCGACAAGGCCGCCTGGATTTGTGTATGAGCCGTTGATGAATACAGCGCCGCCGACTTCGAGCTTATTGGCTATTGGGATGGTCCCGATGCCTATCCGATTATTTGCTGCGTCTATGAACAATGTAGAGCCGTCTATCGATGAATTGGCATTTCCTGTCACTGAAAAATTTCCTACAACAGACAATGTCGAGGCTGGCGATGTCGTCCCGATGCCGACCATCCCCAAAGTAGAATTAACGAAGAAAACTTCTGCGGCGTTGCTTTGATTTGTTACCCTTAATCCGCCGCCTGTGCCGCTGCCTACAATGTGAAGCGTGGCGTTTGGTGCAGTGTTGTTTATTCCTACTAATTGCGTGTCTCTTGTGATGGTTATTACATCTGTTTCAGTCCCCAGCCTTAAGACTCCGAGATGCAGCGCATTTTCGTTCTCACTATAGCGTATCCTCCCGCCGTAATTTCCGCCAGTTATCGTTTCGAGAAGGTCTATGCTGGAATTGCTGTGTCCCGCCGTGTCAGAAATAGTCAGTGTTGCGTTTGTTCCGGTTGAAGCTATATGCGCCAGACTGATAGGAGTCGCCGTCCCAATGCCGACGTTGCCGTCCTTATCAATAACCATCTTTTGCGTAGCACCAGTCTTGAACCGTAACTCCCTGTCCGTTCCTGCAGTAAACAGAAGATGAAAAGCGCTCTCTGCCGCATTGATTTCCCATACGGAGCCGCCAGCATCGATGATGCGAAGGGATTGTGTAGGGACTAAAGCACGGCTTAACTCCAGCACAGTAGTATTACTTTCATCATAACTTACCTCAAGTTTTGCCCCCGAACTGATAGTCCCTATTCCGACGTTGCCTGTTGTTCCGTTGACAAACAGATGGGTTTCTGTATTATTGCTGATATTCAATAATGCTCCTATGCCGTTGACATGCAGAAGTGAAGTTGGAGATGTCGTCCCGATGCCGACGCTTCCCAACGTAGAATTAACGAAGAACACTTCTGCGGCGTTACTCTGGTTTGTCACCCTTAATCCGCCTCCTGTGCCTGTGCCTAGGATGTGAAGTGTGGCGTTTGGAGTAATTGCTCTGATGCCGACGCTGCCGCTGTTTTTTACAGTCAAAGCAGCGATAGGACTGCCACTGTTGTATACATCCAGATTGAAACTGTTATCAGTTGACTGGCGTATTCCCCAATACCCAGAACTTCCGATGAGTTCAGCGCCGTCGTTGATGGTTCCGCCATTGAACACAGTATCAGTGGTGCCGGAATTTGCGTAGATGGCGCCGCTGTTAACCTGCAATTTAGCCAATGGCGTCGTAATCCCTACACCGACCCTTCCAAGAGTCGAGTTCACAAAGAACACTTCAGCGCCATTGCTTTGGTTGGTTACACGAAGCCCGCCGCCTGTGCCTGTGCCGAGGACGTGAAGTGTGGCGTTAGGCGCTCTGGTGTTGATGCCGGCGTAGAGTGATACCATGTCGAAATGTGCAATAGTAGGACTTCCAGTTTCATTTCTAATGGCAAATGTACTTACGCCCGCTGTAAGCAATGTTCCCGCCCCGCCGGTTCCGGGACTGAGCAGGATTTGTGCCTGTCCGCCACCTGCGGAGTCATTTATAATAAACTGGGTTGATGCGCTGTTGATAATATGCAGCGGCGCTGTTGGAGCAGTAGTCCCGATGCCGACGCTGCCTGAATTAGTGACCCTGACCAGCTCACTGGCAGTCGTGTTCACGATGCGGAATTTATCGGCGACAACTATACCGTTGCTCTGCAATCCGCCAAGATATTGAGTCCGGATTTCGTCAACTGACAGCGAGCGATTGTAAATACGAACTTCGTCAATAGTATGATTGCCGTAGTGGCCCGTATCGGCTGAGCGGGTGCCGATGTACAGAGGAAGTGCATTCGCAGCTGGCGCAGTGAATGTTGTGAAGTTTTCCAGCACTCCGTCCACAAAAACGCTCATGTTCGTGCCGTTTGCAGTGAATGCCACATGATACCATCTTCCAGCACTTAGAGACGTCCTTGAAGCGGCAACAGCGATGCCGCCAATGACAATCCTAATCTCATTGGACGCCTCGTTGACCAAATCAATATAATAATCAGACTTGTCAAGAATCCTGTCTGCCATGCCCTGTATATTTGACTTCACGTTTATCCAGAAGATTATTGAAAAGGAGGTCGTCAAATCCAGACTATTGCTATCAGAGATGTTCACTAAGTCGTTAACGCCGTCAACGCTCAAGGCATTGCCGTATTTGCCTGCTACCCAGGCAGGGCACTGGTTGTCCTGCCCGGCACAGGTAGTTGAGCTGTTTTTCAACGTGCCGTCATTGCCGTAAGGGCTTCTGTCATAAGCAGTCGTGCCTGTGCCCTCGGAAAACGGCAGATAAAGCACAAGCCCGTCATCACTCGGATAAACTGGTTGCCAGAGCGTGCCGTTGGTTATCGTCACGCTGTCATTGAACGAGGCGTTGCCCATGACATCTAATTTTGTTGATGGCGACGCAGTGCCGATGCCGACGTTAGAACCACTGAAATACATCACTATTCCACCTTCCCCTCCAATTTTGGTCAGATTGTCTGAGTCAATAAGCAATACTGTTCTGTAGGTTCCGACGGAATTTCTCCAAATCAATGCATTCCCATTTGATATGGCCAATCCACTACCGGCAATTTCTAGATTATATTGTGGACTCGAAGTCCTGATGCCGACCCTGCCAGTATTGTTGTCGATGAACAGGACAGGAGTGGCTGCGCCGCCCAGTCTCCATGAGCCTGTAGCGTTGATGCTGGCTAATGGCACGCCGCCAAAAGTCTGCCAGACGGTCAGGTTTGCGAGCTGGGTGTCGTTGGCTCTTATAACTATAGGCGTGCGGTTCTGGCCGCTGGAAATGAACGTATAGTTGTCCTGGAACGTGCCGTTCGTGACGCCGTCGGCGGAGTGAGAGACGGAAGGGTTATGGGTGGCGAAAACAGGGATGGAGAAAAGAATTGTGACCAGCAACAACAGTGAAAACTTTAAGTATTTCTTAGTGGGAATAGTAGTTATGAAGGACGACAAGTTCTGGGCTAAAGTAAGGGAATGGCAGAAGGATCCGGAATTCCGCAAGGCTGTTAAGGAGTTTGTCAAGAGAACAACCTCCTAAAGTTTTGATAACTGATAAATTCTGGCATCCTGTATTTTCTCAGATTGTTGACTATTCTGTAAGCACTCGTGGCTTCGTTGCTAAACATGGTTTTGTTGTCTTCTGAAACGACAATATCAAGCTCATGCAGGCTCGCGCAAGCGATTATTAAAAAATCGTTGAATATTTTATCTTTGGACTTATTGCCGCCTACATGGCGATAAGTTGAATAATAATCTTCTGCCAATTGATTAATCAAAGACGTTGTAAGGAATATATGAGTTCTGGCTATTGTATCATAAAGTGTTAGGAGCAAAATCCTTAACTTTCTTCTTCCAATCAAACTTTCGCCGGATAAGCCTCTTAATTCCTTTCTGACTACATCAAAGCCATAGATAATTACATCCTTTCTTTTTCTCAGAGCATTTTGTATTTCCTCTTCTTCTTTTCTTTCTATGATTCTCCCGTAGATGTTCGTGTCGAGTATTACTCTTTTCATATTCTCGCCTCTAAATCAGAATAATTATTGCGGAACGTGCCGTTGGTTACCTTGTCGGCGCTGTGGGAGACGGACGGGTTGTGGGTGGCGAAAGCCAAAGGAACAAAAAGCAGGACAACCAACAGAACTGGTGTCAGGACTTTAAATATTGTTTTAGGCATATATCTAATGCGGTAAAGAGGCGACGACCATGAAGAAGAGATCGCGGTTTTATGCACCGTTCCCTTCGACTGCAGTGCTAACACACATTTTGCTGGGTAAGCAATCGAAATCCAAATCAAAAGATTATGCAAAGCATGGGCAATCCAAGGGACGAAAAGGTTGAAACCGGAATAAACGTAAATTACAGATAAAACTATCCCTGAAACAACCGAATCTGCAAACCCTATTGCTGTTCTGTAATACCTGAATGGCGTTTCTGATACTATTTCGTATGCTAAATGGATAATTACCCATGTTGCTATTGAAGTTAGTATGCCCAACAGGGAAGAATTGAATAAAACAACTATTACCCCAAACCTGAACAATATTTCTTCAGCCAAAGGCGAAATTACAACGGAATTAATAAAAATGCCGCGCAGACTTACCAATTGTTTATTTCTGCGGGCTTGCAGTAATCTTCCGGAATAATATGTAAATGAACCTGCCAGAATGCCCAAAACAAAACCAGAGAAATCGAAAACAAATCCAGGCTTGAAAATCATGAATAGATAAGACGCCAAAGCTATCATTAAAAGACTTATCAGCCACCATAATGTTTGCGGTTTATTCATCTCCGCTTCACCATCTTCATGTTGCCGAACTTCGTTATCTCTACTTTATGTTCTGCCTGAAGCACGTGGCAATATTTTGATGTTGTTTGGACGGACAATGCGGCTTCCCTGGCAATCGCATAAATAGGCGCGGCTTCTCGCCTTACGCAGGAAAAGACCCTTTCCTTCAGCGGTTCGTCAGCAACAGGCATCCGTATCTGTAACTTAATGGTTAAATTTAATATATAAAGTTAATTTATACAATAATGATATAACATTATTGATTAAAGTTAAGGATTAAATGTAAGTTTATTACAACGAGGGAAATTTTTGGCAGAACGAGAAAAATTATTTTGACGCTGATGAAATCATTTGTATTCCGGGGGGTCTCCTCTCTTAAGAAACTCTACCTCATCAAAATCTGCATCGGCGGATATAATTTTCGTGACAGAATTCAATTCCATTGTTGCTATATGGATATAGTCTATTCCTGAAATATTGTAGCTGTACTCGGAAGCCCTCTTGATGGCTGCAAAACCCAAATCCAGCCATACTATAGGCAGCGATAAAAGAGCATCAATATTTTTCTTCATGTCAAGCGGTTTTTCCTTCCGGCCCTTCAGGGTCTTATTCAACTTTTCCATAACGTTTAACATTTCTGCCAATACAAGAACAGAACAATGCGCCTTCAGTTTCTCTGATTCTATATCTTCCATAATCTGTTTGCATTTTTTCCCGTATTTTGGATGATTTTCGATAGCATAAATTATCACGTTTGTGTCAAGATAAATCATCTAAAGTCCTCGCGTGATTCTTTCACCAGCTTAACGGCATCGATATTGAGTTTAATCTGAGAAGTAAGAAACTTTACCGGATTTTTAATTTTTCTCGAGGTGCTTACAATAACGATACCCTTAACTATATCCCACTCTACCTCCTTGCCTGCTTCGACACCTAAAAAATTTCTTACATCCTCAGGTATTGTGGTCTGGTATTTACAAGAAAGAGAAATGGCTACCTGACGAATTCTACATTTTGCCTATCTTTGAACTTGCTGTCACCTGTGAGGAACTTAACTCCGCTTTTCATTGCCAGAATATAGCCTATGCAGTCCGTATAGCTTAAGTTTTCCTTCTTATGGAGTAATTTGAATTCCATCGCCTTCTTTATTACCCAGAGAGGTGCCTCAACCACAAAATTAGCATACTTATCCACATGCAAATCGGCGATATCTTTTCCGAAGTCTTTCAGCAGAATGTAATAGAGTTCTTTTATGTTGAATATCGCAGTTATGGGATTGCTATTACTGTATCTTTTGTAATTTTCATTACCCTTAATTACTTCGATAAAAGCATAGGTATCAAAGAAAAAGGTTTCAGTCATACCCTTCGTCTATCTCTTTCATTATTTTTTGCGTTGGTTTTTTCCATCCTTTCAGGGAGCCAAACATTTCTTTGAGCGTGCTCTTCTTTTCTACGATGACGAAGACCTTAACATTTTTGCCTTCCTTGATGCCTTCCTTTTCTATAATCTCCTTCGGGATTGTTATGCCTAGCGAATTCCCCCATTTCTTTGGTTTAGCCTCAAACTCTTTCATAACATCGCCTATAATAATCTAATTATATCTAACTATTTAAGTATACCCTCTACCCGAAAAACAGGAAGGCGGTATACCCGAACGTGGCCAGAACAAGCGAGTGCTTCACGCCGGCAAGAAGCGTTCCTTCAGCCATCTTGCCGACGGCCATGCCGGCGAAGAAGCCCTGTATGACTATCAGCGAACGGAACAGCTCCGGGAAGACTTTAGGCAGGTCGGCGGCGGCGCTTTCCTCAAAGCGGAATGTCGGAATCAGGAACGTCGACAAGCCTATCATGACGCCCAGGAAGACTATGTAAATCAGGTAGCCGTTTATCATCTGGCCGTACACCGAAGAGCTTCTTTCCTTCTTTATTTTTTCCAGCTCTTTCAAGGAATCGGCGACCCCCTCAAGGACGGTGTTCATCGTGCCGCCGGAACGATGGGCTTCTATGATTGTCTGCACAGTCCTGTTCAGGCTGTCGCTGCCCATTTTCTTTCCGAAATCCGACAGCACGCGCTCAAAAGATATGCCCCAGGAAATTTTTGCGTTCATCTCCTTCACGTAAGGCGTCAGTATCCCGTATTCGTTGTTTGTCGAGGTGCGGATAGCCTGGGGCAGCGTCATGCCCGCATTTATATTTTCCGTTATGTCGCGCAGAAAACGCGGGAACAATGACTCGATTGTCTTTATTTTGGAATACTGGGAATACCTGTAAATCAGGGGGACGCCAAGTACTATTACCCCTGCTGCGAGATTGATAAGGGAAAATACCTGCGACGAGCTGGGCACGTATGTGAAATTAAAATAAATTATAACCAGGCCTATAAGTGTTGTCAGCAGGCTGACCCTCTTGAAATTCAATTTTATTATTTTCATTTTTTTACACTTTCGGCTGCGTATAGTGGATGAACATTATGAATGCCGTGTTCAGCAGCGGTATCAATACAAATATTCCTATGCGCATTGCCAGCGGAATGCTAAGGCCGAAGACATTGCCGCCGATAAGCGCCATGACGGCGAGTATGGATATGAAAAACAAAGGAGCGGCGATGAGGACGGCAGTATAAAAGTCCGCGTATGTTTCCAGCGTCTTCATATACTTTTCCCTTTTCAGACGGTAATCGAACAATGCGTCTTTTGCAGAATTTTCGAAAAACTTCTTCAGGTCGCCTCCTGTGTTTATGGTAGAAACGATGCCGTACAAGAACTGGCGGAAGGTGTCGGAAGGCGTTCTTTCCGCAACGTTCTGGATGGCTGTCGTCAGGTCCATGCCAAAAACTTCTATGTTCCTGACAATTCTTTTTGCCTCGTGCCTGATTTCTCCGTATTCCTTGATATCCCCAAGCAGCCTGAATATGACGAAAGGCGGGACGCCTGCGGATGCGATAGCCGCCATGTGGTTTATTGCAAAGGGCATGTTTGTGTCTATCATATTCTTCTTTGTTGTCAGCAGCTGAAACGGATAAGAGTGGTACAAGGTTAACACTATAAGCGCAATTGTTGCCGCTGCTATCAGGCCGCTGAAGAGGGCTATCATCAACGGGAGGGTGAAAACAAGCGATATAGCAAAGACAACGGAAAACGTAACGATGAAAGACGCAAAAGAAACGAAGAGCATCCTGCCGACATAAATTTCGAACAAAATGCCGAGGTTTGCTTTCGAGAGTTCCGCCTTGAGCGGCTCGACATAGCTTGGCATGTACCTGATGCCTATGTTGCCGAACTTCTTTACCATGTGCCTGTACATATAAGACACCTACTTCCCTTTACTGAATCTGCAGTGCATATAAGACACCTACGGTTTCTCATTCATTTCCCTTTACTGAATCTGCAGTGCATATAAGACACCTACGGTTTCTTATCAACTTCCCTCATAATAGCTGCGGTTTCATTTCCCGCATAACCAGTAGTAATTATATTGACCTGCTCCCATATAAAATTTTTGAAAAAAAACTATCGTCTGATTTCCAGAGAAATCGTGTCGCTGGGGTATACGACAAAACCCTTCTGCGAAATCCTGTACGGATGAATTTTTTTTGAATGGTCCGTGGAGCGCATCTTCCACACGCTCAGGCCGCGGCGGTATTCCCCGCCGACAAGAACGTTATGCAGCAGTATGACGCCGTCGGTAACAAATTCCTCGACGCCGAAGCGGGAAAGGGAATTTTCATTGGCCAGTATCTCGGATATAAGAAGCGACGTGCAGTCATTCTTGCGCAGCATGTTGCTGACCTGCAAAATCATGCGCCTGAGCTCTGTCGGATCCTTCACGTAAATGCCTAAGGCGGATATAGAATCGATAACAACGCGCTTTGCATTTATTTCGCGTATATTGCTTTCTATTATTTCGAATATATCTTCCAGCTTGAACGGGTCGTATTTAAGGAAGCGCAATTTGTTTATTTTCTCCAGTTTCTGCGTGTCCCAGCCGAAATTCTTGGCTGTGCCCAATATCTGCGGCAATCCCTCTTCGAAGCTGACATAAATGCCCGGCTCTCTGGAAGCTTCGGAATACAGGAACTGGAGGCCGAAGACCGTCTTGCCTGCGCCGCATGTCCCGCTCAGCAGGACCAAATCTTTTTCAGGAAAGCCCCCTTCTATCAGGTCGTCAAGTCCGCTGACGCCGGTTTTTATTCTGTTTATGATAAAACCCCCTCTTGACAATACAATAGAATTGCATTTCGGAGTATATAAAAATTAGAATTAATCACATCTTCCTTATATCCACCGACTAATTCACGGAGAGCAGAGCTCTCCTGAATTCCGCAGAAACCTCTGGTTTCTGACGGAAAGTCGGTGGTTTGCACGAAGGACTCTATGAGTCCTTCGGCACAGAAGGAACATAGTTCCTTCTTGTGTTGGAAGATGGGATCCCAGATTCATTGTGTTTCACAAGAAAGACTCTAGGAGTCTTTCTGTGCAGCAGAAGCGAAGCTTCTGCTTGCATCACACGACTAAAGTCGTGTGTTTTCAATGAATCTAAGATAAGTAAGCCGAATCAAGTAGCCAATTTCTCAAATTCCTTTCTTGAAATCTTCAGGTCTTTTTTGATAATCTTGTTCAAAAGGCCCCTGTCTATTTCTTCTCTGCTATGATATGGAACGACCGTAGCCCTTCCGTCTGGATGTCGGAAAAATATATGGCTTCCTTCTTGCCTCACATTTGTAAAGCCCATTTTTAGAAGAATTTTGATTAAATCTCTAGCCGTTAGAAGCGGCAGACTAGGTATAACTTTAGACCCTTATCTTTTGTACCCCTATAAATTTTTCTGTTATTTCTACATTCCTTTTGGATTTTAAGTAAAGGGAAACTGCTTCTCTTGTCCTTTTCATTAGTTCATCCAATGTTTTTGCCTGTGTATGACAGCCCGGCAATTCTACTACTTCAGAAATCAGATAGCCGTCTTCGCCCTCTTCTATAATTACATTAAATTCTCTTGACATGCCAATACACTCCCCTAAGTTTATTTAAACGTTCTCCGTTTCATTTTTCTTTCAGTACGTTTCGCCCAAAATGTGCTTCATGCTGTCCGGGTCACGGTGGTACATGTTTGTGTATTTTACAATTTCGCTGAGCTGCGTGATGTTGTTTTCAACCAGCCAGTTTATAACCTTTTTCCTTCTTGCTATTTCCCTTATAACGAGATTCATTGACATCCCTTTTTCTGTCGAAAGCTTGTGCAGAATCCACGAATCGCCGCGGTATTCAAAAGAATCGACGGACGGCAGCCAGACAAAGACTTTGCTTGTGCGCGGTCGGCCTGTTTCGGAGTCTATGCTTTCCACTTCTATAAGCTCCTTTACGCGGCGGGCGGACTTTCCCTTCTCGCGCGCATGAATCATCACGATTATCATGTCCAGGGCGTCGAGAAGGCCGGGCGAAATGTTTATGGGTTCGGTCTGCAGCCTTTTGACAACGTCGTCAACGCTGCCCGCGTGCATAGTGCTCATTGACGGATGGCCGGATGCCATGGACTGGAACATAACGTACGCTTCCTTGCCGCGGATCTCGCCTACTATCAGGTAATCCGGATTTTCTCGGAACGATTCCTTGAGGAGGTCGAACATTGAAACCTCGCCGACACCGGTGCCCGTGAAGCCGACCCTGGCGACGCCGGGAATCCAGTTTTCGTGCGGCAATGAAAGTTCCCTGGTATCTTCTATGCTCACGACCTTTGCCTCGGGCGGTATGAACATGGACAAAGTATTGAGGAAACTGGTCTTTCCGGTCGCGACTCCGCCGGTTATTAAAATGTTAGCGCCATTCTCGACCAAAAACCAGAGATAAGCAAGCATCTCCGCCGACGCCGTATTGAGCCTGACTATGTCGACGGGCGTGAACGGGGTTTCCCGGAATTTTCTTATCGAGAACGTCGGGCCCCGCGTTGTGACGTCTCCTGCAAGCGTTGCATGCACACGCGTTCCGTCGGGCAGCGTCCCGTCCAGCAGCGGCTCTGCATAGCTGATGTAACGGTCGCTGCGCTCGGCCAGCTTTGTCACGAACTCTTTCATCTCCTTCTCGTCATTGTAAACAATGTTTGTCCTCAGCGAGCCGTAACGCTGGTGAACGACGTAAACAGGAATCCCAATCCCGTCTGCGCCGATGTCTTCAATGTAAGGGTCCCTCAGCAGGGGCTCGATTTCATTGAGCCCTATGAAATCGCGGGAGATGTAATACATTATCTTCAGGTAGCTTTTATCGTCGAGATGAAAATCAAACTGGCCGAGAAGTATTCTTACGTTGGATTCGAGAAAATCAATCATCTTGTCATGCTTTTTTATGTCCTCGAGGCTGACGTTTATCACCTGCATCAGGCCGTCCTTCAGTTTTCCCAGAACATGCCGTTCGTACTCGCTTAATTCGGGCTCTATCACGTGATAGACAAGCTCGTTCTGGACAGGGTCGTGCGTTATGCTTGCATACGCATAGGGCTTTATCAGCGGATAGAGGGTCGTTTTTGCCGGGGCTTCTTTTATTGATGAGATGGATGTCAGCGCGGCCTGCGGGACTATCGTGAACTTGGGATATGCGGCAACCCTCTTGGGTATCTTGAATGCCTCCTTAATCTTTAGCTGGCCCTTGTTTTTCAGTTTCCTGTAAAGCACGCCCCTAAATGAAAACTTTTCCGGCTTGGCAGACGGTTCAGGCGATTTTTCCAGACTGGCCAGGGACGACGCAGAAGAGACAGACGCAGAGGGGTACATCATCTCGCTTTCCTCTGTTTCGCTTTTTGAAAATTCCATGCGTTTCGCCGGCTGCTTCTCCTGGATAACAGGTTTTGCACGTCCGGTTTCGCGGGCTTTCATGATTTCGAGCATCTGCGCCGCACGGGATTTTTTGTCGGGCATACATATCTATCCCTCTTTCCAGTATATAACATTTTTGGAATAAAAGTAGGACGGAAAAGGAAACCTCTATTCTTGTCTTACTTCTTATTGCTTTCGTATTAATCTCATCATGTGGAACGACACACACATATCCCTATTTCCACTACAGTTCTTGGGCAGGACAGGAAACAACAAATCAAACTTCATCTGGAGTTTCATCTGGAGTTCGAGTGGAGATCTAGTGGAAACGATTTTATATAGATAATAACTGCGAATCTGTAACAATAACTAAGAATCTGTAACAAAAATTTATCTTCTCGAGACGCGGCTTCTTCCAATCTTGACGATGCCGCGGAAACGCGCGCATGACGGGCAGGCGTACGTCTTCTGCTGGAAGGTGCTTATCAGGCGCCTGTCTAATTGTTTCATAAGCACCGGGTCGTTTATGCGGAAGCCGCGGTATGTGGCAAATGTCTTCCATCTCGGGACCTGCTTTCCGCAGAAGCCGCAGCTGACCATGGATTCGTGGCCCTTTGATTTTGTGTGATGATAACCGCGCCTGTAAGGTGCTGGCATATGCCCCACATCTATAATAAATTTTGTTTTTTCTTTGGCTATAATTAAACGGCAAGGAATTTATAGTCATGCAAAGGACTAATTAGGTACTATTCCGCTTTTTTCCAATGCTCTGCCTGTAAACAAATGCTGTGCTCAGAATAACAAGTACAGCCAGCTGCCATAATGCGAATTCATTGAGGCCTTCGGCAAAGACCTTGATTGTCGCTTCTGTTTCGGCAGGCGTGATGCCTGTCGCCGATGCTGTGAAGCGCACCGGGAAGTTGCCGGCCCTTACCGCTGCTTTGGTTGTAAGGCGGACGGTAAACTGCGGAGGCGTTTCGCTGCCGGATTGTATGCCGCTTAATTGAAGCTTATCCGCGCTGCATGATACAGGAGCCGAAGGACATACAAATTCTATCCACCTGTCGGCGCCTGCCAGGAATGTATGCTCTGGTTTTGCATTTGTCATGCCCAATGCATAAGTTCTTGTCTGGGGGTCCCAGACGGTTACCGTGAAGGCATCTGCGTTATTTTGGTTCAAAACGACAGATTTTTCAGGCGGGTCGACCGTTAAGCGCGGCCTGCAGTTTATGTGGATTGGCGTTTCCAGCGAGCCGGATGCGCCGACACCAAGGCCGGATGTTATTCTGGTTTTTATAACAAGCGTATAATCAGCATCGCATGCCAGGTCTATAACGCCGCTTAACAGGTCTTTGCTCGGCCGCTGGGCCTTCCATGCAGGGCCTATGGGCGTGAACTTGTCAAAGGCTGCGCACTGGCCGGGTTTATACTCGTTGCCGGCGCACGCAGGGAAAACTGCGCCGTCCGGAACGGCCGGCGTGCCGTCTTTTTCCTTTATGCCGTATTTGACCTCGCAGTTATCAAAGGTGCAGTCTACTGGCAGCAGGTCAAGTGACCTTGCCTTTATTAAAAACCCTATAGGCATTGATTTGGTGAAATCCGGCTTTCCGCCAGTCAGCGGTATAAGCTTCTTCTCGGCGAACGGGTACTTGACTTCTATACTCATCCCGACAGGGCCAGGAGGCGGCAGCGGACCAGCAGGGTTAACGGTGAAGCTTGGGTCGACTTCGGCGCTGTCAGGGGCGACTACTTTGAATGAAAGCGTGCAGAACGTATCGTCCGTTGCCTTGACCCTTATGTTGAAAGGATTGGTTATTGTAGTGCCTTTCTGGATTTTGAACTGGGTTACGACCACGCCGTCAGCGTCAAATATGTCTGTGTTGGCGGCATCACATGCTCCGGTGCGGGTTTTGGATGCAATGCCATATGTTATCTGCGGATTACCGGGAAGTTCGGATTTGTCTGTCACGTTTATACATTTTCCAGCATCAGGGAGGTCGCATTTGTCCACATCACCGTCACCCCAGACATAATCGTTACCTACGTAGGTCTTGCTTTTCGGCTTAAATTCCAGACCGTAAGAGCTTATAATAACCTTCGTATCAAACGCGTGTGTTGTACTGTTCCGAGTGCCTGTTGTCCTGAGAATAAATGTTCCTGTAGCGGCTGTTGATGGAACGGTAATTGTCAATGTTGATGCAGCCGAGCCGCCGGCAGATGGGGTAACTGATAAAGGATTATAGGTTGTTGAAACACCAGACGGGGCTGCAATAGGATTACCGATTAAATCAAACCAGGCTCCAGACAGCGCTACAGGCGAACTAAAGCTGTTGACAGAGCCTACGGTTATCGTGCCTGTGCCGTCCCTTGAGACGGTCTGCGGCTTTGTTACAAAAATGGCTGATGTTGCGACAACACTAAAGTCGCTGACTACGTAAGTTGCAGAGCCGGTTCCTGTATGTGCAGGCGATGCAATAGAGGCGGTCACTGAAAATAGGTAGCTGCCTGTGGCAGCAGCGGCAGGCGATGTAACGGTTATTGCAGTCGAACCAGAAGAGCCTGATGCAATTGGCCCCAACGATGAAGCTAATGAGCAGGACCAGGGAGCGGTGCAGGCTGTTCCTGAACTGCGTAAGCTGTACGTTTCCGAGCCGCAGCTTGCATCGTTGTTTGTCACCGCGACGGTATATGCCAGCGCCGAGCCGGCTACGTCATTCTGCGGCGAAGGGGTTATAGTCACAGAAGGATTCGCATGGACGCAAGGGATGGTTGTGGTTGTAGACGTGCTTGTACTTGTGGTTGACGTTGAAGTACTTGTTGAAGTGGATGTGCTGGTGGATGAAGTACTTGTGCTGGACGTAGATGTTGAGGTGCTTGTGGATGTTGATGACGTGCTGGTGGACGTAGAAGTTGAAGTGGAAGTACTAGTGCTTGTTGAAGTAGATGTTGATGTGCTGGTGGATGTGGAATCCCCTCCCATGCACTTTATGCCATAAACATCAACGCCCCAGGTTTGATAGCTCACATCAGAGGTGAATAGGAATTTTGCTGTGGTTTGCGGATAAACGTCTGTCGAAAAGTATTCGGTAACGTCATCGTCACCATCTGGATCATATTGACCAGTCAAAGTTGCATAAACTGTGCCGGCACTGTTTTTAATTTCTAACTTGTCTGGGCCATTTTCTGTCTGAGCCCTAACCCAGAATTTTATGCCAGTGCTTCCTGCAGGGCATGTAAACAAGCCGCTTTCGCCGCATGACATGTATCTAGAATATCTATGTGGCGTTTCGTAGAATGTATAGGAGTCGTCTGGACGAGGGCTGTGGACACCTTTTCTGCTGCCTCCGCTTGATTCGTCTGCGTAATGCCAGACGCCAGTATTCGGGATGACGAAGCCGTCATCAACTGCGCAGCTGCAGCCGGCACCTTGCGTTGCACCACCAAGTTTCCATTTATAAGGTATATACGTCGAGGCAGCAGGACTCGTTAGGTCATCGGTATTCGGATATGAGCAACAGTATGAGTCTACTGTATCTTGTGGGTCATTGTAAAAGCACCCTACTGCGTAGTCGCGCGTATTTGTATCAGGACAGGCACTAGCTGATGACTTACAAATATTCCAAGCATCAGCTAAAGCGGCATAAGAAGTGTTAGATAACAAGACTGCAAATATTGTAACAACTATTAAGATTGCCGATATACGCATGATTAAACTTTGTTATTTCTGCGACTTAAAGATTTAGAACTGCTCAAATGCGCAGAACAGAATCATGGAGCCCGAGGCTTGCTGCCTGTTGTAGTTGTGGCAGCCTCTGCCATTACCTCTTTAATTTGTTTTTCCGGCGTCCAATAATTTTTCCCGTCTATTATGACATGGGCTCTCAGATATATCGGGCTTTGTTTAGGCGAAATTGTTGAATTAAAAATGGCTGGTATTATATGTTTGCCGGAAGCAAATTCTTGAGTAAGCTCTGCATATCCGGTTTCTTGTGGCGTTTTTTCCAGAGAAAATTCGCCTGGCCTGGATTCATAACCGTAGTGCACAGCCGTATGCGTTATGTTTTTCCCTTGATTAGAATCGACTTTCCATTTGACGACAAATTTGCTGTTCGGTTTTATGGAATCCGGCAATTCAACAAAAGAAATGCTCACATCCGATGCCTGCACAGTTGTTGCTACGGTTGCCGGCGCTGTTGTCTGTACTGTTTTCTGAGACCCATAATCCGTAGTGACGCATCCTGCAACAAAAAGCATGAGAACAAGGATGAGGGCGCTTTTCATGAAAGTAGTTGACGATGGGAAAATATAAAGATTTTCATGAACATCATTCGACCTCAATAATTTTTAATCCTTCCATATTTTTGAAATGCTTTGTGTTTCTTGTGAAAAGCCTGAAAGAATTAGCAAGACACATAGCGCCGATGAATAAATCCCTCAATGCTACTGGCTTGCCTTTCTTTTCCAGATCAGCTATAATTTTTGCCGCAACTTCCATTGAATTTTCGTTTGTGCCTATTAAACGAAACGTATTCAATAAACCTTTTACAGATGCGAGCTCTTTTTCATGATATTTGCTTTTATAGGCTCCCCAGTAAAGTTCAAAGGCGTTTATGTCTGTCGTATACAGTTCATTCTCGACCTCTAACTTTTTTACAGTCTCCACTACTTTTGGTGCGCCCTTAACCAAATCTATCAGTATATCCGAATCGAAAACTATATTTTCCATGATTTCCACAATTCTCTTATTTCCTTCTTTAAATTGGCCGCTTCTTTGTCGCTCATCTTCCAGCTCCCCGCGAAATCGGACGGTTTAGACTTTTTCATTTCAGTCAATACTTCTGAAAGTGCCTCATTAATGGAAACGGGCTTTCCTTTCTTTTCCCTCAATGCTCCTACGAGTTCGTTTATCCTCCTATAGGTTTTTTCGCTTACTTTAATAGTTTTTTCCACTTTTTCCACCAAGTAGTATTAGTATACCAGTGCTATTTAAAGCTGGCGGATACCACTGGCATAAGACTTTTGCAAAAGCCCTTTCTAAGAATTCGCTGGCTCGCTGGGACAATTCAACCGCATAAATGCTAAATCAGCTTCTTTGTTCTTCCTTCAGGTCTTTTTCAGCATAGTAGTTTTCAATGACGTTGCAGATAAATTTCATCGCAACTTTTATATACGACTCAAATAATTCTTGCCATATCGTCGGCAACTAGTAAAAATGCATTTTTTATCTTGTCCCTTAACTTCTTCAACAAAGGCAGAAGTTTGTTTATTACATTTTCTGGAGTCTGGTCAGAAAATCGCACTAACACAATGCCAGAATGCTTTTGATTCGGGTTGTTAATCAGATTTGCAAAATCTTTGTCGTGGGTAATAATTACCCTATTTTCTTTGTTCGCAAGCTCGAGTACTTCTTCGTCACTTATTCCAAAAAGTTTTTCTTCCTTTACATCCTTAACATCGTAGCCTGTTCTGCGCAGGGCGTTAACCACAGACTTCGCTATATTTTCGTCTGTAAGAAGCTTTAATTTCATTTCAAAACCCACTACTTTAAGGGCGATATAATCTCTTCCTTTTTGATCGCTTTTGCTGCGTAATTCAGCGCAGCCAAAATATCCTGTCTCTTAAGGTGGGGATATTCTCTTATAATGTCGTCGACGGACATGCCTGAAGATAAAAGTTCCAGAATAAAGTCTACTGAAATCCTCGTTCCTTTTATTACAGGCTTGCCGCCCAATATTTTAGGATTAAACACTATCTCGCTCATTTTTAACACCCTGTGAGATATTTTCAATTCATCCTATAAATACCTTCACCGCAACCTTTATATACTACCAAGCAGTAACTATATTTGCAGGCTCAAAAAGACAAGTAGTTTCAGGTGTAAATGTAAGTAGGTGAAGGCATGCAGCCGAAGCACGGAATTGTAACAGGAAGTGAAAGAAGAAGCGTATTGCCTTATGTACTTACGGGTATGGCTGGATTGGGTCTTGCTGCCTATCTGGCTGTTAAAGCCCTTACCGGAGGCGGGCAGGCAACAGTGCCTACTTATCCTGAAAGGCCGCCAGCAGCGGCGCCTGCAACTGCCACGCCTGCGCCCAAATACTTTATTGAAAACTTTATTGAAACCGCTGACGGACTGGCAAGGATAGAATTTCCTGGATTGACTGAGGCAGAAGCGAAGCCTTATCTTGAAAGCGCCCATCAGCAAGCTCTTCGTGAAAATGCGAAGTTTAATGCTGTTCTCACTCCGGAAAAGCAGTTGTGGCGCTATACGGATACGGATGAGCGAAGATTAGAGTTGCAGTGTCCCCCCTGCGACAACGAAACGATGTATTGGATAGATTCAAAATTACAGGAAGCCTACAATTTCATAGCGGACAAGCAGGGGGTTTCCAGGAGACCTAAGCTGTTCATTACTGTAAACAACGTTGCAAAGGACGGAGACATAGGGCGCGCTGCAATAGATTTCTACGACAGGCCGACTAGAAGAGACAAAGATAAGTCCTTCCCTTGGCATGTCAACAAAGATTTCGGGCAGATGGTATATGAGATGACAGGTGCTTTCGATGATGCATTAGGTTATACTGGTGAAGTATTTCTTTCTGAATTCTGGGGCATGCGCAATTCAAGCTTGTGGCTTGGAGGACCTAAAAAAGAAAGTACCATGGATGATTTAAAACATTATGATAGAGCACCATTCGAACAACAAGCAATAGGAGTGGGCATCTATGCATCCTTATATCTCGAAGGCTTCACAGAACAGCAAATAACGCAATTGGCCCAAAGGCTGGAAGGCAAGAAAGCCAGATGGGAACAGTTCAAAGCTGAAGCGGATGCAGTAGCCGGCAGGCATTTGAGTGCGCTTGATAGAATAGACTACGGAGTCAAAGGTTTCAGAGAGGGGCGTAAAAAAACTAGCGCCGTTATCAATGACAGGAGTGTTGCGCTGGCGGGAATTTTAGAAGAAAATCCTGGCCTCAATACACCAGTTTATATACGGACTTATTACGAACAGTTTGCATAAATTTCTTATACTATTTAGAGTACAAACATCATTGCGAACAGCTTTATTATCTCTGAGAAGATATTCGGCAAATCTATAACAAATTCTTCGCTTTTGGTTGGCTGCGGTAACTGAGTGGCTGTCGTTTCAATCCATTTGTAAGTTTCGTTTTCTTTGATACAAACGAAAACACGATTATCAAATTCCTTCTTGATACCTACTTTGCTTTCGTCGCATACAATCCATGTTCCAGGGTCGCAGAGATAAGCGGAATTTGCAGCATACACCTGTTTGCTAACACAAGTGGCAGCAGCCCGGTCTCCTGTTCCGTATAGAGGTCCAGCGGCTTCTGGCGGCGCTGTATGACCAAGGCAGCATCTGCCTGCACCACAGTCTGCATTTCTAGTGCAGCTAGCCCTACATTCGCATAAGCTAGTACACGTTCCATTATCCCCGTTTCCAGTTATACACAGATCTCCTATGTTCTTTTCATCGCATGCAACTTCGGCTCCACAGTCTGATTCACAGGAGTTCGTATCAGCATTTCCAGTGCAGGCGCTGTTGCACTGGTCCTCTGTTCTTGTATTCCCCACGCTGCAAGTTCCGCGCCAGCTCCCAGGCGGGTCGCAGATCTCGTTAACTCCCGATGCAGTGCAGCCTGCCAAGCCGCTGGTTACAGTCCCGTCGCCGCAATATTCTATGTTATAAGTCGAGCCTATGTCGTTTCCAGGAACGGCGTTTGGCGATAATTTTGACAGGTCAGTTGTTGATAGGCAGTCTCCCCAAGTTGAAGTTACTCCGTTCCATTTCCTTATTCCACAGTTTGATGATATCGTCCATACCCTGAAGCCTATTTCCTGCTGATTGCTGCCGCCGTCTTTCCTGTAGACTTTTGCATGCACGTCTAGCCAGTCTGTCTGCGGTTTTGACCAACTATTTGTAAATCCGTAGTCTATGTCGCAGCTTCCGCCGTCCTGATCGTCAAATTCAAATTTTTTCACGGTTAAGACGCCTGATGTAGATACGAAAGTATTTCCATATGCGCCTATTGGCGCGCCTGTTTTCTGCGCGTATGGTGCGACGCTAACAGAACACGAACCAGGTGGGCCAAATTGTACAGACTCTGAGGATGGGGTTCCTGTCTTCACTAGATTCGAGCATGTCGTATCTCCTGTGCCGTAGCAGAAGCCCAAAACGGTGCAACCAAGCCAGTCATTGTCCGCTGGCGTCCATCCACTTTGCAAGGTGCCACATATCGACCTTACCCGCATGTTATATTTCGTTTTCGAGAAAAGTGCATTTGGTGTTGATGACGTATCAACATAGTTTTCTATATCAATATGATGGTATGCAGGAACGGTCACATCCCAAGGAGAGCTTCCAACTGCAACGGTTTTGGAGCAACCATTAGGATTGCTACAGCATAGAGGATCGGTGAAAGAGGATACGCCGTGCTCGTTCATGCACCATTGAGCCTCGTAATGGTCTGCCTGAGACACTTTGTTAAGTGCTATAAGCAAGGTGTTCTCCGTATGAGAGAAATCGCGAATTGTAGGTGCCGGGCAACCTCCAGGCGCCGTAGTCGTCGTGCTGGTTGAAGTGCTTGTGGAGGTTGAGGTGGTGGATGTTGAAGTACTAGTAGTGCTCGTTGATGTCGATGTGCTTGTTGATGTTGAAGTGGATGTTGATGTCGAGGTGGACGTAGAGGTGGTGGAAGTAGAAGTGCTGGTAGATGTGGAAGTACTGGTGCTTGTACTCGTAGATGTTGAGGTTGTAGTTGATGTCACGCATGCAGCAGAATGACATGAACCAGGACCTGAGGTTTCGCCGCAGAAATCATCACAGGCTGCGTCGCCTATCCAATTGGTGTAACTGTTATCGCTCGTGCATGTCCAGCATGACGGCGTTGGATTGCATGCTGCGGAAGTTGCGCTGCAGCTGGCAGGGCATGTCAGACTATTATAACAATTGCATGATTCAGGATAATTCGTGTCACCACAGGAAGATGTTGAACCTTGGCATGCACCCCCTGTATATCCCTGACCTTGACACCACGCATCACAATTGCTACTACAAACCCCAGAGGCATAGCACCCATCAACAGGCCCGTAACAAACGCTTGCCAATGAAATGCCAGTGTTGACAATCAAGAAAGCCAACATTGCTACAGGAAAAACAAAAGAATGTATTTTCATACTTATCAAACACCATACAGATATGCGTTACCTTTTTTGGCATCGACTGCTATAGATGCCCTATACCTGAACTCTGAGCTGCCATCCGGCAGTTTTACTTCCTTGGACTCGTACAAATTCATCTGGATAATCCAGATGGTGCTTTTGATTTGCGCCGTAGACCCGTTGCGCGATATGCCAACTATAGAATTCTCCTTTTTGCTTATAGATAAAATATCCCCGCTATAATTTATCAGGGCAGCCTCTGCGGCCTTTTCGCAGCTAATTTCACTTGAAATGTTACCAAATTCTTTGCATAAAGAAGCAGCAGAAAAACTGGGCAAATCAATGCGCTGTGGTTTATTACCGCCGTATTGCTGCATTTTTATGTTTTCAGCTTCCTCTCTGCTGATTGAGGGGGTGTCTTGCGACGCTTGATGCTTTGGTCTCTGGTACTGGTAAAGCATGGCCAGCCCGACTAACAGAACGAGAAATATCACGGACAGCATAACGCCGTAATGACGTCGGTGGAAGAAGATACGGTCGAAGTTTATTGCCGCTGCCATAAGTAATGTATAGGAAGTACGATTTATATATCTTGTCATTACTCAGGAATTTGATAAATTAGAAGATTGATAGGCGTAAAAAGGAAGCCGTTAACTTTACATAACAATTGCTATAATAATCTAACATATGCTTGTTTCTGTCGTGATACCGACGCTGAACGAGGAGAAGAACATAGGAACAGTCGTGAGGGATACGGCTGATTTTCTGAATAAAAGAAGATACGATTATGAGATAATAATCGTGGACGGCTATTCTGCCGATAAAACGGTTGAAATAGCAAAAAAACACGGCGCCAAAATAATTTTCGACGACAAGGGCAAGGGCTCTGCGCTGAAAAAGGGCATGAACCATGCGAAGGGGAGCATAGTCATAACAATGGACGCGGACTGTTCCCACACGGCGAAAGAAATGGGGCTGCTGATAGAAGGGATAGAAGCAGGATTCGACGTCTGCATGGGGTCTCGATTCCTTCAGGGGGGCGGAACGGCTGACATGCCGTTCTACCGCAGGCTGGGCAACAAGTTTTTTGTCAGGCTTGTAAACCTGTTCTGGAAGACGAAATATTCGGATTTGTGCTACGGCTACCGGTCTTTCTCTAAAAAAGGCGTGAAGCTGCTTGAAACGGAATCAGAGGGCTTCGGGATAGAGGCCGAGATTGCCATAAAGGCGGCTAAAAGCAAACTAAGAATACTGGAAGTTCCCAGTTTCGAAAAGGCAAGGAACAGCGGGGCTGGCAAATTAAGAACGTTCCGCGACGGGTGGGTTATACTGAAGACGATACTGAAGGAGGTAGGCGGGTAAGCCGTCATCCGCTGTATTGAAGTAAGTCAAGATACTTTAATCACATCTTCCTTATATATCACCGACTAATTCACGGAGAGCAGAGCTTTCCTGAATTCCGCAGAAACCTCTGGTTTCTGACGGAAAGTCGGTGGTTTGCAAGACATCGAAGAACAAAAGGTTCTTCGTTGTCTGCACAGAAGGAACACGGTTCCTTCTTGTGTGAGAAGATGGGATCCAGATGAACATTGTATTTTATCCATGGCCTAAAGACCATGGTTTTCAATGTTCATCTTAGATAAACAAAAACTTTGGGGATAAGATAAATGCTATCGCAAATAAAACTCGGCTATAAAATCGCTGCGACAAACCTGGGCTTTTCAATGCCTTACCAGCTTAATTTTGCAATCACCTACTGGTGCAACTCGCGTTGTACTTTTTGCAAGATATGGGAGCTGAAACCGCAAAACGAGCTAACGCTTGAAGAGATAGAAAAATTCGTCAGCAAGATTCCGTTCATCCAGTGGGTCCGGCTAACGGGCGGCGAGCCGACGCTGAGAAAGGATTATGTTGAGATAGTAAGGGCTTTCAGCAAATTGCCAAACCTATACGTAGTAACGACGCCGACGAACTCTATCATGCCTGATGACATATACAAGAAAATCTGCCAAGTGCTGGAGTTCTTTGACAAGAAATACGTGATCACTGTCAGCCTGGACGGCGACAAGGAGACGCACGACAGAGTCAGGGGGGTTCCTGGCAACTGGGACCGGGCAATAAGTCTTTACCAGAAGCTGCGGGCATTGAAAAAAGACCATAAAAATTTCGGCGTGTTCTTCGGCTATACGATGTATCCTGAAAACGTGGGCGTCTTCAGCAAAATGCTCTCTGGTATAAAGGAAATAATGCCAGAAATAACCGTCAATGATTTTCATGTCAATATCTACCAGACATCGGAAACATATTTCCATACTGGCGGAGCGCAGCTGCCGGACGGCTATGCAGCAAAGGCGATAAAGGAGATTGAGTCCATACTTTCAATGCGGCAGAAAAAAGGGATAATCGGAACCATTGAAAACAGGTACCTGCAGATGGGCATCCAATACCTGCAGCAAGGCAAGACGCCGATGCCGTGCAACATAATGGACATGTCCTGCTTCGTCGACCCCTGGGGAAACGTATTTCCGTGCATAATCTTCAACGAGAAAGTAGGAAATTTACGAGAAACGGATTATGACCTGAGGAAAATACTTGGGTCGGAACAGACAAGAATAACAAAGGAAAAGACGGAAAAGCTGCAGTGCCCCAACTGCTGGACGCCTTGCGAGGCGCACCAACTGATATTAAGCAACTGGATGAAGAGCGGTTCTGTGGCTGAGAAGAACAAAGTTATGGCGGAATAATTGAAAGTGCCAAAGCTTATTCGATTTCTCGAAATCTTGATTCGTTCCAAGCTGCACGCAAACCTTAAATAATTAGTGTATACAATTGTATAAGAATGATAACATTCGTTTTAGACACGGATGGATTAATTAAACTAACAAAATCAGGGGTAATGGAGGAATTAGCAAAGTACAGGAAATGCTTAATTACGCAGGACGTTTTTAACGAAGCCGTAAAACAAGGAAAAGAAAGACTTTACGAAGACGCGTATGCGATAGAAGATCTGATAGATAGAAAATTATTGTCGGTTGAGAAGATTAACTTTGAAGAAATAAATAATTTAGGAAAAGGTGAAGCATCTTCATTGGCGATTTACAAGAAAAAGAGATGCAACGCCATTATAACCGATGATAGAAAATTTTTGTCTGTGTTGGAAGAACAGAGAATCCCATTCATAATGCCCGTAGATGTAATACTTGGTCTTTTGAAGAGACGGAAGATAACAACAAAGATGGCGTTTGAAGCGCTAGAAAAAATGAAGCTATTCATCAGAGAAGAGCTTTATACAAAAGCTAAAAACGAAATAGGTGATTAAAATGAAAACTGTATCGTATCCATTAAGAATACCTAAGGAGATTGTAGAATTGGCAGCCCTAAGAAGCAAAGAAGAATACGTAGATCAGTCTACAGCATTGAGGCAGCTTCTGCACTTGGGCGCTGAAGAATATGTACTGGAGATTGTTTCTTTGGGGAGAATCTCTATAGGAAAGGCAGCAGAACTGCTAAAAGTCTCAGTGTACGACGTATGCAAGCTTGCTGAGAAGCATGGCGTGAAACTTGGCGGTACCGTTGAGCAGGGTATGAAGAGCAGAAAGGCGGCAAAAAAGTATATGCAGTGAACTTAGTGCTGGACGCCATGCGAGGCGCACCAGCTGATACTGAGCAACTGGACGAAGAGCGGTTCTGTGGCCGAGAAGAACAAAGTTATGGTGGCGAGCGTGGCTGAGTAAAAGAACATATAAATATTTTTCATTCTAATTAGTTTAAGGGTGCTTTCAATGAAAAGTTATAAGTTGTCCGTAGTAATTGAAAAAGATAAGAATGG
The DNA here is from genome assembly GCA_016180945.1 of Candidatus Aenigmatarchaeota archaeon. Lineage (GTDB taxonomy): Archaea > Aenigmatarchaeota > Aenigmatarchaeia > GW2011-AR5 > GW2011-AR5 > JACPAG01. The sequence goes on along the minus strand of JACPAG010000003.1, from coordinate 152,003 downwards.
TTATTATGCTTACTGTCCAGAATTGCAAGGATGCTATACACAAGGAGAAACGTACGAAGAGGCTATAAAAAACATAAAAGATGCAATAAAATTGCATCTGGAGGAGAGAAAAGCTAGCGGCGAGGAGGTACCGCAAGTTGAAATGACAAGCCTTACCACCATAGAGGTTGCTGTATGAAGTTGCCGAGGGTTACGGCAAATGAAATTATTAAAATTCTGGAAAAGAAAGGCTTCCGACTTGCAAGGCAGTCCGGTAGTCACAAAATTTACAAAAATATGGAAGGAAAAAGGGTAACTGTCCCTTATCATTCTGGGAAGATTCTTCATCCAAAAGTTCTGAAGAGCATAATCAGAGATGCTGAAATAAGCGATGATGAGTTGAGAATGCTTCTATAGCTATATGCCATTTCTTTGAGCTTACTTCCTTTAGGTTAGTTCTCATTAAATAATTTAAGGAAGAACTTACAATTAGCTTGTAATGTTCAATATTCCAAAGCTTCAGTTACTAAAGAAACTGAATCCGAAAGACAAAAAAGGAAAATACAAGGCGGAGTTCTGGCTGCTTCTGATTGTGCTGTTTGCGCTGGCGCTGAGGCTGTGGTTTTTTGTTGGTTTAGTTTATACTGATGAGCAGGATGAGGGAATTTATCTGCGGACTGCTTTGACTACATCAGAAGGGAGAATGGATTTCTCAAAATATGCAAATCTGCCAAAAAGCTTTCTTCCAAATCCGTCTGAGGCGTTCGATTTCAGAACCATGGTTTACTATCCGCCTTCGATTATGTTTAGGCTTTTCGGTTTAAACGAATTTTCTGCCATCTTTTTTTCTCTCGTTTATTCTTTGCTTGGCATAATAGTAATTTTTTATATAGCAAAGCTATTTTTTAATGAAAAGGTAGGATTGCTAGCCGCTTTTCTTTTATCGTTCTTTCCTTTAGATGTTCTGTTTAGCACCAGATTGATGCCAGATATAGTAGTTTCATTTTACATGTGGCTCGGCATGCTGCTATTTTTCATTGCCGAGAAAATCAAAGGAAATAAAAGTCATTGGTATAAGAAAAATATACTTTTATACTTCCTTTCGGGCTTGTCTTTTGGCTTAGGATACTTAGCAAAAATATCTATTTTCTTGGTTCTAATCTTATTTGTTGCTTATTTCTTTTATACTCGCAAAGTAAAATTTGTCCAACTTTTTGTGCTCTTGGGTTTTTTGGCTGTCTTTATCTCTGAAGGACTTTATTTTGCTGCTTCTACTGGAGATTTTTTCTTAAACTACCATATATCGAATGGGGTGTATGATAACAAAATAAAATACGATAATATAGATAACATCAACTTAATACCGAATATTCTGCGAATATGGTATTTGGACGGCTCGACACAAATATTTTATTTGCCGACAGTTTTAGGTATTTTGGCCCTGCGCGGGGAAGCACTAAATAGCATGAATTATTTTGGCTTATTTTATTATCTTGTATTCTTTTCTGTTGCATTCTTATTATGCAAGAAGGTGAAAAGATCTTATTTGCTCGTCCTCTCTCTAATTTCAATTTTTCTATATCTTGAATTAGGCCCCACATTTCTGAGATTTTTCGAGCATGGTAGCCTAATCAACTTTCTAATACTCAAAAAGGCCAGAATTTTAATGGCATTAACCACCCCTGCTCTAATTTTAGTGTCTTTATTCTTAACAAAACTGAAATACAAAATTTCTACTATGATGATACTTATACTTTTTCTGTCTTCTCTGATAGCCATCAATACGACCAGAGACTTTTTTGTTTCTGGCGTTTCATCCATTAAAGAAGCTGCTAACTTTTTGGAGACACAACCGGATAGATCTATTTATGCTGACCATATGGCTGCGGGGATGCTGGAGGTTTATCTAGGAAATAAAAAACGTATTTCTGGATTTCCATCTGATGAAACTGCTATAAAGGATGCGTATATTGTGGACTATGGAAGCAGAGGTATGGATATTAGCCCTCAGGCTATAGAATCTATAAGGCCAAAATATCTGAGAAATGCGACAAACGAATGGATGGTAGTTAAAGTGATAAACAATCCTTCAAAGAAGTTTGCCAAAAACTATAAAGATTTGATTATATACTCTTCAAAATAAGGAAAATATTGAGACGATGTTTTCATTAATAATTCCCGCATACAACGAAGAAGATGGTATACGAAAGATTCTAACCAACTATAGCAAATATTTCAAAAAGCACCTTACTAATTATGAAATAATAGTCGTCTGTGATGGCGCAGATAAAACTGTGGATATAGTACGGGATATCAAGAGAGGAAACAGAAAGATTCGTCTTCTGGTATTTAATAAAAGACTCGGAAAAGGCGGTGCTGTTTATGCGGGCTTTAATGCAGCCAAGGGGTCAATAATAGGATTTACTGATGCCGATCTAAGCGTAAGCCCAGAAGATTACTTTAAACTAATAAAAACCATCAACGGGCACGATTGCGCCATTGCCTCCAGAAGAGCAATAGGGTCTAAAATATCAACAAATCGTCCCTTAAGTATACGTGTCGCGAGCGTTGTTTTCAACAAGTTAGTAAACCTTATGTTTAATCTAGGCGTAAAGGATACTCAATGTGGGGCGAAGGTTTTGAAAAAAGAGACTTACAATAAAATAAAAAATAAGCTAAAACTCACATTTTTCGAGTTTGACGTAGAACTATTATGGAGATTAAAGCGGAACGGTTATAAAATAAAAGAGATTCCAATAGTTTGGTCTCATGGAAAACAGTCAAAGACATACCTAAGGAATTCTCCAAGACTTTTATTTTCGTTATTAAAACTTAGATTTCAAGAGAGATAAATATGTACATACTCGGCATCTGGGACGGGCACGACGCCGGTGCGGCTATAGCAGAGGGTGGTGTAATTAAAGTAGCTATCAACGAAGAGCGCCTCAGCAAGAGAAAGCTTGATGTTGGATTTCCAAGACTTTCTATACAAGCCTGCCTTAATTATCTGGGGCTGAAGCCTACGGACATAAATATAGTTGCCGCTTCGACGAGCGATTTTTCCAAGACACTGACAAGAATTTTCCCCTCTCTGAAGGAATCTTACTATCTGTTCAGGCGTCGCAAGATAGAAAAGCCAAGATTTGTCGGGTTGCGACGGGCTTTCAAATACAATACAACTACGACAGGTAACCTGCATGGCATCTGCAAAAGGATAAGCGAATACTACCTGAAAAAGGAGTTGAAGAATCTTGGATTGGCCGGCAAGCTGTACATTGTTGACCATCATCTGGCGCATGCTGCCGGTGCCTGCTATGCGTCCGGCTTTAGCAAGGCGTTATGCCTGACGCTGGACGGCGTAGGCGATGCATTGTCCGGCTCCGTGAACATTTTCGAGAACGGCGCGATAAAAAGAATAGCTGAAATACCTGCAAGGGATTCGATAGGCATTTTCTTCGAGCAGGTTACGACATTGCTCGGCTTCCGGGAGCTGGAGGACGAGGGCAAGGTCATGTGCATGGCTGACTATTCGTATCCTATCGAAGACGAAAAAAACAGGATGATGGATTTTTTTTCTGTTGACGGCCTGAAATTAAAGGCCAGGTTTCCTGCAACAAAGATGTATTCGCACATAAACAGGATTGTGTGGAACCATCCGCGAGAACAGGTGGCATATATGGCGCAGCGGGTACTGGAAAAGAATCTTACAAAGTTATTTGAGAATACATTAGAAGAGACAGGATTGCGGAATGTCTGCTGGGCAGGCGGGGTTGCGGCGAACGTAAAGGCAAATATGAGAATAAGGCTTCTGCCGCAGATAAAAAACTGGTTCGTGTTCCCGCACATGGGGGACGGCGGGCTGGCAGCCGGAGCGGCGCTTTATGTAAGCAATCTTGTCGAGGGAACGAAACCGTATAGGATGGCAGATGCGTATCTAGGTCCGGAGTATTCGGATGATGAGATTGAGGATGAAATAAAGAAGAATAAATTAAAATATGAAGAGGGGGGTGACATAGCTGAGCATGCCGCTGACATTATTTCAAAAGAAAATTATGTTTTCTGGTTTCAGGGACGCATGGAATTCGGTCCGAGGGCATTAGGCAACAGAAGCATTCTTGCGCCTGCGGGCTCGGAAAGAATAAAGGACCTGCTGAACATAAAAGTAAAGAAGCGGGAATGGTACCAGCCGTTCTGCCCGTCTGTGCTGGATACTGAAAGCCGCAGGCTGTTTAAAGACGTCAACGGCGTTGACAGCTTCATGACAATGGCTTACATGGCCAAAGAGGACAAGGTGGACGGGATAAAAAGCGTCATTAATGTAGACGGCTCATCAAGGCCGCAGATGCTTCAGGACGAGAATAAGGGTTACAGAAGGCTACTAAGACAGGTGAAGAAAAATACCGGGAACGGAATCGTGCTCAACACAAGCTTTAATCTGCACGGATTTCCGATAGTATTAACGCCGGCGGACGCGATAGATACAATGCTCAAGACAAATACCAGATATATGGCAATGGGAAATTTCTTTGTTGAAAACAAGAAGTAGGTTGCGTAAAAAAGATGTTTATTGTCTGAAGCTATGTTATGGTGGATGTGTATGCAACTGTTAGCTAGGAAGATGAAAATGCATACCATAAGGAAACTGTTAGACAACGAAGCTTGTGTTGTTGTCTTACCTTGATAAAGAAAGGAGGATTATGTCTTACCTTGATAAAGAAAGGAGGATTAAGATGAAAAAATTCCTTCCGCTGGCTATACTTCTTATTTCTGCGGCTGCAATAGGCTACGCTGTCTACTACACAGACACAAAAACCGACAGGGGCGCCGTTGAAAACGGCCTCAGGGAGACAGAACCGATAGTTCTGACTGTCATATTTTTATCGATGCTGGCCTTGTTCGCATTAAATTTTCGGAACATAAAAGAACATTTCAAAAAAATAAGCCGCGGAACGTGGATTATTCTGCTTTCTATTTTTATACTTGCAGTTTTTCTGAGGGCGTTTGCGGCTCCGCAGACGCACCGCGTATATTTTGACGAGGACATATATCTGGACATAGGAAAAGAGATACTCGTGAACGGAAAAGCGGCTTTGTGCAACTACGGCGAGCCGTGCAGGGAATATGCGTTTATGAAGTGGCCCAACGGCTATCCGTTTTTGCTTGCTATCTCCTATATGTTTTTCGGCGCTTCTGAAGGGGTTGGGTTTGGTCTTGTAACGCTGCTTGGAAGCTTATCCGTCGTTCTAATCTTTCTTCTGTCTTACGTATTCTCGAAAAACGAAAAAATATCGCTCTTCGCTGCTTTGCTGTTTTCTCTTATTCCTATTCACATAATGTGGTCGGCTACTGCAGCTGCCGAGCCTGTTCTGGTTTTCTTTTCGCTGCTGGCGATTTCGTTTTTTTCTCTGGCGGCAAAATCGGATTCGTTAAAGATGTATGCACTGGCAATAGCTGCGCTAGCGTACGCAATGCAAACCAAAACAGAAGGCGTTCTTCTGTTACCGGTTGCGGCTTTGCTTGTAATCCTGTTCGATAAAAATCTGCTGAAAAAATTATCCAGCTACAGGTTCTGTTTTCTATGGATTGCGCTGTTCGTTCTTATTGCGCCGTTTCTGACGCATATATTTTATGCGTTCCTCTACGACCAGTTCGGCAGCAGCGGAGACAAATTCAGTTTAGATCACGCTGCCAAAAACGTACCTGAAAATCTCGGTTTCTGGGTCTTCGGTTATCCGACGATAGAGCACCCTGTCCTGTTCACGATATTTGCCCTCATGGGAATCGGATATTTGGCGAAAAAAGAAAGGCGGCTTCTGCTTTTCCTAGGCGTCTGGTTTTTTTCTTTCTTCTCTCTGTACAGTTTCTTCTACGCGGGAAGCGTGCGGTTTGGCGTGGATGTAAGGTATATACTAAGCAACTACGTGCCTTTTGCGATTGCTGCCGGCTTTGGAGTGCTGTCTGCTTCGCAATCACTGGGCAGAATTGCCCCTTTACTGAAGGATAAATCGTTCATGGTTGCTGCAGCACTGATAATAATTTCTTTTCTGTTTTACCTGCCCAGCATATCAACGCCTACGGAAAAGATAGAAGAAGCTCGCCAGGCGAGAACCTACCATAAATTTGTTCTGGACAATATGCCCAGCCTCAAAGGCTGCTATGTAATGTCTCATGTGTCCAGCATTTATCTGATGTATGGCGTGAATTCGCTGCAGACATGGAACGTGAACAACAAGGAAAGAATGGATACGCTTCTCCAAGGCTGCGTTATATTTGACGACGGCTTCTGGTGCAACATAGAGCCGTATAAAACATCCGTGTGCAGGGATACGTTCGAAGGCAAATTCAATATAACGCAGCTCACGGCGATAAAGGTCGACAACCACGACTACGCGTTTTTCAGAGTAAGCCAGAAGTAAGTCGAAAACATTTATCAGTACTATGGAATACATCAGTCGCCATGCATTAGGTAAGTTGTATTTCCACAGGTTTCTGATGCCATACTTTCTAATGTACTCCTTTCCAGATGAGCTGCCTTTTCTTCTCTCGTTCCTTTGCAATCTCTGGGTATTTCTTACAAGAAAAATGGCCCGACTAAGTTGAATATAAGGAGCAGCAGCATAACCGTTGAAATGCCTTTCACTATGGTTTTTGTCTTTTTTGTGTGTCCTAAAAGCTCTTCGAAAACCAAGCCGCCGTCGAGCGGCTTTATAGGCAGCAGGTTGACCAAGCCGATGCCGATGCTGAAGAGGAAAATCCAGAAAAGCAGGTGGTAAAGGAACAGGAATTGAATACCGGGCAGAAATGTTACGGCTGGAATAAACGAAGAGCCGTCTATGCCAAAGTATGCGCGGGTGTTGTTGTCCGGACGCTGAGTTAGATTGATGGAATAAGTATTCTCACCAGAAACAATTACTGAAGCCTTTGGCGTGACGCCTGAAAATACAGGCACGACATCTTTGTTTTTCAGCGCTTTTACAACAATTATGTCGCCAGGCTTTTTATCGGCTAACGCTATTTGCAAATCCTTCAGGGAAGATATTTTCATTCCGTCAATTTCCGCTATCGAGCCGGACAGGTTGGCCATGTCGGCAGGCGAGTCTTTTATGACCAAGAATGAAGAGCCGACTTGACTGAACGATGAGGCGGAAAACAAAAGCACTATAAGAGCTGTAAAACCGACGACGATATTTGCAAAGCTGCCGGCTGCGTATACCTTCAGCTTGACCAAGCGTCTTGCTTTCTTCAGCTGATTTTCATCAGGCTCGACGAACGCGCCGGGTATGAACAGCAAAAGAATCCAGCCGACAGACTTTATCCTTATCTTTTCCAGCCTGCACATTATCCCGTGGAAAAGCTCGTGCGGGACAACGACGACGGCGACGCCGACAACCCATATCCACCATGGCACGAAGAATATGCCGGGCGCGCTTGTCGGAGAAGCCACAGGCGCCGGCAACAGCAAGCGAGCTGCCCCTTCCTCTGTCTGCTTTGTAACAAGCAGGTAAGAATTGTTGATGAGAAACGCGGAGATTATCAGCAGGGCAGGGACTGCTATTATTATGCCGGCTATGGACATGAATTTCCAGAAACTTCTGTGGCTGTTGGCTATCCTGTCTATAGTTTTCCGTCCTTTTGCAGTCCGGCGGATAAGGATGATGCCCTCCAGTTTTATTTTTCTCCTGTCACAATAGATAAGTATGCCCAGAAATGAAATGAATGCGAGAAACAGGAGCAGATCAAAGGAAAGAAGACCTATGCCAAATAATGTTATTAGTGTAGCGAAAATCGCGACTGCAAAGAGCATGCTCTAATCATAGGGGCAAAGGTTAATAAAAGTTATGTTAGGTTGCTGATAAAATTATTCTTTGTTCGAAGCACATGGAAATTACGATTCAATTACATTCTTCTGAAATACATGCATTTAAAAATGCTGCTGAAAAGTAGTTTAAGATTCTTATGCCAGACTTGTCTGTTGTCAAATATGGCGGGAGCGTTCTTACCGGTCCGGAAGCTTTTAGGGCTGCCGCTTCTTATGCTTTAGGTAAGACTCGTGGCAATGGGAAGGTTGTTGTCGTTCCTTCTGCAATGAGCGGATTAACAAACAGGTTCGGGAGGATATACGACGCAGAAGATGAAAAAGAACTGCTGGTTGTACGTGACACTGTATACCGGCCAGTTGCCAAAGCTCTTCCACGCCAATTTCACGACGAGGCAATGGACAGAATAACAGACGATATGAAAAGAGCACAAACATTCTTGGAAGCTGGGAATAGGGATGCTTTTGTAGGTTCACCAGAAGGGCATTCAGCGATATTAGAAAATTATCACCTCATAGCGCAAGGCGGAGATGCTGAATATATATTTGGACCTGATGCCGGCTTTCGCATCAACGACCATGGACTGATAGACATGGAAGCGAGCAGGGAACTTCTTAGAGTTAATGTAGGCGGTATTTTAAGCAGAGGGCGAATAGCTGTCGCCAGCGGTTTTCTGGGAAGGCATTATCGAAGACCCCGAGAATACAAGCTAGCTGGAAGGGATAGCAATGATGCATGTGCAGTTGCTCTTGGTGATGCACTAGACGGGGGTGTGGTTGAAATTATAAAAAATGTGCCTGGCGTTTTCCGTGTGACTCCTGGATTTGGTGATTATGGTTTATTAAGAAAGCTAAGTTACGATGAGTCGGGAAGAATGACACGAAGGGGGCCTGCTGTTGTGCACCCTTCTGCAATACAGATAGCGAGAGCTAAAGGCATGCCGCTAATTGTCAAAGATATAGATAGTATAGGAACGCTTATATCCGATGAATCTGAAACAACGGATGAAAGATTTGTTGCTGCACTTGTAGCTGAAAGGGTGTACGAGGTAATTGTGCAGGACCCGTTAATAGACACGCCAGAAGGCGTGGATTATCCTTCGACAATGGCTCAGTTTCAAAAAGGGTGTGGAGCAAATGGATTTACCCCGCCTGTAGCTGATTCAGGATGGATTTCTTACAGAGTAATAGTAGGTGATAGGAAAAATCCTGCGGATACAGCAGCGTTGTTCATGGAGCATCTAGAAAAATTAACTGGTTACCTTCACGAAAAGGGCTATAGACCGACTGTTCAGGGGCAAGGAGTAGGCGTGATTACTGTAGTAGGCGACAGAATGCGGGGAAGACAGAACACATTTTCTTACTTGGCTGGTTTATTGGGCAAAAAAGGCATATCTGTACTCTTTGCTCTTCAGGGCAATGAACAGGTTATACCGTCTACCAGCATAACACTTGAAGTCGACCCTGATAAATTAGAATCGTCTGTTGAAGCATTAACAGCAGAGCTGTTTGCAGTGAGGTGAGATTATGACAGGTTCGCCTATAGGTGTCGGTTTGCTCGGTCTTGGGAATGTCGGGGGCGGGGTAGCAGAATATCTGCATAAGCACGGCGATTCCGGAGGTTTGCGTTTGGTAGGCGCCGCTGTTAAGGACCTGTCAAAACCAAGAGACACCTCCGTTCCGTATGTTACAGACGATGCTTACAGGGTAATAAGAGACCCTGATGTGCAGATACTCGTAGAGCTTGTCGGTGGAGAACAAGCCTTAGAATACCACATGGAAGCTATAGAAAAAGGAAAATCTCTCGTCACAGCCAACAAGCTTGTTATAGCTAGGTATGCACCGCAAATCTTTGAAGCAGCAAGGAGAAAAGGCGTTGATGTCGGCTTTGAGGCGTCGGTTGGCGGCGGCATACCTATAGTTCAGACATTAAGGGAAGACCTTGCTGGAAACAAAATCTCTGTGATTAGGGGAATAGTGAATGGCACAACAAACTATATCCTGACAAGAATGGGCGAAGGCATGAAATATGAGGATGCATTGGAGATAGCGCAGCAAAAAGGTTTCGCTGAAACGGACCCTACTTCGGATGTAAGCGGGGAGGATGCAAGATACAAGCTGGCAATACTTTCATCTCTGGCATGGAATGCGTGGATTAATCCGGCTTCCATATCGTGTGAGGGTATACCAGAAATAACTCCGCAGGATTTTGATTACGCAGGCGATGTTGGCTATACGATTAAATTGCTGGCAACCGCCAGAACTCATGACGGCAAGCTGGAAGTAAGGGTGAACCCTGCTCTAATAAGAGGTACTTCTCATCCATCAGGCCCTCATCCATTATCAGGAGTAAGAGACGAATTCAATGCAATTTATCTCGAAGGCGATTTGTGCGGCCCTCAATTGTACTATGGAAGAGGAGCCGGGCGATATCCTACGACAAGTGCCGTAGTTGCGGATATCAGACGCCTTGCAAGAAATCTTAGAACTGATGTTCGTGATGATTTGCCTACTCTGGACGGGCACGTTGAATTAGTTCAGAACCCTGTAAGTGGCGGGTATATAAGAGCAAGTCTGGAACACGTTCCTGGAACTGCAGCGAAAGTTTTTGATATCTTAGGCCGTCATGGAATAAATGTAATGGATTCTCTTCAGAGACGCACATTTGGATATGAGGACGGTGATGGTAAGACTGTAATTCCTGACATTATAACTATAGAGCCGACAAATGATAGTTTTGTAAAAGAGGCGATGAGAGAATTAGCTACATGCGATGGTGTTCATGGGAAGCCTGTTTACCTGAGAATAGAAGAATAAAAATAATTTATCCTTACAACAAAACTTCCTTCGGCAGGCTTCGCATATTGTATCGCGATGCCATCGTAAAACCGTATGCGCCTGCGCTGTGTATGGCAAGAACGTCGCCTTCTTCCGGCATCGGCATCATCCTTTTTGCTGCGAATACGTCGCCGGTTTCGCATAGGTTTCCGGCTACCGTTACTTCTGCTTCTGGTTTTGCGTCCGCTTTAGAGCAGTTTATTATCTCGTGGTAAGAGCCGTACATTACGGGACGAATAAGATGGTTGAAGCCGCTGTTGACGCCGGCTATGATGTCGCCGTATCTTTCCTTTACGTCGACTACTTCGACTAACAGCAGACCTGAATCAGCAACAATATATCGTCCGGGCTCGAAACATAACGCATTTATTTCAACTCCAGACTCTTTTACTTTTCTGCATGTTTCCTCTGCATATCTTTCTAAAGGAAATTCCGGATGGTTTTCCTGGTACCTAACGCCGGGCCCGCCGCCGAAGTTTATGAACTCTAAATTGCAGAACTCGCTTATCTGCTTTGCTTTGTCCAATACTATATCAACTGTTTGCAGAAACTCGTTTACCTCTTCACTGGTACGCCATCCAGAGCCTATGTGTTCGTGGAGGCCTACTACGTTAAAGCCGTAATCCTTTGCTAGCTTTGCAGCTTCCACTATTTGGTTTTCGGGGATAGAAAATTTTATCGGCACGCCATGCGACTCTTTGCCGGCTGTCATTGTCCGCCAGCTGTGGCCGGCTCCGGCTATGCCGGGGTCCATTCGCAGCGAGATTTCCGCATCTGTTGTTATTTTACCGAGTCTCTTTAGCTGCGACAATGAATCGATATTAATTCTTACATCCATGCCGACGAGCTGTTTCATGTCCTCGCTGCTAACACTAGTGCCTGTGAACAGTATTTTTTCTTTCAGGAAGCCGGCTTCCAAAGCCGCTTTGCACTCTTCCGGCGAAACGGCGTCTATCCACGCGCCTTCTTTAAGAAGCAGTTGAAGGATTTTTCTGTTCGAATTGGTTTTCATTGCATAATGCAGACGGACTTCTAAATCTGTATGCTTCTTTACTGTACTGTAGAATTTTCTGTAAATATCCATGATACGATTTCCATCATAAACATACAATGGCGTTTTGAATTTGTTGGCTATGTCAATGGCGGACATGCCGGCTATGTAAAGCCGGCCGTTCTTCACATCAAGATGCCCTGGACTCTCCCACCACATATAAGACACCTGCGGTTTCTCACCATCAGAACCATTCACTTCAGCAATTTATCCAAATCAACGGCGCCGGAAAAAATGTATTCTGCCGGCCCCGTCATCAAAACAGAATCATCGTTTCTAATTTCTATCATAAGATCGCCGCCTGCAAGCTTGACGGTTACTTTGTTTTCTATTCTATTTTCTTTAAACGCTGCAAAAGCTGCCGCGCAGGAGCCGGTTCCCGATGAAAGCGTTAATCCGGCTCCTCTTTCCCATACACTCACGAAAATTTTCCTTTTATCCGGAACTGATACAAATTCTACGTTGGTTCTTGCAGGACTGAATGCACCATGATTCTCGATTGCGGAGCCGTACTTTTTTGCATAGGCATCGGCTTCTTTTTCATTTTTTGCAAATATGACAAAATGCGGGTTGCCGACAGAGACGCGAATACCATTGAACTCCATTTCCTCTACTACTATGATCTCCTTTTCCAGTATTTCGCCTTTTCCCATATTGACTGTTACGGACTTATCGCTGGTTATCCTCGGCCGTACAATCTGCCCGCCGTGGCGGCCACCGACCTCTATATCGGATTCGTTGCTGATTAATTTTTTGTCATAGAGATACCGTGCAAACATCCTGATGCCATTGCCGCTCTTCTCGGCCTCGGAACCGTCCGGATTAAAAACACGCATCCAGTATTTTGCCAGCCTGCCTTTGTTTACAACAAGAATCCCGTCAGAGCCGATACCAAAATTTTTGTCAGAAATCAGTTTTGCCAATGCAGTATATTTCGGTTCCAATGCCCTATCGATATCTTCTATAATCACATAGCTGTTGCCTATGCCGTGCATTTTTGTGATTTGAATATCCATGCTCTCAAAATAAATGTTAAAATATTAAAGGTTATCACATCTTCTTTGTATACCACCGACTAAAGTCGGTGGTTTGCAAGACATCGAAGAACAAAAGGTTCTTCGTTGTCTGCACAGAAGGAACACGGTTCCTTCTTGTGTGAGAAGATGGGATCCAGAAGACATACAGAAAACCTTGTTTTCTGTAGCATCAGAAAGCTTTGCTTTCTGCTTGCATTGTATTTCACAAGAAAGACCCTTCAGGTCTTTCTGTGCAGCAAAAGCTTTGCTTTTGCTTGCATCTCCTACCTAAAGGTAGGAGTTTTCAATGTCTTCTTAGATGATATGGACTAAAGGGTACTGTCAATACTTCTTTTTACGCCATTGTTTTTTTTATCCTTGCCATCGCTTCTTCTAACCTTGCATCCGGCACGGTCAGCGAGATGCGGAAGTATCCTTCGCCGTGGATGCCGTAAGCGCTGCCCGGCGTAACAACAACGCCTGCCTTTTCAAGCATGAGCGTTGCAAAGCTGGCGCTTGTATGGTTCTCAGGGACTCTGCACCACATATAGAATGTCGCCTTTGGTTTTCTGGCTTTTATGCCGACGCTTGTAAGCGTTTCATAAGCGAGGTCGCGCCTTCTCTGGTAAACGCTGTTCAGCGCCGCTATGTCAGATTCAGGCGTATTAAGCAGTGCAGTTATTCCGGCATACTGGACTGCGTTAAAGACGCCGGAGTCGACGTTATTCTTGACTGTAGCGATGGCCGATATTATTTCTTCGTTGCCTACGGCCATTCCGATGCGCCAGCCGGTCATGTTGTACGGTTTTGAAAGGGAATTGAACTCAACGCCGACATCTTTTGCTCCTTCGACCTCTAAAAAGCTCAGGGGCCTGTAGCCGTCGAATGCGATTTCGCTGTACGGGTTGTCAGAGCAGACGATAATGTTATTGTCCCTTGCAAAGTCTATGACGGCTTTGTAAAATTCCTTTTCCGCAACTGCGGTTGTGGGATTATTAGGATAGCTGACGTACAGAATCTTTGTCTTCTCTGCAATTTCTTTAGGCACGTCATCAAGCTGCGGAAGAAAATCATTGTCTTCGACCAAAGGCATGTCATGAACAAAACCGTTTGCCAGTATTGTGGCTGTCCTGTAAGTCGTATAAGAGGGATTCGGAACAAGCGCATAGTCGCCTGGATTAATAAACGCAAGCGATAAATGAAGGCTGCCTTCTTTCGAGCCGATCAAAGCAAGAACTTCACGGGCAGCGTCTAGAGAAACGTTGTGCCTTTTCTTGTACCAGTCAGAGACTGCCTGGCGGAAGGAAAGCAGGCCTTCGTAATCAGGGTACCGGTGATTCTTTGGGTCGTTTGCAGCCCTCTCCAGCTCCGCAATAATGTGCTTCGGCGTCGGCATGTCCGGGTCGCCGATGCCAAGGCTAATGACATCAATGCCGGATTTCCTTGCCCGGGCAATCTTCCTGCTAATTTCTGCGAATAGATAAGGAGGGATTTGTTTCAATCTACCGGAACGAAAATATTTTGTCATTATGATTCACACTCTGCAGTGATAAAAAATGTTTCAATTCAAATATCCTTTTGCTTTAAGCAGTTCTGCGTTTAATATACCGCCGCCTGCTGCCCCGCGTATGGTGTTGTGGCTAAGCCCGGCAAACCTCCACTGGAGAACGTTGCATTCCCTTAATCTACCGACTGTCACGGCCATGCCTTTGCCCGCATCCCTGTCAAGCCGCGTCTGCGGCCTGTTTTCTTCTTCACGATAAATTATCGGCTGCTCGGGCGCAGAAGGCAACTTCAGCTGCTGCGGCAGGCTCCTGAATTCTTTCCAGATTTTCAGGATTTCTTCCCTTTCAGGCCTGGTTTCGAATTCAACGGAAACGCACGCCATATGACCGTCCACAGTTCCTACCCTATTGCAGTGCGCCGATATCTCGAATGAATTATCATGGACAAACTTACTACCTTCTATTCTTCCCAGAATTTTTTTCGGTTCGACCTCGGATTTCAGTTCTTCGCCGCTTATGTAAGGGATTATGTTGTCTATTATATCAAACGATGAAACGCCGGGATGGCCTGCACCGGACACGGACTGCATGGTGGTGATTACGGCTTTCTTTAACTGAAATTTCCTGTGCAGCGCGAATAGAGGGGTCATATAGCTTTGCAGCGAGCAGTTCGGTTTCACGACAATAAATCCTTGCCAGCCTCGGTTTTTCTTCTGAATGGGTATCATATCAGTGTGATTGTGATTTATCTCGGGAATAAGCATGGGCACGTCGTCTGTATGTCTATGCGCGGACGAATTGGAAACCACAGGAATGCCTGCCTCTGCATACTTTTCTTCCCAGTCCTTGGCTATGTCTGAATCAAGGGCAGAAAATACAAACCGGCAGTTCTTTCCAGCCCCTTTGACATCATCTACTGGCCGAACAATAAGGTCTTTCACGTCTTCGGGCATATCTTTCGGCATATGCCATCTCCCTGCTACCGCATCTTTGTAGCTTTTCCCTGCCGACGCCGGGCTGGCGATTACATGTTTAACTTCGAACCAGGGATGGTTTTCTAATAGTTGTACAAAACGCTGGCCAACCATGCCGGTTGCGCCAAGTATGCCTACGGGAATCATTCACTCACCAAAGAACGCCTCATGAAGTATCCTTACGGCGTCGTCCGCGTCCTCTTCCTTCACAACGAAGCTTTCGTTTATTTTCGAGGCCCCTGAAGATATCATCTCTACGTTTATTTTGTTATCTCCCAAAGATGAGAATACCTTTCCAGCTATGCCCGGGGTGGAAGCAAGCCTTGTTGCCACTACTGAAATGCTTGCCCTGTTATTTCTAATCTCGACATCGCCAAGCCTTCTCAATTCTTCTACCAGCCTTTCGGTATCGTATTTTCCATCGATTGTAACAGAGATGTTCACTTCTGATGTTGAAACCAAGTCAACAGGTATTCTTAGATTGGCAAAGATATCGAATATTCTTGCTATAAAGCCGTACGCAAGAAACATTTTTGGGGAGCGGATATTTATGACCTTAATGTTCTTCTTGGACGCTATTGAGATTATGCCGCTTTGCTTATCTACCTTTTCCAAAATAGTCGTTCCTCTATGCGTTGGGTTGTAGGTGTTCAATGTTTTAACAGGTATGTTTTTCTTTACGGCAGGCAGTATGGTTTTCGGGTGCAGGACTTTTGCGCCGAGAAATGCAAGCTCCGAAGCCTCGTCATAAGAGACATAATCGATGGTTTTTGCGCCCTTAACAATTTTCGGGTCTGCTGTCATTATTCCGTCTGCATCTGTCCATATCTGCACTTCTTCTGCATCGAGAGCAGCGCCTATTACGGAAGCTGTATAATCGCTGCCGCCTCTTCCCAGGGTCGTTATTTCTCCCTGCTTGTCTTTTGCTATGAAACCGGCAACCACGGTCACAGGACTCTTGACGTTATTGAAAAATTCTCGTATGTTAGTTTCTGTTTCTTCCAGTATTTCAGCGTTGCCGAAATTGGAATCCGTGACAAAGCCGATGTCGTATGCATTGTACGGCTTTGCATCCAAACCCAGTTTAGACATGTACGCTGCAAGTATTTTAGACGACATCCGCTCGCCAAAGGATATGGCCAGATCAAGACTTCTTGGCGTAAGCTCTTTCAGGAGCGAAATACCCCTGATTATAATTTCCAGTTCTTCCAGTTCGTGCCGTATCAAAGATGCGTCGAGCCCAAGGTCTTTCATGACATCAAAATGCCTATTTCTTATTTCTTCCAGACTAGAGTTTTTATTTACTGCGTCATTTGCCAGTCTTATAAGGCCGTCGGTAACGCCGCTAAAGGCGGAGACAACGACTACAGGGTCTCTGTCAATTTGTGATTTAACAATTTCGGCAACGGTTTTAATTCTCTCTGCGTCGCCAACAGAAGTGCCGCCAAATTTCATTACTATCATAATCCCCTCTCCCTCTGATACATCCAAAGGATTGCTACTTGAAAAAATCGCTTATGAAATCATCCATGGTGAAAAATCCTGTTTTGCCTTTTAGCCACTGGGCTGCGAGCAGGGCGCCCAGCGCAAAGCCGGCTCTGCTCCTCGCCGTATGCTTTAGCTCTATTGTGTCGGCTTCGCTGTCAAAACCTACGACATGGGTTCCGGGAATAAAGCCGGCGCGGAAGCTTGCAACGTGCAGCTCTTCCGGCAGGATTTTCCTGTCCAGTTTGTCAAAGACGAGCCTTTTCTTCCTCTTAACATTCCTGAGAATTATATCGCCCAGCGCCCTAGCCGTGCCGGAAGGCGAATCTGCTTTCTGATTGTGATGCCCTTCGTAAACAAAAACGTCGTAGTCGCTGATTTTGTTTACCAACTTCGAGGATTCGTCAACAATCCTGAAAAACAGGTTTACGCCTATGGAAAAATTCGGGCTATAAATAAACCCTATATTGCTTTTCTTAACGAGGTCTTTGACATCATTAAGAGAGTTGTACCAGCCTGTCGTGCCGACAACCATATTCTTGCCGAGGCTGGAAACACGGCGAACATTCTCTGCTACAGCATCAGGGACAGAGAAATCTATGACAACGTCTGCTTGTGACAACGCCTCTTTGTTTATTTCTTTGAAAGCAGCGCTGCTGTCCGTCGGGTCTATAACGGCGGCTACTTCTATGCCTTTTGTCTTTGCAAGCCGTTCAATCTCATGCCCCATTTTTCCGTAGCCTATGATAGCTATCTTCATACTCCCCTTTGCTCCGCAAAGTCGAGCGCCATATTACATTCGAAGAACCGTAAACGGTTCTTCGATGTAACGAATTCTTATGGCATTCGTTTGTAAGGTTTGGTCGCTACACTTCGCAAGTTGATTGCCATATTATTTTGATACCTATTTTCAACTTATCTTTAATTCCTCGTATTTCTTAAGTACGCCCTTCAGTTTCTCCAGATTCTGCGGAAGCATCTCGCACAATGGCAATCTGCACGGCCCTGCGGCCATGCCAGCCAGTTGCATGGCTGTTTTGATCGGTATAGGATTTGTTTCTATGAAAGCGCCTTTGAAAATAGGCATCAGCCTGTAATGCAGCGCCCTGGCGTTAGCGAAGTCGCCTTTCAATGCTGCGGCAACCATATCAGAAACCAGCCGCGGCAGAAGGTTGCTGACAACAGAAATAATGCCTTTTCCGCCTGCCGCAATCAGCGGCAGCGTCATGTTGTCATCCCCGCTTAGGACAGTGAAGCCAGCCAGCTGGTCGATGACGTCCATCATCTGGGCGATGCTGCCGGACGCCTCCTTGACTGCAACAATATTTTCCAGTTCGCTCATCCTCAGAAGCGTTGGCGTTTCTATGTTTACGCCCGTCCTGCCCTGAATGTTGTAAACTATTATCGGTATATCCACTGAATCGCTAACGGCTTTGAAATGCCTGTAGAGGCCTTCCTGCGTTGGTTTGTTATAGTATGGCGAAACTATCAGCACGGCATCTGCGCCCAGTTCTTTGGCATGCTTTGTATATTTTATCGTTTTTTCCGTCGAGTTCGTACCTGTACCTACAATCACAGGGACCTTGTCATTGGTTTCCTCAACTACTGCAGAAATAATTTTGTCCCTTTCGTCGTCAGTCACCGTAGGCGATTCGCCAGTCGTGCCCAGCGGCACCAAGCCAGAGACGCCATTTTTTATCTGGAATCGGACGTTTTCTCTTAGGCCGGCATAGTCTATCTGGAGATTTTTGTCAAAGGGCGTTACTAATGCTGTTATGCATCCACTAAGTTCCATACTCCCACCCCATAGGATTTATTTCAGGAAAGTATTTAACACGATGATGAGGATAATCAGTGCAGCTTTATTGCCGTGTTCGTGCCCGACACGCCTTTCAACGCCCTTATCCTGTCGACCTTTTTATTCAGTTCTTTTATATTCTGCGCTTCTACGATTGCGGCTATGTCATATTCGCCTGAGATTTCAAATATATTAGTCGAAAATTCTTTCAGTTTTGCAAGCAACGCCTTGCTGTTTTTCAGACTGCTCTTCAAGATAACAAGTCCTTCTACAGGCGCCTGATAATCGATTGTAAACCCCTTTATCACGCCTTCCCTGGCAAGCCTTTTGACGCGGTTTCTTACGGTGCCCTCTGTCACGCCGAGCGCCTTGGCTATATAAACAAAACTCTCCCTTGAATCCTTTCTCAGGATGTTTATAATTTTAAAATCCGTTTCGTCCATACTCCCCTAACCTCCGGTTAGTCGAGCGCCATATTATAAAATTTGTTCCTCGCCTCAAATTATACATGATTCCGAATTTCGTAATAAATTTACGTATAACATAACTTTAAATAATTTGCCACATAAAAGTGGGACAGGGGTGGGATAGATGACGCTTGTTGCACAACGATCAGGGCACATATGGCCGAACGGGGAGTGCATATTTGCAGGCAGAACTCGATTCAGCGGATTAAGGGACAGAGTTGAAGACGTATCGTACTGCACAAGTAACGGCAAAAGGAGGGGTTATCCCGCACCGGGTGGCACAAAGAAAGAACGACTTGGTACTGATAACTGGGTCCTTAACAAGGATGGGTATCAATTGAAAATAAATCCTCAGACCGACTGCCTAGATTGCCCGTTTTACCAGCCGCGATAATGTGAAAAACCACTGCCTAAAGGCAGTGGCTTCTTTACGATTACTGAAGCCACGGATATTAATGCAGTGTTTTTTACAGCCAGCATTCCACTCCACCGCTGTTTTAAAACAGTGGAATGCCAGATTTCCATATCTTTTAATTTTCTCTTTCTAAATGATATCTATGAATAATTTATTCTGGGTTGACCAGACGGCGAAAGAGGTTGCTGAGAGGTTTGGCGGAAGGACGAAAAAACTGCGGACTGAAATGGGTCTGGGAGCTTCGGGCATACCGCATGTCGGCTCGCTGGGCGACGGCGTGCGCTCGTATGTCGTAAGCATCGCGCTGAAAGGGCTGGGCGAGAAGAGCGAATTCATTGCGTTTTCTGACGATCGCGATGGGTTAAGAAAAATACCGGCCGGCATGCCGGATTCCCTGGAAAAGGATGTTGGAAAGCCTGTCTCGATGATTGACGACCCCTTCGGGTGCCACAAAAGTTATGCCTACCACATATCGTCCCTGCTGATAAGAGCTTTCAGGATGGTTGATGTAAAATTCCGTCTGAAACGCGCGAACGAAGAGTACGCAAAAGGGACGCTGGACAAAGAAATCACGGAAATACTCTCGAAATGGCAGCAGGCGGGAGAAATAATCAAGCGTGTAACCGGCCAGGACAAATACCTGACGCAGCTGCCGTTCCTGCCGATATGCAAAAACTGCGGACGGATATACACGACGCGCGCGTACAAATTCGTTGACGGGAAAATATTGTACAAATGTGATTTGGAGTTCGTGGGGAAAAATTCGTCGACGGGAAAGGAAATAGTGATAAAGGGCTGCGGCATCGAGAGCGAAGCCGGCATAAGAGACGGGAAGCTTGTCTGGAAGGTAGAGTTTGCAGCGCGCTGGCGCGCGCTAAAAATAAATTACGAGGCGTACGGCAAAGACATTCTGGACAGCGTCCGCTGCAATGATGCCATATGCAAGGAAATATTAAACTATGAGCCGCCCCTGCATTCGTTCTATGAGATGTTCACGGAACGCAACGGCAAAAAGATTTCCAAGAGCGCGGGAAATATATTCACGCCTGAAAGATGGCTAAGATACGCAAGCCCTGCAAGCCTGCGGCTGCTGTTCCTGAAACGGTTAGGAACATCGCGCGTCGTAGACCCGGATGCCATACCGGCTTACATGGACGAGGTCGACGAACTTGCAAGGGTGTATTCCGGAAAGGTGAAGGTTGGAAATGAGAAGGAACTGGAACACATGAAAAGGCTGCACGAATACGTGAATTTCCTGAAGCCGAAAGAGCCGACGGCAATGGTCCAGTACGGAATGCTGACAACTCTTTTCAGGATTGCGAAAAACAAGAAGATAATCGTGGACATGCTGAAAAGAACTGGGCACATGCCAAAAGAAGTTGGCAAGAACGATGAAACAGAAATTAAAAAAAGGATAAAATACGCCGAGAACTGGGTCAGGGATACGATACCTGAGGAAAAGATTGAATACGCGCTGTCAGAAAGCCAGAAACGCTCGCTTGTTCAGCTGGCAGCAGAGCTGAAGTCAAAAACATTTACTGAAGAGGAGCTTTCATCGAGATTGTTTGAAATAGCGAAAGAAAACAATCTGCAGCCGAGGGAGTTCTTTGAGGCGGCGTATGTCGTTCTGCTGAACAACCGCCTGGGGCCGAGGCTGGCGCAGTTTATCATAGCGCTTGGGCAGAAGAAGGTTGCGAAGATGCTGGACAGGCTTACAGCGGGTAGCTGATAATCACATCTTCCTTATTATACCACCGACTAAAGTCGGTGGTTTGTGAGAAGATGGGATCCAGAAGACATTTTCAATGTCTTCTTAGATAATTATGAAGGCTCATTACTGGGATATTCTATCGAAAACGTATGCCTATAGCCAATGGCTTAAGTCGGCTGTTGCGAGGTCAGATTATTCCCTTACCAAAAGCATCCTGCTGGAATACTTGGAGCCCAAAGAAAATGATGTAATTCTAGAGGTTGGCTGCGGCCCTGGCGTATGGACAAAATTAATAGCCGAAAAATGCAAAAAATTAATTGCCATAGACATATCAAAAGATATGCTGAAACGGGCAAAAAGGTATGTAAATAGAAAAAATGTAAAATTCTTATTATCCGATTCCTTTTCACAAACTGACTTCAAATTCGACAAGATTTTTGCTGTGCGCTCTTTTGAATACATAAAGGACAAGGCGGCGGCAATCGAACGGTTCAACAATCTATTAAGGGATAACGGCAAGCTAGTTGTCGTAACAAAGTCAAAGCCGTGCTTCTGGGATTTTGTCTATATGCAAAAATGGAAGAAAGAAAAGTTCTGTCAGGAAAAGGTGTCTTATAGAGTGCTTCGCAGGCTATTCTCACAGTTTTTTGATGACGTAACCTTAAAACCCGCGATTATTCGCCTGCCTATTTTCACAGAGGGCAACGACGAATTGCCTCTTGTACCCAAGCCGCTTCAGAAATATTTTTTAAACATTTTTGGTAGAGTAACTAAAATTTCAAGAAAATTTCCCGATAATCTAATGCCAATTGCTTTAATAGTTTCAGAGTCTTATTTAGCCTGCGGTACTAAAAAATGTTTATAACATTCAAGAGACATTTATTATTATGTCCTTCCCTTCTATATCCGTAGTCGTCTGCACGAGGAACAGGGCGGCGCATCTCCAGAAATGCATAGCTTCCTTATTGAGCCAGTCACTCAAACCAAAAGAAATTATAGTGGTAGACGATGCCTCTGAAGAAAAAGATTTTGTTAATGCTATGAACTCCGTATCCATTAACTGTAAAAATACAATAAAAGACGCCAGCATAATTTATCTAAGAAACAAAAAAAGACAGGGCGTAACAAAATCCAGGAATCTGGGCATTGCTGTTTCTTCAGGCGAGGTTGTTGCTTTTGTAGATGACGATGGTTATGCCCACAGGCACTGGCTGCGTAACCTGGCAAAACATTACAGAAGCAAATCTGTTGGCGGCGCAGGCGGGCCGGTGGTCGAATCTAAAAGAGCGGCGGGCATAAACCGGAAATGGAAAGGCAGGATTACGCCTGAAGGGGATATATCCCATAACTACAGAATAAAATATGCAAAGGACGCGCGGCTTATGAAGCCGTCGCCTGTCAAATTTCTCATGGGCGGGAATATGTCGTTCAGGAGGGATGCTCTTATAAGGTTGCACGGCTTTGACACGCGGTTCAAGGGCAATGCGTACAGGGAAGAAACGGACATATGCCTGCGTGTGTCAAAAAAAGGCAAAATAATATTTGAGCCCAGAGCAATTGCTTATCACAATACAGCAAAAGACGGCGGCACCAGAGACATATCTACAATGGCCCATTTCCTTTACTGGTATTTCAGGAACACGACGATTCTGTTTCTCAGGCATTTTGATTTTTTTGATGCCATCAGAAAAACTTATTTTCAATCGAAAAAGTTTATCTCTTCGGTGATTGCAGGCGATTTAAGAATAAACAGGGCTTACTTAATCAAGGAAGGTGCAAACAAACACATCGCTGCAATAGTAAAAGGGGCGGTTTCTGGATTTTTTAAGTCGAAAGGAAGGCTGAAAAAACTAGACTACGAAAAGCCGGAAGATATGAAGATGCTGACTGTTTCAGCAAAAGATTCACGACTTCAATTTGCCGAGAGCAGAAACATTATACAGCATATGAAACTTTTCATCCGCTGCCACTTTAACGGAGCCTGATTCTAAATCACATCTTCTTTATATACCACCGACTAAAGTCGGTGGTTTGTGAGAAGATGGGATCCAGAAGACATTGTATTTCATCTGCCGTCTAAAGACGGCAGTTTTCAATGTCTTCTTAGATAACATACTGGTAAGCGGCATCAAGAGCTTTCTTCTGGCTTTCGTGTTTCAACAGCTTTCTTGCCTGCTTGTAAGAGGCCCACCTGAATTTTTTGTGTTCTTTGGACAACTTTACACTGCCGCCAGCTAAAAGAAGATAGACCGTCTGCTTTGCACCGGCATATTTTGTTTTTGTCTTTTTTATGAAACTTTCAGGGTAATCATAAGTAATTACGTATGGCATTCTGCAGATAATTTTTGCATCCAGCCCGGTTTCTTCTTTTACTTCCCTAAGCAGCGCTTCTTCGGCGGTCTCGCCTTTATCTATGCCGCCTTTCGGGAATTCCCAGCCGCGCCAGTGAAGGACACGGCACAGAATAAGAAATCTCTTGCGTTTGTCTATTACTATTCCAAGAACTCCTTTTCGGTACATAATTAATGAATTTCTTTGGCTACTTTCTTTTTAAAGAAAGCAGATGCGAAGGGCCGGATTCCTGCAAAGAAGCAGAGCTTCTTTGAGGTCTCGGCGAGCTTCGCTCAGCCGAAGATGAACCGAGGTTCATGCTCAAAGAACTAAAAGTTCTTTGGCATCCTGAAGAAAATTATTTTCTTCACGGAAATCCGATAATTGATGCGAGAGGCCGGATTTGAACCGACGAACCCACTAAGGGACAAGGCCCTGAACCTTGCGCCTTTGACCAATCAAGGAACGGCATCTTCTAAGATGCCGGGCTGACTTGGCTACTCTCGCGACTTGATACATTTTATCCTGCTTTGTTGAAAAAGAAACCCATTGGCTGTTTTGACGCCAATGGGTTACCCGTATGTGTGCATCAAACAGATGCACACGACTTTTTCAACAAAGCTATTTTATCCATAAGTCTTAAAAATGCGGGAGGCAGGATTCGAACCTGCGAAGGCACTAAGCCACTAGGTCCTAAGCATGGCCTATTTTCAGATATCTAGCCCCTTTGGCCACTTGGGTACCCCCGCATGAATCTCTAAATATAGGCTAAAAAACTGGAAAATCACATCTTCTTCACGATAGCGATAATATTCTTCGGGAATAACTTTAAAACCCTCTCCCTGCCGCCGTATATTTTTTTGACGTTAAAGTAGGCGGAGAGAAGTTTTCTTAATTCCCCTTCGGCAAAAAGATAATAATATCTCCAATAAATCTTGCCGCTTACTTTCCAAGGCACATAGCTTTCTTTTTTTGACATTAAAAATCTTGGCTGGTTTTTGTTCCAGACGGTTACGAAGGCTTCGCTGCCTTTTTCCATAACCCTTTTCATTTCTTCCAAGCACATGGCACGGTCTTCCATTGAATGGAGGGTGGCAACAAGCAGGGCCGTATTGAATGAATTTGATTTGAAAGGCAGGTGGCATACATCAGCCTTAACCAAGTGAGCTTCTATTCCATTTTTCTCTGCATTCTGTTTCGCATGCCTTAACATATTTTCAGAAAAATCCACGCCTACGTATTTTTTGCCTGCCATAAAACTGCGGCCGGAGCCGCAGCCCAAATCCAGCACAAAATTTCTGCCGGTGTTGTTTCTTAGAAACTCCTTCAGGTCGTCATACATTCTTGTTCTTGCCCGGTGCCATGGCTCGGCTATTGAGCCCCATACCTCTTGCTGTGTTATTTTTGAACCGGGTGCCATACCACAATCCTGTATTTATAGTCTTTTTGTGTATAAAGATTTGACAATTTTGTGAAAAACCACTGCATAAATGCAGTGACATCTATTAGATCTGATGCCACTGATACTATAGCAGTGTTTTTTACACTCCACATACCACTGATACTACCACCATCTAAAGATTGGTGGTATGTGTGGTATTAATTAGAAAGCTCCCTTCGTCTAGTCCGGTCAAGGATGCGAGCTTCTCGAGGCTTTCTTAGGAAGAAACCCTGGAAAGAAACGGAAGCAGCTTGAAACAGGGGTTCAAAACAGCCCTTTTCTGCTGAAAAGCGCTGGCGGAAAAGCTGGGAACTTCCCCTAGGGAGCATTCAAATGCAATCGAGATGCTCCGCCTTTAAATACTAGGCGGGGCATAAATAATCTATGGGCGTGAAAGTGGATTTCCATAATTACGAGCAGGGACTGAAATCCACGCTGAAAAGAATCGGCAATTTTAAAACTTCGGAACAGAATAAAAAAACAATCCTGAAATTCTGCGATTATCTTTTTTCTGAAGGTCTCAGCAGGGCAAGAGTCATAAAATATATTTCTCACCTGAAAAAAATTTCCGAGCTTGTCAAAAAGGATTTTGAAGATGCTGACAGGGAAGGCATTGAAAGAATTTTCAGGACTATAGAAACTTCTCCTCTTGCGGACTACACGAAAAAAGATTACCGTGTAATCTGCAAAAGATTTTACAGATGGCTGAGAAAAAGCGATGAATATCCGCCAGAAGTCAGATGGCTGAAAGCCACGTTAAGAAACAACAGCCACAAGCTTCCAGACGACATGCTCACGCAGGACGAAATAATAACGATGGTTAATGTCGCAGACCATCCCAGAGATAAAGCACTGGTTTTCTGTTTGTACGAATCTGGTTGCAGAATCGGAGAGATGGCAACGCTGAAATTGAAAAATCTCGAATCAGACGAATACGGGGCAGTTATCCATGTCAGCGGAAAGACAGGCGACAGAAGGGTTAGATTAATCGCATCATCTCCTTCTTTGTGGTCATGGGTCAGCATCCATCCAGAGAAAGACAATCCAGACGCTTTTCTGTGGCTGGGCATCGGCACAAAGAACAAGAACAAAATGATGAGCTACGGCGCAATAGCCATGATGCTGAAAAATCTAGGCGAGAAGGCTGGGATAAAAAAGAAGATACACCCGCATCTGTTCAGGCATTCCAGAGCAACAGAGCTGGCGAACAAGCTGACAGAAGCACAGCTTAAGGAAATATTCGGATGGACGCAGCGTTCAAGTCAGGCAGCCACTTACGTTCATCTGTCAGGCAGGGACGTTGATAATGCGCTGCTCAACGTATACGGCATAAAGAAAGAGGAAACGGAAAAAGAAAAGTCAAAATTAAAACCGAAAGTATGTATCAGATGCAGGATGCAGAACCCTGCCACTGTAGATTTCTGTGGTCGCTGTGGTCTCATACTGGACGAGAAGAAAAGAGAGAGGGAGCTCGCCATCAAAGAAATGAAAGAAACGATGGGCGATTTTATGCTGAAACAGGACAGAAATTACCAGAAGAGATTTTTCGATTACGTGGCTAACGAAAAGCTGAAAAAGACGGGCATGAAAGAGGCAAAAGTTACCATAAGCGGCGGCAGGAATCCAGCCGATGAAGAGGAACTTTTAGAGAAATTTGAAAGAATGAAGAACT
Organism: Candidatus Aenigmatarchaeota archaeon; assembly: GCA_016180945.1. Taxonomy (GTDB): domain Archaea; phylum Aenigmatarchaeota; class Aenigmatarchaeia; order GW2011-AR5; family GW2011-AR5; genus JACPAG01. The sequence continues at coordinate 125,504 of JACPAG010000003.1, read as the reverse complement.
GGATTGAGATGTTAAAGGCGGAAAAATGAGGTGAAAGCACTGTCATTATTTTCTTTTTTACATACCCTATATGTAGAGGGCTATAAACAAAAGAGGTGGTAAAAATGGATTTCTGGAGAACAGTCGGGTCTATAGGCATTGTGGCAGCTTTGTCGGGTTTCTTCCTGAACTTGACAGCAAGCCCAGCCATGTATCCTGTACTGGACGCCATGTTTGCAGGCGGATTTGCAGTGGCTGTTGGGTCGATGGCGTTCATAAGGAAGTAGAAAAGCGTTAGTTTTATTATTTTTACATTCTTCTTATTTTCTCTGTAATTCTTACTACAAGTGTAAATTAATCTTGTGACAAGGATAAAGAAAGCTTAAATAAAATTCTTATATGTTAGGTTCTTTCAAAAAATATAGTGGATAGAATTCCTTTGTATTTCTAACTGTATACTCCCAATTTGGAAGAAGCTCTTTTTTTATAAGTAATTTTCTCCAAAAAGTATGAACATTTCTTGCAGTAGCATCACCAATTAGTATTTGATTTTTCTCAGCTATACTCTGAATTTTAGACGCCAAATTTATAGTTTCTCCTATTAAATCTTTATGTTTTTTGATTCTGTCAGCACCAACTATAACTACCGTTGCTTCGCCAGAATCAAGTCCTATTCTAAAACTCAACTCTAGCAGACCCTTTTCTTTTAACACAGGATTTATTCCGCAAAGTATTAACAATTTCATTGAAGATGCACAGTCTAGTGCATTATCATTCATTCCATTAAAATTTGGTTCTGGAAAATAAGCTATAAGTCCATCACCTAAATACTTCAACACATAACCATTAAATGCATGAACAAGGAGTGCCATTTCTTTTGAGAATAATGAAATAACTTTTGCATTCTCTTCACTTTCAAGTTCTTGGCTCATTTTTGTAGAACCCATTAAATCTATATTCAAAATTACAAATGTTTTTTCACCTTGCGGCAAAGTTTCTAGGAATTCTTCTGAAGCATCAGAGAATACGTAATCTTCTGTGTCTTCTTCAAAATGCCTTTTTATTTCTGGTATTCGTGATTTTGTATACTCCAAACTATCTCTTATTTTAGGTGGGGTATAAAAAATCGGTGCTCCTATACTTTTCTTAAGCCCCTTTTCTATTTCTTTAAGAGATATGAAAAAGTTGTCAAATTTATCATAATAACCTTTTTCTCCATTTATTTCCTTGACTTCATATCTTTCTGGATTAGGTATAAGTCTTGCTCTGAATGTTCTTTTTTCTTCATCCACACTTTCTATTTCCTGTATAAAATCCATTCTGAATATATTGTCTTTGGTAGGCATAGTAATATAATTATACAAAAGTTTTTTATTTTGATGTCTATCAACTAGTTGCTATAAGAATGGATATTAGACCTTGGATACTATCCAAGTATCTTTTTAGACAAGCTTCCCATAATTCTTGCCAGTCAGGAGGCAATTCTGTAAAACCAAAATAGCCCAATGCATCTATCAAAGCCACATCATCACGATGAACTGGATACTTTTTACTTCTTAGAGTCATTATAAATCTCAAATTTTTGATAATAGTTTTATTGTAATTAGGATATTTCTCATTTAGAAAACTCTCAAGTATATTTATAGAACCATATTGCGGCTTACTTGTAACGAGCTTCAAAATACTTTCAGTTTCTATTTCGTCTATTAAAAGTGCGAGGCTCATAATTCTATTATTAAACTCTTCTTCGTTGCTACACGGTTTGCGTATATCATTAATTGCCATTTCATTTTGTTTAAAAAACTTAGTCTTAAATTTTTGTTCAAAGAGAAGATTGATATTTCGTCTAAATTCAACAATTTTATCAACAATACTACTAGTTTCTTTTTCAATTTTTAGTAAATGTATATCAGGTGTTTCTTTAGTGAGGTATCGACGTGCAGGACGTTTGAAATTCCTTAATTCTTCTTGAACTATTGGAATTATCTCACTTGGCATTGTCCAGTCTGGGTATTTATTGCTACCTGTTTTGAACACAAGGTTTAATGGTGCAAATCTTGAAAGAAGATAAGATGGAATAAATTCGTAGCCTAATACCTTTTCAATTTCATCTATAAGGTCAAAGTATGTAACATGACCATTTTTATTTACCATTGCTTGAAGTAACCCGTATGCTCTGTCTCCCCATTTTTTAAGAGCTTTCTGAACATTTGTCTTTATGAGGTTACTTGAGTCTTCAAATCTAATTTCACCAGTCTCTGTTGTAGTATAGTATTTTCCATGAAATCCGCCTAATTGTAATCCATACTTAGGAATATACTTCTTTGTAAGTTCAAGCAGTTTAGTATCGTCAATGTTTCTTGCTATCTCAGTAGCAGCTTGATACTGATTCATTTCCCAATAATTTTGTATCTTTTCAAAGAATAGTAGATTTAACTCTTTTCCAATTTTGAATAAGTCATCTAACCAGAAGAATCGCATTAATAAAGATATACGTTCTTTGAGTTTCTCGTCTTGCATAAGGATCATCTATTTCAAGAATATTAAAATGTATGCTAAAGTAATGTTTAATTATAGGTGATTAAATGAGTAAGATTAATTTAATTCAATTGATTGTTGTGATAAATTCTCCTAATGAATCTTTTGAAGTTACAAAATGGTACGATGTAAGTAAGGATAATCCACAACAAATGAAGAATGAATTACAGGCTATCGCAAAGAAGCTGTATTCAAAAATTGTTAAACAAGACAGGCAAAAAACACCAGATGAGGAAATGATTGCAGTCGGTACTGTTTCTGGTTCAAACCCATCAAAGATAAAAGACGTTACAAGGAAAGTGCATTATGCATGGTACAAGGGTTATTGTTTAGACCCTAAGAGACTCTCATACTTTATGCCAGAAAAGACTCTAACAGAAGGTTATATGACAGTAGAAGAAATTAGAAACTTATAATTTTACAGAGAGCGGATGACCAGCACTAATTATTTACCGCCACAGTTCAACTTAATTCATTCCAATTCATCTAAATATGATTTTAGATTCTCAACAACATACTTTAATGTTAATAGAGAGAGTTTAGCTTCATCAACACCAGCCAAAAAATCTACATCATGTTTTGCATAGTTATTAATTTTTCTTAAACCGTCAGCAAATGGGTCTGTTTTCACTCCAAGTTTGTTTTTCATCCATTTAATTAAATCTTCAAAATTACTCTTAAATTCCTGTCTTTCTACTTCTTTATGTATTTTCTTAAGTAAAGATTCAATAATAACTCCACTAAGCAAAACCGTAGAATTACTTAAACCTGATTTCATACTATTCAAGCATTCAGAATATAAAATTTGCTCTCTTTTTGGCAAAATATCATAATTTTTAGGAATGAAATCTTTTTCAATAATTTTTATTGTATGCTCAACAGTTGGAATTTTAAAAATTTTAGCGTATAAAAAGAAAATGTTGTCTAAAGATGAAAAATAATAATCAAAAATTCTCATCATGTATCTAGCAACATCTTCTTGTAATTCTTCCTTATAATAAAATCCAAACCAATTTTTGAGGATAAAAGTTTTCTTTGAAAAGAAATAACATTGGATTAATTTTGTTTCTGGAAGAAATTTTTGAAATTTAGGATTTTCTGTTAAAAAGTTTATAAGATTTTCAAATCCTTTGTCCACATTCACTTTACATTCGAATAGTATTAATTTTTCCACATTTGGATATTTTTTACAACCTTCTTTGAATAGTTCAAAATATTCAATTAATTCTTTAACATAATTGGGTAATAAGTTATTTTCCAGTTTTTCCAATAAATCTTTTTCTCTGCTGCTTTTAATGAAAAGTAAAACCTTTTCAAAATTTCTATAGTCTTCCCAGAATCCTCTAGAAATATAAAATTCTGATAGAATACTACCTATGTTATTTTTCTTTAACTCATAAATTTTTTTAAATATGTCTTCAGAATTATTGATTAAAAACGCAAGTAATTTTTCTTTATTCTCGACCAAACTTGTAGCTTCCATTATTTTAACCTTTTTTTGATAACCTTTCAAGTGCCTCTTTCAATTCCTTCGCCTTTTCGAATATCCTCTCTTTCTTCGCTTTCGAAGTAATGACATACTTTTTCTGCTTGAGACCATATGGATTCTCGACAAGTACCTCCTCCACGACATTACTTTTTACTAATTCCTTCAGAACCTTTTGCAAACCACCATCTGTCAAGCCAGTAGCGTCTTTTAACTCTTTCCAGCCTTTCGGCTTCTCTACAAGTGTCTCGAGCACAGAATAAGTTGAGTCACGCATAAGTATCGCTACCGAACTCCACTTCTTTGGTGCATATCGCATGAGTATTCCCTATTCAAATATAGGGAAACTCCTTTTAAGCGATATACTAATCTATCAGTTGATAAACTATCCGAAAGAAATAGATTTAAAAGGAGTGGAGAATAATGAATTTTATATGAAACATACACCTATTCTGCTTCTCATCCTAACCTTTACATTATTTTCTACCCTCTCCTATGCCCAAGAATACACTGTAAATAGCAACACAGTAGCCTTATGGCACTTTAACGAAGGCTCTGGTAGTCTTGCCAAAGATGAGACTGGCAGGTTTAACGGAACAGTCGATGGGGCTACATGGACGACAGGAAAGTATGGCAATGCATTGAGCTTTGACGGCGTTAATGATGCTGTGGTTGTATCGTCCAGCAGCACGGAAGGAATAACTAACCAGATAACTTTAGAAGCGTGGGTTTATCCGACTAAATATGGCAGAATTATTGGCAGATACGGTTCTGGCTCGCTTTCGTATTTACTTACTTTTGAAGGAGCTGGACTAGCCCTTTACATAAATAGCCCATCTTCTGGAAATGCAGCTAGGAGCGATGGCACTGTGCCGTTAAATGCATGGACTCATATAGCAGCCACTTATGACGGTTCGACAGTAAAGTTCTACATAAATGATGTTCTAGACTCGACAAAAAGCCTGAATTTGGGAAATATCAAAGCAGTTACAGCTCCGCTTATTATAGGAAACGATGGCTATTCTGATGTGGCTTTTGGCGGTATAATTGATGAAGTGCGAATTACTACTGCAATGCCGTCACCAACAACTACCACAACTACAATTCCTGTTAATCAAACTACTACAACAACAATACCAACAAACCAGACAAATCAAACTACCACGACTATAACAGTTACTACAGCAACTACAACAACAATATCACTGAATCAGACGAATCAAACCACAACGACAACAATTCCTCAAACTATACCTACTACTATAGCTTCATCCTCAACGACAGTTCCGCCTTCTACTACAACAACTACAGTGCCTGCAACACAAAATCTGTCGTGCGCTCTAGATTCTGAGTGTGCAGGAAAAATAACATGCCCACAAATAATAGGAAACGATACTGAAAGATGCATAACCAATATCTGCCAATGCGGAGCAAAGTTAGTAGATAAGACAGTTCTTCTTGGAATATTGATTCAGATGGAAACGTTGAAAACGTCTTTTGTCTCTCTAAACAATTCTGCGGCAGGTCTGTTCAATTATTACGATTCTATAAACGATACAAACAATGCAGGAAAATGGTCTGCTGTTATGATGCACTTTGGCTACGGACTAGCCAATATTACACAGACAGAGAATTACATAAATTCTGTAAAGGATGCACCAACACAGCTTGACATAATTGAAATAAAGAATCGGATTGGCAATATTCTCCTCGTAGTAGATGCTATTGTTAGGGTGATTTTAGGTGGCTAAAAAGAAAGACAAGAAGACGATGTACATTTTGATTGGGATAATCATAGTCCTATTGCTTGCATTTGCTTATGTCAGCGTTTACCCGACAAAAGTTACGCAGCCTGTCAAAGTTACAAGTGATGTAGACGCCAATAAGATTCAGCAGAATGTTACCAGCGACATAATGAACATTAAAGGCGCACTAGAGCAGTTGAACAGGAGCTTGGGGTGATTTAGGTGATACATCGTGATTCCGAATATTGGCAAAGAAGAGTTCATAAAAATACTAACGACCAATTTTCCAGACCAATTTGAAATGGTGAATGACGAGTTCTTAGGACAAATTATCAAAACTGATGTCAGAACTGCTTTTTTGTTTATGGACTGTACTGGAGATTTTGTCATGCTGGATGAGGAGAAAAAACTTACACCAGCTTCCACAGAAAAAACAGGATTTTATGTACGGGATTTCAGGTATACAGAAAAATATCTGGAAAAAGATTATCTGCTCAGAAATTATGAAGTTCTGGTGCCCAGCATATTAACGCCTCTGATGGGTTCCACAGCTTTGCAACTTTCAGAATCATATCCAGACTTATTTCACGGTACGAAATTTATAGTTCCGCTTTTTGTTTACAATGATGAAAGAAAAACCAGAAAGGAATTGAGCGAAGTAATAAGGAAAATTAAAGACTCTGGCAAAGAAATTCAAAATTTTATATTCTCCCCTATCAGTGTAAGTGCAAAAGGAGGAAGTATGGAGCCGTTCTGCGAATTTGTAGCATGCAACTGGTTCAAGAATCTCGGTTATCTTGTGGAAAATCAGATACAGTGGAGCACCAAGGGTGTTCCAGATGCCGCCGCCTATAAACATGTAGAATTAATAAACAAGCTCGTAGAGAGAAAGTTTATTTCTTCTGGAGGGTTTCTTAGGGAGCTCCAATTGTTGAAAATATTTGGAAAAGTAAAGGACACGAAAAAAGTTGATGGTAATAACGAAACAATAGTTTTTGAGGCGAAAACTTCTGCAAGATATACCCAGATAGATAAATACTTGGGAACTAGACTATTTGACTTAGGTTTTGACATAGTACCGCACAGAGATTTTACTGACGGAAATAAAGGGCTGATATCATTTGAGCCCGATGGCAAACTTACTATAAAAGGATTCGAGCAGACTAGGCACTGCTATAACGAAGAACTGAGAAGCCAGCTCTTGGGCTGGATTGAGATTTCTGTGAAGCACCAACTGGCTTGCAATCTGACCGTACCCGAACTGCTAGAGATTACCAAGTCAAATTCGCATTCGATTACCAAGCTTGTTAGGGATATTACAAATTTGGAGCTGGACAAAATATTGGATTTTCTAGAACAAAGGATATAATGCCAGTAATTATTGCTTTTTCCTTTTTCTCTGAATCCAAAGTAATCTGGAATCACGTCTATGTCGTATATTAAAATTTTCTGGGTACTTATTAAATTCTTCTACTCTTTCTTCTCTTTCGAGTTTCTTCTTTGATTTAGTATTCATCAATATTTTATGTAACGCACTCTTTTAATGCAGTCTTTGCTTCCAAACAATGAATACAAGCTGTTTTCTTTCTAAACTCACGTAAATCTTATAAATGTTGATAAACTGTGATGATTATTGATGAGTAATTAGGATGGCTTATGATAGCAAGCTATAAGGGCACTACATTAGCACCTAAGAGACTCTAAATACCGTCTTCTTAGTAGTTCGCTTGATGCAACACTCGATATACTCGATACACCAGATATACGGCATAGACGCCTATTCATTCGATATTGGACGATACACTCGATATTTTTTACTTTTTATTACCTTTCTAGTCTATTTTTTAGATAGAGCTTTGCAAATAGGTCAAGAGCATCCGACAGGACTTTTGTTGGAAGTTTCTTTTGCCTAACATCCTTGATTATATTCTCAAGTTTTTCTAGATTCTCATAAGCAAGTTCTTCAGGTTTGATATTTGCCTTGTACCATAAAAGCGGTTGCTCCGTAGAATTAGCCAATTCAGCCAGCTTTCTTTGTAATTCATCCCGTTCCGACTCAATTTTTGAAGTGTCCTCTTTTAACTTCGTTATCGTTCCGCTTACTTGATTATTCAATTCTGTGAATTTATTTATGCTATCTTCGTAAAGCTTGTAAGTGCTCTTTGACGACTCTTCGATCTTATCTGAATGTTCTTTAATCTTCTCCAACTCTGATTTAACATCATCAACTTCTGACCTGAGAACGTAATTGCTGGCTATATCTTGTTTTAGCGTTTCGATTTCAGTTTCTTTTGAATTCAAGATGGATTTGCTTACCAGTTCATTTTCAACAAGCGGAAGTATAATTCTGGCAAGTTTTATTCTGGCAGATTCTATTAGCTCTACCGATTGTCCTTCCATTTTTATGTTCTTCGAATATTTTGCAGCCTGCAGGGTTGTAATTATATCATCTATATGCCATGCCTGAGAATCTTTGCTCGCTAGGAAAGACAGAATAGCTTTACTTACCATGATGTTTTCTTTTTTTCTTTCTTCTGCCTTTGACATTTGCGCCAGTTTTTTGTTGGCGTATTCTATTCTTGCGATAAGACCTTCCAACTTAGATTCTTTTTCCCTTATTTCTGCAGTATACTCGTTTCTGGTTCGATACAAATTTTCAATGACGATATACAATCTTTTTTCGGTATTTCTTGATTCATTGATTTGGTAATCAAGATAGATTTTGCTTCTTCTTGCCTGTTTCAAGTATTCAGAAAGACCTGTGGCATCACGTATAGCTCTCAGCAGTTCCTGTATTTCTTGAGAATTCAGCCCACCCTTTTTCATTTCCTTCGGTATAATTTCTAGAATATAATCGAGTTTTCTAATACTCAAATTGTGTTCAGTGAGCCTTTTATTAAAACTACTCTTTAGTTTTTTAATACCAGTGTTCAGATGAGCCTTTTCGGCTTTCAAATTTTCAATATCCGCACCTAAATTCTTCTTTTGCAGAGCTTTATTTTGATAGTCTGTCACAACTTCGTCATAAGACATGTCATTTCTAATCTGTAAATCAGTCAGTTTAATGGCACACCTCATAAATTCTTTGTTTTTGGCAGATTTACAAGCCATTAAAAAATTTTTTACTTCTGATGATTCGATTCCTATTTTTGACATTTCAGCCAACAGTTTAGAACCATCTTTTGCTTCTTCCACTACAATCTTGTTTTTTCTCAATTCGGCACTTAATCTGGCTAGTGCTTCAATTTGGTCATAAATTCCGTACTTCTCGGAAGCTGCTTTCATTCCATATTTTCTCACATCTTCTTCAAACCTGATTATCGTTTCGGCGACTGTGCTTTGAGACACTTTGACTATTTTTGCAATCTTTTCCTGAGGGACACCATCGAAGTGTAGCCTTAAAATTTTAACAATTTTTTCAAATGAAATTTGCACTGTCATGACAAATATACGATAATCTACCCTTTATATACAATTTTTCAGAGTGCATCCGAAACATATCATTTGGTAAGTTTCAAAAAGGAGCCAAAGGCTCAACCAATGATTTAAGAGTTTTCTCTGAGCAAAATATCTCATGGTATTTAGAAAGAATCTTTCAGATGTAAATTACGATGATATAGAATTTCTTCTTAATCAAAAAATACCAGAAAGTGATATACTTGATTATAAGCAACAAGCGATTAACGATGATGATCTTGTAAAAGACGTGTGTGCATTTGCTAATACACGTGGAGGAACTGTTGTTTTTGGCGTGCAAGAATCAGGGCGTGGTGGATACCCCGTAGCTATAGATGGTATTCACCCATCCAATGTGAACAAGGAAAGAATGGAACAGTTAATACTTTCGAATGTCTCCCCAAGGTTACATACCAGAATTCACGTAGTTAATCATGCTATAAATGGTAATGTATTTCTCTTATTACAAATCCCAGATAGTCAATATAAACCGCATTATAATAATCGAACTAAAAAATTCCATAAAAGGTTTGAATTTCAATCTGCTGAAATGACAGAACAGGAGATATCTGATGCATATAAGGGGAGGTTCTACACTGCAGAAGAGGTAGAAACGTACATCAACAATCTTACAGCGAAAGAAGAAAATGCACTAATTCTCGGGAACATAATAGTTATACCGAGTATACTAGATAGAAGACTAATTAATACTGATGATATTCGTGATTTTTCATGGCTAGATCCAAGTTTAATAGATCCCAAACCTTCAGGGTCACTCATAGCTCCCAGTAAAGATTATTTACCAAGCTTTCCTCAACCATTTGGATTTGGAATAACATGTAAAAGACACCCAGCTGGAGTACAATTCAACGAGGCTCTTAAAATACATAGGAATGGTTGTATACAGTACACTAAAGAATTTGGTGCACACGCTAATGGTATAAAACTAATCCATGAAAAATTAGCTATCAAAATATTACACACTTTGCAGTTTGCTACAGATGTCCTAAGTCGATACAATTATTTTGGTGATGTTAGAATACAGGTTTATTTGAAAACTAACTACAATAGAACATTTATTAAATTGCCTAACTCATTTTCTACGTTACATCCCAATGATGAAGATATAATAAAAGTTGACAGAGAGTTCTCGCTAGCAACTGTGGAACAAGATTTTAGCAGAATATCTGCATCTATCATGAATGAAATATTCAATCACTATAACTGCTGGAACTGCCATCTTTTTGACAAATCTGGCAACTATGTTTGGAGTGAATTTAACAGATAATTTCATATCTTTTATCTGCATTCCATCAAGTGCTTCGAACATCTCTACGCATTCAAATTCTTATCACACGCTATAAATTCAATCCGAATGCTCCCAAAATGCGGGGAATGACGTTTCAGATTGGCTTCGCCTAGGGAGCATTCGGCAAGCAAAGGAAAAAGAATAGGGTTCATCTTGCGTCAGGTATTGCAATAATAGAAGGTGTGATTGCTGCATGGACTTTTTAAAAGGGGTAGCGTTCCTTATCCTGACTTTAATAGCCGGCTTTGTTATTTTCGCCGTTCTCGATTTCAGGCTGGCGATACTTTTTGTTTTCTTGTGGATAGACAAAACAATAATAAGCGCCTTCGGGGCGGTGCGGTATTTTGGCGTCGAACTGACAACAGTCCTGAGCGTCATACTGGCTATGCTGTACGGGCCGTGGTTCGCCTTCTTTTTTTTACTGGTTTTGATTCCAATTCTTCACGGTCTCAAGTATCTTTTCCTGCCGCTGCCGCAGCCGGAATGGCCGTTGTTCGTGCCTTCGCCTTATAATGTTGTTGATGCATTAGGGGCATTAGTGGCTGGCTTCCTGACGCCGTTTTCATTTCTCATAAAGGTGTTCATAACGGCCGTGGCAAAGGACGTCTTTTTTGCATTCGCCGAGAAATTCATGATTTCAAAGCCCGTGGATATTTTAAGCGCTGTGACAAGCGTGGTATTCAACATGCTTGCAGGGTATCCTTTCGGGATATTTGTTCTGGCGCTTATTCAGGGAATAGCGTAATTATCGTAGGAATTAAGTTTAACACTACGACCTTCAGGTAGTTTATAATATTCTTAATTCCTACGAGAATACTGTGGTCTTCAGACCACAGTATTTATCTGCATCACGACAAGGATGCCGACAATGATAGAAATGAGCTGGACTAAAGACGTTCTGGCGCCCCTCTCTTTTCTCAATTCCGGCAGCAGGTCCACGCCGGCGATGTAAATGAAATTACCGGCTGTAAATGCCAAGAGAAAAGGCAGCAAATTGTTGAAATGGCTGAGGAATAGAAATCCTACAAATGCTCCGATTATCGCCGTAAGGGCGGAAAGAAAGTTGAAAAATAACGCTCTTGTTCTGGAGAAGCCGCCGTAAATTAAAACGCCAAAATCGCCTATCTCCTGCGGAATCTCGTGAAAAGCTATAGCTATCGTGGTCGCTACGCCTAACGGGATGCTGTGCAAAAAGCTTGCAGCTATGACGGCGCCATCTATGAAATTATGCAGGCCGTCGCCGATGAGATTCATATAAGTAAACGAGTGTATTTCTTTTTCTTCGTGCCTGTGGTGCCAGAATATGAACTTCTCCAAGATAAAAAAGGATATTATTCCCAAGAGGGGGAATATAAAAACGCTTTTTATGCCGTACCCCATTGCTTCCGGGAGCAAATCCAGAAAAGAGACGCCAAGCAAAGTGCCTACGGCGAAGCTTACAAAGGTGAACAGCACTTTTTTGAGAAGTCTCTTGTTGACGGCTATTGTCAACGCGCCAACAAGCGATATAAGGCTGACCACTATTACTGCTGAGATTATATAGAGAAGCGCCATCAAACCATCCGCCAATGAATTTATAATTATATGTCGATTTCTGTTTATAAATTGCGCAGAATACATTTCTCCGTGACAAAGCCTTTGCAGCACGTCTTTGAGTGCTTCACTATAAGGGCGTGGAATTCCCTGTAGAGGGCGATGTCTTTTATTATTTTCCCTTCAAAAAAACCCCGCATGCCTTCGTAGTCCATAGTACCTTCAACCATGCCCAACGCCGTAAACATTCTTTTTGTATACGCATCAACAACGAAAAAGGGTTTTCCGCAGGCGTAAAGTAAGATGGAATCTGCAGTTTCAGGGCCTATGCCGTTTATATTGAGCAGTTCATCTCTTGTTACGTTCTTGAGAAATTGCTTGGCGCTGCCAAAGGTAAGGACAAAATGAGAAAATTCTTTCAATCGCCGGGCTTTCTGCCTGAAGAATCCAGAGGACCTAATTAATGACTGCAATTTTCTGACGTCCATCTCTGCAATCTTTTTTGGGGCCATGCACTTGGCTTTTATCAGGTTATCTATCGCCTTCTCGGCGTTTGCCCAGTTCGTGTTCTGTGTCAGGATGGCGCCTATGCATATCTCGAACTTATTGCCTGTTTTGCACGGCCACCAGTTCTGGCGACCGTGTTCTTTTAATAATGTATCGTAGACCTCCATCAGCATGACTTTATAACTTATTCTAAAATACATAAATCTTTGGAATGAATTAGATTACTTACATAATCCCCTTTTTGTTGTTACAAAAAGTCGATTGCCATATTATTATGATATTGTGAGGGCGCGTAGCTCAACCCGGATAGAGCGCTTGATTCTATTCGCTTCGCGAATAGAAAACGAAGCTTCGGACCAAGATGCTGCGGGTTCGAATCCCGTCGCGCCCGCTTAGAAAGGTTAAAAGGATTTTGGGGTATAAGTTTTAAAATGGCAAAGGTTTCTGAGCTGTATACACTTCGTAAGCCAGTTCTTCATAGTGGTTTTTATCCACCTTCTTCTGTTGAGATGGCGGATGGAAAAATCCGATTAGTAATACAACAGCCGTATCCTGGAGAGTTCATAGTTCGAAGGTCTACGTTTCCGTTTGCAGCGTCGATTAGTATAAGAGCAGAGATATCCACTCATGATGGGGTTATCCGTGGCGGCACAATAACATATCCTTCTGGAAATGGGTGGATACACGAATACGTTGCGCAGTTTAAAAGAGAAATGTGCAAGCCTGAAGAACCTGCAAAAGGTTATTCGCTACAACTTACTCCTTAATAACTTCCTTATCGTCTCGGGGTCGCCGCGGCCCTGACTTTTTTTCATTACCTGGCCGACCAAAAAGTTGAACGCCTCTTTTTTGCCGGATTTGTAATCGATAATCGCCTGGGCATTCTCGTTGAGAACGGCTTTTATCATTTCCATGAGAGCGGTTTCATCAACTATCCTTACTATGTCTTTGCCTTTAAGGATGGCTTCGGGGTCCTCGGGCCTTTTTACGATTTCGCGAAGCATGATTTCGGCCGTCCTTTCCGTCAGCTTTCCTGTTTCTATAAACTTAAGCAACTTGACCAAGTATTCAGGCTTCATTCCTGTCTCTTTCATCCTCAGGTTGCTGTAATTCAGGGTCTTTTTTATTTCGCCGGCAAACCATCTGGCGGCAAGCTGGGTATCAACCTCTCTTGAAACGCGCTCAAACATGTCAGCCAGCGAGGGCTCGGTTGTTATGGCAACAGCCAACTCTTCGGCTATTCCCATGCGCTGGTAACGCCTTATCTTCTGGGCTGCAAGCTCCGGCAGCTGTTTTCTGATATGCCCTATCTTTCCTTTTTCCAGAACTATGCGCGGCAGGTCGGATTCGAAAATATAGCCGTAATCTTCCTCCCCTTCTTTTGCTCTCAGAGACCTCGTGACTCCGGAAACAGCGTCCCATCCCCTGGTTTCGCGGACTATTTGTTCGCCCAGCCGCACCATGTTCTGCTGCCTTACTATCTCGTACGACAATGCCTTTTCCACGTCCCTGAAGCCCGATATATTCTTCACTTCGACGCGCGTTTCAGCAACGGAAATATTTGCATCAATCCTCATCGACCCTTCTATGTTGGGATCGTAAACGCCAAGATATTCCAGAATGCTTGACAATTCCTGAAGAAAATTACGGACTTCTTTCGTGCCGGCAAAATCCGGGGCAGTCACTATCTCGCATAACGGCACCCCTGACCGGTTGTAATCAAGCAGCACGTATTCAGCTTTAGTTATCGTCCCTACATGAACTATGCGGGCAGGATCCTCTTCGAGGTTTATGCGCGTTATTCTTATCGGTTTTTTATTTACATGCATAACGCCGCCGCTGGCTATCGGAATCTCGTATTGCGTTATCTGGAAATTCTTTCCCATGTCGGGATAGAAATAAGACTTGCGGGAGAAGAACATTTCTGGCGGGAATTTACAATTGAGCGCAAGCCCTATTTTGATGCCGCATTCCACGGCCTTTGCGTTGAGCTGCGGCTTACTTCCCGGCAGGCCGATGCAATATTCACATGTCTCTGTATTTGGTTCTTTGACGACTTTGTTCGGGCAGCCGCAAAAAAGCTTTGTTTCCGTGGTCAAAGCCACGTGCACTTCTAATCCTATCTTCATATACCCCTTACTCCTTTCAGTCGCAAGTCGTGCTCAAAAACCGTAGGTTTTTGGCACACAAGAAGGAACTTTGCTCCTTCTGTGCAGAAGGACTTTCAGTCCTTCTTGCATCGAAAAGCCATGCTTTTCGAATGTATCCCATATTATTTTTCTTCACAATCTTGTGAAGTATTACTTCGTCAAGATATTTATTGCCGAACTTTCCTTCTTTAAATCTCATTCTCTTCCTCTATTCAGAATTTCTATAATCTTTTCGTGTATCCTGCCGTTTGACACAACGGCATTGCCGCCATGAATGGTGTCATTGCCTGAAAAGTCTGTCACCTTCCCGCCGGCCTCTTCTACAATTATTTTTGCAGCGGCGATATCCCAGGGATGGGCTGCTGCTTCGACGGACGCATCGGCGATGCCCTGGGCCACAAGAATATCGCCATATACAGAGCCGATGCTTTTTGACCGGGCAATTTTCAGTATATTCAAAACCTTTTCCCCGACTCCTTTTTTGAAAAAGGTTTTGATAGAACCGTACATAACAAGAGAATTTTCTATCTTATCCCTTTTTGAGACGCCTGCCTTTTTGCCGTTGACGTATGCGCCTTTTCCCCTTTCGGCAAAAGCCAGCGTGTTGAAAAGAGGCATATACGCCACCCCTGAAACTATTTTTCCCTTCTTTTCCAGGGCTATCAGCGTGCCGAAGAACGGCAATCCGGCTATGAACTCTTTGGTGCCGTCAATAGGGTCTATTATCCATTTGCATTCAGATCTGTTGTCCGTAAAACCCGACTCTTCGCCAAGTATGCTGTAACCAGGGAATTGTTCTTTCAAGACGCCGACTATTTTTTTCTCGCATTCGCGGTCGGCTATGGTAACGGGCGTATCGTCTGTCTTTTTTTCTATAAGGAGCTTTTTCCGGAAATATTTTTTTGCTATCCGCCCGGCAGCTTTTGCGGCCTGTATTGCCGCTTTTGTTTCTGTTTTCATTATCCCTCTCCCCTTTTTGCTGCGACAAAAAGTCGAGCGCCACATTCGAAGGACTGAGCTCAGTCCTTCCATGCATCGAAGAACTTTGTTCTTCGATTGTATTACAATTCTTGCTCCTTCCAGTCGTGCTCAAAGAATCCAAGATTCTTTGCCATATCGAAAAGCTTTGCTTTTCGAATGTATCCCCTACCTCCATACCCTCATTTCATGAGTCTATTCAGAGGACCACATTTTCTTGAATATGTTCATAGAATGCTTTGCATATGCCCGGTTTTTTGTGAAGACCTCGAAGTTTATCGTGTTACTGTAATCTGTTTTCTGCAATTCCTTGACGATAAGCGGGAAATTTATCTTCCCCTGGCCTATAGAGAGGTGGTCGTCTCTCCTGCCGTTGTTATCGTGAAAATGCAGATGGCTCAAATTGTCACGAAACGTCTTTATGAAATTTATAACCGCCTTGTTTCCGCCTCCGATGAACGCATGGCCTACATCGACATTGATACGAAGCCCTTTCACCCTTTCTGCTATATACGCTACATCTTTTGCGGTTTCTATTGTATTCTCCAGCAATATTTCTATGCCGAACTTCCTGGCGTAGTGCACAATTGCACTGAAGCTTTCCACATGGTTGTCTAAAATTATTTCCTTCAAATCGGAGTTTTTCACTATCAGGGACGAGTAGTTGGCGTGGAAGTTGAGCTTCTTTACGCCTATTTTGTCCGACAACAAAACAATTTTCTTGGACTGTTCAATCCATGCATCCCGTACCGGCTGGTAAAAATGGCCCAGGTCCGCGGAGGCAGGGGCGTGGGCGGTTGCAAAGAGGCTGTTCTTTTCTATTGTTTTCCTTACGCTGTTGGCCTTTTTGTTAAGAATTTCGGCACTTCCCTGGGGCGCTTCCATGACCAGTTCTGCGAAATCGAAGCCCATTCCGGCTATGGTTTCTATATCGCCGACTATTTCTTTCCGTGGATTTGTGCTGTTTCCTAGTTTTGGTAGTGCAGCGCCCATAACTAAAACCGCTTTCCGACTATGACTTTGTTGAATTCCTCTCGAAAACGCCAGCTACTTCTATGAGCTTCGCCTCTTCCAAATGGTTGGCCATCAGGTGCAGGCCGATGGGCCTGTTCTTTTCTGCGGGCACTGATATCATCGGGATGCCGGCGAGGTTTGGCGGGACGGTCAGGATGTCCATCTGGTAAACCTGCGACGGAGTAAGCTTCTTGATTTGGGAAAACTTTGGCGGCAGCATGGGCATCGTCGGCGCCGCAAGGACATCAAAACTTTTGAATGCCTTCTTGAATTCGTTTATTACCAGCGTCCTGACCTTCATCGCCTTAAGATAATAGGCATCCCTGTAGCCGGACATCCTTGCAAACGTGCCCAGAATTATTCGCCGCTTTGCCTCTTCGCCAAAGCCGGCGCTTCGCACGCGGGAGAAATATTCGTTGAACGAGCCTTCTAACTCTTGGTGAAGGCCGTAACGGAGACCGCAGTACCTGGCCAGGTTGGTTGACGCTTCGGCTGTTGCTATGATGTAATAAGACGACAGGGCATATTTCGTGTTGGGCAGCGATATTTCCTTGCATACGGCCCCAAGGCTTTCCATCTTATTTATCGCAGCCCGCACGGACTTTTCTATCTTCCTGTCGACATTTTTGAAATATTCTTTTGGTATTCCTATCCTTATTCCTTTCAGGTCTTTCCTTCTGGAAACGTGCTTCGTATAACTGTAGGTTTCTTTTCTGATTGACGTGGAATCATTTTTATCGTGCCCGGCAATCCTGGAAAGTGCGAGAGCGATATCGTAAACGCTTCTTCCTATAGGGCCTATCTTGTCCAGCGAGTTTGCATAATCTATAAGACCGTATCTTGAAACCAATCCATAGGTAGGCGTTAAGCCGACAACAGAGCAAAATGCGGCAGGACAACTGATAGAGCCGCCCGTAGATTCGGCTAACGCAATATGGGGCATCTGCAATGCGGCTGTCACCCCGGCTGCACCGCCGGAAGAGCCGCCGCATGCGCGCGTTATATCCAGCGGATTTTTAGGAATGCCGTAACCGCTGTTGACGGAAAACGTGCCGAAGCCGAACTCGTCCTGGTTTGTTTTTCCTATTATCAGGGCTGACTCGCTTTTAAGGCGGGAAACGCACGTCGCATCGAAAGGAGGAACATAACCTTGAAGTATGCGCGAACCTGCAGAGCTTTGTATGCCTTTAGTGCAAATGTTGTCCTTCACAGAAATGGGTAAGCCAAATAAGGGAGGCGAAGGTGCGCTTTTCATGTTGCTTATGCATTGAAAAAGATTGTATTTTCTTTGCAGCTTTTGCAGTTCTGCTTTTAACCGGGCTGTAAAATCCTCGTAATTAATATTTCCTGCCGCGCTTTCTTCCAGGAACTGTTTGACGGATATTGAATATTTCATTTTAGAAAACCATACCCCTACACAGCCCTCGGTCCCTTGAAGAAGCCTTTTTCTTTGTGTTTAGTATTCGATAACGCAGCTTCCTGGCTAAGAACGTCCTCGGGCTTGTCTTCTCTGGTGACGTCTTTGATTTCCAAAGGCTGGAAGCTCGGTTCAACGTTTGCTTTTGCCTTATCAAGTTCTTTGAAAGCTGCAAGTATCTCATTAAGGTCTTTAGAGAATTTCTTGACCTCGGCTTCGGTCAAATCAAGGCGCGCTATCTTCGCAACCCTGCGGACGATGTCAGGAGTAACCTTCATGGAGAATTAATTGGAAGGAAAATATTAAAAGAAAGAGCGGGCAGCCGGGATTAGACCATGAACATCTTCTTGCCGAAGGTGTTGATCATCATCTATTTCCAGCTGCCCATTCTTTTTGGGGTGTGGTCCGCATAAACAGGAGCAGAAACCTAAGGTTTCTCTCCTTGTACATGGTGGAATCATCAATTCCACCTGTACAGGCGAATCTCTGATTCGCCATGTAAACCTCATTTCCTATTGAGGTTATCTTATTTGATGATTTCGATGCCGAGCTCTTTGGACATCGCTGATTTTGTTTTGGATGTTTCTCCTTTCGAAGACTGGCCCAGTATGAACGGCGACTTTACGCCGGTGACGATTGTGATGACCTGTATCTTGTCCTTGTATTCCGGCAGGATGCGGGCGCCCCATATGACCTGCGCGTCCGGGTCTAATTCACTCTGTATCCGCTGGCCTATCGCATTTATTTCGTCAAGCCGCATGTTTTCGCCGCCTATGACCTGAATGAGCGCTCCTTTGGCGCCTGTGTAATCCACCTCAATCAGGGGATGGTTCATCGCCAACCGGACGGCTTCTTCCGCCCTTTTTTCTCCGTCTGCTTCGCCTATTCCTATAGATGCAACGCCGCCTGCCCTCATCACGGCTTTGACGTCAGCGTAGTCAAGATTAACCAAAGACGGCTCTGAAATCGTCTCGGTTATGCCTTTTATCATGGTGGCT
Organism: Candidatus Aenigmatarchaeota archaeon; assembly: GCA_016180945.1. Lineage (GTDB taxonomy): Archaea > Aenigmatarchaeota > Aenigmatarchaeia > GW2011-AR5 > GW2011-AR5 > JACPAG01. The sequence goes on along the minus strand of JACPAG010000003.1, from coordinate 106,394 downwards.
ATCACGTTATCGGCCATGCTAAAGGCCCTTTTGAGCGGCATGTTTCCTGCCAGCGTCAGAAGTTTCTGGTTTTCTATGACTATGACGGTGTCGCAATTCTGCTGGAGATTTTTCAATCCTTCTTCAGCTTTGAGGACCCGCGCGCCTTCGAGCTTGAAAGGCACGGTTACTGCAGCTATTACGATAGCTCCCTGCTGCTTTGCAATGGATGCTATGACCGGCAACGAACCAGTCCCTGTCCCGCCGCCCAAGCCGCATGTGAGAAATACCAAATCAACGCCTGCTAGCAGATTGCGAAGCTCTTCTTTGTTTTCGAGGGCGGCGTTTCTGCCGATATCCGGGTAACCGCCTGCGCCCAAACCCCGGGTTATGTTTTTGCCTATCAGGACTTTCTTATCCGCATTGGTCGTGACCAGATGCCGGGCATCGGTGTTAACAGCAACTGTTGTCGCGCCCCTGATGCTCATTTCCTTGAGCGTGGATATGGTGTTGCTCCCGCCGCCGCCAGCGCCGACAACCAGAATTCTTGCCTTCCGAACCTCAAAATCCTCTTCCACGTTGCTGATGTCCCATTTTGGCATATTCCACACCTCCCCTTTTTTGCTTCGCAAAAAAGTCGAGTGCCATATTATAGATCACTCAGTCTTTTTGCTTCATTTTTTGAGTTTACCTATATCATGCAAAATATATTTTCGGCAATCAAAAACCCTTTTAACATTGCTTTGCATAATTGTGTAGTCCAAACAGAAAGAGTCGTTCCAGTAAAAGTCCAAATGCGCGAAGAATCGATTGTCCAGATCGATTAAAACACGTTTGTCCAGAACGTGTAATGCTTTATTCTTTCTTCTTTCGCTTTTAAATGATTTCTGTAGTCCAAACTATCTGTTATAGTTCAAAAAAATCCGGCTTTGCACAAAAATTAACCTACAAAATGGGATTGATCGTTAGCGGCTATGCACAAGTCTCAATTCCTTCTTAAACTAGAATAAAAAGTACCGGTATCTTCGACTGGCTTTCCGCCTTTCTGGTAAACAATGCCGCCGACGAACGGGTCTCCTGGCCGGTAAGCGTCGGTTTGGTAGAACTGGTTCACAACTGCCCGTCCTGTGGCTGCGGCTTCTGCGCTTGACCTGCCGGTTATCTTGACTACAGATCTTATTCCAGCGCCTCTGGCGGTTGCCGCAACGCTGGACCAATAAGGATCTCTTGTCGAATCAGGACCTCTTGCCAAGTCTCCACGACTTATCATAGATACGCCAGCAGGAGATTGAAGTATACTTTTAACAAACGGCAAATGCGGCCCTATTCTACGGTCCGCAAGCGCGTAGGCTGTTCCAGAAGTCATGCTAATTACTATGTCTTAGCCAGTATATAAATCTATCTAATTTAAGTACTTATTGGTAGTGACTATTTTCTACTCTTCCCACGCCTCTATGAACCTGTCCACGATTTCGTCCAGGAAAGAGGCCTTGTGCAGAATCAGGTACTTCGCTATCTTTTCCTTCTCGACAACGCTGTAGTAACGGAACCGTCCCTTTTTTTTCTGCGCAATCACGCCTTTTTCCGTCAGCTGTTTTAAATACCAGGACAGCGTTGAAGGCGAAATACCAAGAGAATTTGCGATATCAAGGGCGTTGGCCCTCTTCTTCTCGAGCAGATAAACGAGAATGTGCCTTATCCTGTTCTGCCTCAACAATGCCAGAACGTCTTTTTCTTCCTGCTCGAATGTTTTTGTATAAGCGTAGTACCGCACGAATTTTCCGACTCTTTCCTCTCTTATCAGGCCTTGCCTGTGCAGGAAATGCAGATGATAGTCAACAGAGCCGGTGGCCAGTCCCAGCCGCCGCTGTATCTCGCGAAAGTGCAGACCCGGAGAAGAAGCGATGCAATCGTAAATTCTTTTCCTTACATCTACCTCTCCTTGCACTTGCTACCACCTTCCTCACCGCTAGCACTTATTTTCTGTAGAGCAGGAACACGAAAGACACGAGTATGAGAAGCTCCAGGGCGCTCTCTGCGTTCCCTATAAAAATGAACTCGCGCGGAAAGAAGTTTTGCAGGATATTGAGCACCTGCTTTACAAGGAAAAAGAAAAACGCGACGGACGTGATAAACAGCCTCTTGTCGCGCCTTCTCATGAACGCCATGAAAGAAATGACAAAAAGGGCTGTCGCCACAGGCAGCAGCATGAGAATAAGGACATCAAATATGCCGAATACGGAATCATGGCCGCCAAGAGAGAATTGAAGGCCTTTTGCGCCAAAATGCTGGAGGAAAACGAAATATACCAAAAAGGCGGCTGTAACGCTGATGTAAATCAGCAGCAGCGTGTAAAACGAAGACAGCTTCATTATCCATCCCCTTTTTGCTATCACAAAACTCGAAGAAAGCAGAGCTTTCTTGAGTCGCCAAAAGATTTCTGCGAAATCTTTTGCACGAAGTCGATAGCCATATTATAATTTTTGCTCCTTCCAGTCGTGCTCAAAGAATCCAAGATTCTTTGGCACATCGAAAAGCTTTGCTTTTCGAATATATCCACTAACCTCTGGTTAGTCGATTGCCATATTATTTATTTAATTATAACTATTCTTTGCAGAGCAGTTTTTATAGTTAACCAAGGAAACAAACAGGATATTACTTCCTTGGTTTACTATATGTAAAACCAGAAGTATTATATGCTTATTCTTTTCTGGTTTCACTATAAATAAGTGATGATGTGTTTGCTTACTTATCTTCTGTATTCAAACCCGCAGAGCTGGCAGAATTCGAGGCCGCGGGCTACGACAATCTTGCCGAAAAATCCCGAGCCGCAGGAATGTTTTTTGTTCATCATATCACGAAATTTCATTCTCACAGATAAAGATTGGATAAAGCGGGCATCAGTACGAATGCGTTTCGCACAAAGCGGCGCTTATAAAAATAATCGTTTTGTTTAATAATAGCCGTTTTGGTGCAAAGCTCGAATATATAGTTAACCAAATAAAGAAACAGAATATTATAATTTGGTTTACTATATGTGACCAACTTGTAGTATACCTGAATATTAAGTTGGTCAGCTATAATTTATTGGTGCAACTATGCGCTGAATAATTCTGTAAGCAACAATGGTGCGCTTGCATCAGGCTCTTCTGCAACTGGAGCCGTCCCATCCATAGCGGGGGCTTGCCTTCCTAAACTAGCGACGTATCTTTCGATATCGGTTTCTTTCACAAAACCCCTTTTGCCGACTCTTTTTCTTTCAAATCCTCTTTGTTTTGCTAAGAGCCCCAGATACCCTTTGTTATAGCCGTATTTACGAGCGCCATCTTCGTAACTTATAAAGCCTTCTGGAACTTCTGTCCGCCTTCTCAGGTCATCTTCGGATAAATAACGACCTGTTCTCGTTCTGATGACTCTTATCTTGCCAGACGACGCCAATTTCTTCAGATGCCTGACGGTAAACCCGTACTTTGCAGCGGCATTTTTTCTGGCTATAAAACCTTTCGGAACCTCTTCATATCTTGATAAATCAGCTACAGAAACATACAGCCCGCGTTTAAAATACGTTCTTCTAATCGTTTCTCGTCCTGCCAAGCGTCTCACATAATCTTCAGAATAGCCTGCACGTGCAGCAGCTGCTCCTACAGGCAAATAGCCCTCTGGTACTTTCAGTTTATCCACATCTTTTGCAAGAAAATAGCGTCTTCCATTTACGCTTGCTGCCCTTAGAGTCCCTCTTCTAGCTAATTTGCGCAGCGTACTTGTAGCATAGCCAGTGAGTTCACTGGCTATGATAACAGTCAAGTACCATCCCTCATGCTCTGGAGGGGTTAGAAAAATGGCGCCGTATTCAGTTAATTTTGCAACCTCGCCACTATTTATGGCTTCACTGGATAAAACAGCCATGACTAACCTAAGAGGAAAATCTTTATAAAAGTGGCAAATTAGGTGTTCGTATGAAGTTCACTATTTTCCTGACTGCAATAATGATAGCGGTTTTTGGCTACCAGATAATTTACGTCCCTGACATTGCTGCCTTTTTCAATACGTACGGATTTTCAGGCAAAAACATGATTGACAGGCCGTATACAATACTGACTTCCATATTTGTACACGGCGGCCTGACGCACCTGCTTTCAAATATTCTGGTGATGCTGTTTTTCGGCATGGCCGTCGAGAAAGAGCTTGGATGGCGGAAAATGCTCGCAATTTTCTTTCTGGGAGCTGCTGCAGGCGATTTGCTGTCGCTGGTTGCTTATCCTTTCGATGCGGTAGCGGTGGGCGCGTCAGCCGGCATATTCGCGCTCATCGGAGCGGGCATACTGGTCAAGCCGTTTGATCTTTCTTTCTACCCGTTTATAGTCCCGCTGCCTCTGGCATTTGTAGGCATCTCGTATGCCCTTTACAACGTCTACGGCTTTCTCTTCGACGCGGGCAGCAACATTTCTTACGCAGGCCATTTCGGCGGGTTTTTCGTCGGCCTGATTTTCGGGTTCAGGCGGCAAGGACTCGGCAGGTCGCTGAAGATTATAATTTTATCGCTAATCGCCGTGCTCCTTGTGCCGATAATTCTGGCGTTTTTAAGGAGACTAATGAAATGAGAATCCAGAAATCAGGGTTCTTCGAGTATAAATATGGGCATTGACATAATAAAATAAGGTGGGTTGATTGAAGGGAATAACGCCAGTAATTTCTGTAATCCTATTGTTACTGGTTGCAATCGCTATAGTCGGTCTTGCGTCCGGATTCTTCCAGAGAATCTTCACGCAGGCAGGCACAGGAGTTGACGAGCAGCTCAATGCCTCGACGACGCAGCTTGGCCAGACCATCAAGATTGACAGCGCAGCAGGAACAAGCGTTGTTGTAAGAAGCACAGGGTCTAAAACGATGGACCTCTCATCTGTCAAGGTCTTTGCAGACAACGTTCCGCAGACCTGTACCTGGAGTTCTCCAACGCTTGCAGCAGGAGGAACGGCAACATGCACCCTCGGAACTGCCTGCACTGGAAAGGTCGTCAAGGCCAGCGCACCGGGCGGTAATGCACCAGAAACAGTAACGTGCTAAGGGATTTTTGTGATTTCTAATATATTTTTTATCTTCAGTAACTACTATTTGAGTGACTCACAAACGAATCCTGCGCAGACCTACTTTATCGTACACTCCATCTGAGCTAATAATTTCTTCATCTTCAGCAAAAGCTGCATGAAATGCATCAAAAGTGGAAAGTCCATAACGGGATAGAAGCACAGCAGCTCTCAATGCTATACCCCTATCGCTTTCACTTACTTCAACTACATCCAAAATTCCTGAGACAACACGCTCAGGATTCAACCCGAATGCACGCCCGACCATCAAGACCTCCGCCAAAGCAAGTATCGAAGTCCATATCTTCCCTCTATGAGTTCGCAATATTCTCTCGGCTCCACCCTTCAGCCAGTCGTCAGGCTTCAACAATGCTAGGAGGAAGTCACTGTCTGCATATGGAATATCTATCGCCTTCTCTTGGTCTTCTTTACAAGTCTCTGCAATCGTTCGTAATTCTCTTTGGCTTCCCTGATACCTAGTTGGTCAGCAAGTGTCCTTGTGTCTTCCAAGGAAAGCCCCTGAGGAATCTTTTTTCCTTCTTCTTTGAGAGATTTCAACGGATCCTTGGATATTGGTATTAGCACTACCTCTCTCGGCATCATTACAACGTGGAACTTCTTACCGAACCTTTCAGTTACATCTCTTCCTAAAGTTAGTCTTCCACGTTCATCGCAAACGGCTGTTTCCTGCATGATCTCACCAACAATATATGCATTGGGCAGTATTTAAACCTTGTGGGTTAAGTAAACTTTCTTACCCACTTGGATATAGAAATAATTATAACTTCTTCATCCATCCAAGATGACAAACCTGAACAACTTGACGTACCTACGGTACGTCGGTTTGTCCTTCTCTCTAGGTTACTCTCTTTTCCCTTATAGAAATATTAGAATTTCTTCATCCAGATAATCCATAACCCTAGCACTGCAAATATCAGCCCCCAGCTCCAGACGGTTAAATGGGCCAGCGCAAAATAGTTTGTGTCCACCGTTGAAATAAAGAACATGAACCAGATGCGCAATATATTGACGGCGTAAACAAGGGGTATGAGGACAAGACCGAACATCTTCTTTCTCAGCGGAAACTCGGTAGCGAAGACCAGCGCGAACATTGCCAGCATGGATTTCCAGCCCGTCGAGTCCCAGCTCACGAAAGCGCCAAAGCTGCCGTCTTTTACGGGCACTGTTATGATATTGCCGTGCATTGCTGTTTCCATGCCCGTGGCTCTCAAGAATGCAACCACCATGTTGCTTGTGGCATCCATCAGAAATCCCGACTGGAAGCCTGTCAGGATTATGGCATAAAGCGGGATGGAAAGCAGATTGAATTTCACGAGAAATACAAGGGTTTTTCTAATGGCCCTTTTTTGCTGGCGCAAAAAATCGCCAGCGGAAAAAACGGCGTTCTTAGGTCGTTTCCTTCTTGTCTTTTGTTTCTTATGCCTTGGTTTCATGCTGATATCTAGACTTATATTTTCCAAGCCAGTCTAAAAAGGTTTCGCCGCTTTGCAAGACGTCCCCGAGCTGTTTTTTGTCGATTACCAGAAATTTTCCTATGCTCTTCAACTCTATCCTTTCGGGATGTATCACAGGTATATACGTGTCGATAAAATCATCTGAAATTACCGCTTTCGGCTGCATTTCTTCCATTCTTTTCACGTCAATATTGCCCTTTGCCATAATCACCCTGCCTGCCGCGGCTTCGCCGATATCGGCAATTATTTCATATTTTGACGAGAGCTCCCTGAATTCCTTATATTCGTTTTCCAGCTTGTTTTTTTCTTCAAGCACGGCGGCTATGCTTTTCCTGAGATTATTCACCAGTCTGCTCTCGTCCTTCTTTGACAGCATTTCCGCCTCTTTCGCCAGGCGTTTGTTTTCCGCGGCCATTTCACCGATAACTTTTTCCAGCCTGATTTTTTCCTGTTCCAGTTTCCCGGCGCGCTGGCGCAATTTTATTATCTCCTTCGTTTCGATGATGCGCGGGACTATTTTCAGCTGTTTTTGCTCTACGGAGGTGAGCAATCTTATCGCCTGTTCAATGTTGCCGGCCTCGTTCTTTATCAGAAGTTCCTTGATGTCGGCTGACAAATGAGAGAGGCCTTTCTTTTCAAGGGCGGCGTCTATTTTTTTGAACAGCGGCAAAAAGAATTCTTTTGCATATACTGCCGAAGCCAATGCGTCCCGTTCATGGTCGTTGCCGGCATGCTTTTCCTCTATGAGCCTTTTCTTCTCGCCAACGAGAAGGTTTCTTTTCGGCAGGAAAAGCCTGGAATTAAAGGCGGCAGAAATCTTTTTGACAGCATCCGGCAGATGCATCGTGTCCGTGGCCACGACAACCGGCTCGCCGACATTCACAAGATGGTCGCAGATTTCACTGAAAGAAAAGCCACGTTTGCTGAAGGTGCAGTAGAAATCAGAGTTTATATCGACAGCCGCCACGGCTGTTATCATTCCGGGGTCGACGCCGACAATCAGTTTCGTAAATAACCCTCCCACCTAACCCTTTTTTCCCTTCAGCATGATGTAACTGCCGAACTTCCACACAAGAACTTCCTCGCCCTCGGTTAACTGGCCGAGAAGCTCTTCGGGTATAGGGACTTCTGTGGTTGTGAAGTCCACCAGGTCCATGAGCTGGACGTTGCTGCCTATTATTGCTATGACCTGCATGGATTTTTTCTCTATTATGGGCACGTCTATCTTTGCACCGGCGGGCTTGACAATGATGCGCTTCTGGTTGTCGAATATACCAGATGCGGCCAGCCGTGCTTTCGAAGAGCCGTGCTTTCCCGGCCTTGATATCTGGACGGAATCGACTTTACACGGGATTTCGTCTATCAGAACAAAGCTCCCCGGCTTAAGGTCTTTTATTTCCGATTGTCTTTTTTCCAGATGCCACACCTTCAGTAAGTATTATGCTGTTGTCGTTAATAATAAATTAGAAATTTTAAATAGGTATGACGTTTCAGCACCTTAAAAATTATATATACCCCCGCGAACAAAGTATTTTTATGGATGATTTACAGGGACTTAACCAGAGGTTATCCGCCTTAGAAAACCGGATAAAAACCAATTTCTTCGAGGTCGAGAAGAGACTCGCCGAGACGGAGCAGAAACCTGGCGGTGAAAGTATAGGCGAAGAAAGGCTGCAGGAAATAGAGGATTTGGTGCTTCTTCTGCAGATTGAAAGCACCAAAATAAAAGAAAAGATAGGCACGCAGGACGTTATAGAATCTGCCCCGCTTCTGGAGCAGAGAATAACGAAGATTGAAGAGAAGCTGGGACAAGGAGTACCGCAAAATCTCGAAACGCGCATTGCTGAGATTGAAAAAGGCATTTCTTCCTTAAAAGTCGACTTGCCAAAGATAGAAGAAAAAATAGCTTCAAGGCCGCAAGGCCCGATTACTGTAACGAGCAAGGATGCGGATGTTTACATAGAACGAATGAACAAAACCAGGATAGAAATTGAAAACGCTCTGAACAGGCTTAAGGTGCTGAAGGATACGGTAGAAAACTTTTCTACGGAAAGAGGCGGAGTATTGCAGAAAATCCAGAATGTGGAAGTCGACATCGAAAGGGCGTCTACGGCGTTTACAAAAATAAAAACGATTGAAGAAAAAATCAATGCGGACATCGAAAAGGTAGAAGCGCTCAAGGAAGGAATAGACACAAAAATAAGCGGCTCGTCCGAAAAGACAGAATCAGCAAGAAAAGATGTTGAGAACAGGATTTTTGCGACAGAGGAGAAGTTCAAGGCGCGGATGGAAAAACTGGATGCTGTTCAGCAATCTCTTGAAACTAAAATAGGCGCGATGAACGCGAAAGCAGCAGAGCTTGATGTTATAAAGCCGCAGATAATGGGATTAAACAAACTAGTAACCGCCATCGAAGAAGAGGCTGTCCAGCGGGCTGCGCTGGAAAAGCACGTGCAGGATCTGGCAGGCAAAGTCACTGCCATGTACAATATCAGAAAGACGCTGGAAGAGAACTACGCAAAGACTGTCTCTCTGGAAAAGCGGATGCAGGACATGGGGTATTCCATGGACAGGTGGATAGGCGATGTAAATTCCAAACTGGCTGCAATAGACGCCGTCCACAGCGATGTGGAGGACACGTCCTCGCAGGTCGCCGCACTGGAGAGAAAAATCATCGAAACCGGCAAGAGAATGGCCGACATGGAAACTTACCTGGCAACCATAAGCGAGAAGGTAGTCGGCGAAGTGAAAACCGATATGGATAAAATTATTGAAGAGAAAGCGAACGAGTTCTCCGCCAAGATACGCGGAATATCCGGCTCGTTGAACATAGAAGAAATCAGGAAGATGAGAGACGAAACAGCGGAACAGCAAATGAAACTAAATGACCTGGAAGGGAAGCTGGAACTGGCTGCAACAAGATTCTTTACTGAAAATCTGGAGCAGTTTGCCGCATCACTGGACAGGAAATTCCCAGACTTTGTACAGAAAAAAGACTACGCAAGGGACGTGGCGGAGATTTCCCAGAAGCTGAAGTCCATCGAATCGCCGGATCTAAGTCCATTGGCAGAAAGGGTCATGTTTCTGGAGCGAAGGCTCACGGATATCTATAACATGATGAAGAGCATGTCCAGCAGGATGCCTGTTGTTGTTGAGTAAGTACAAAGAATGGAGAAAGCCGGTAATTCTCTTTCGTTTTATCCATGCTTTCTACTAGAAATTCCATTTGGTTTTACTTTTTATCCTTTTTCTCCCAAAGTGTTTCATGAAAAACCGCATTAAAAATTTTATTCACAGGACCGTCAGGAAAAGGGCGATGCACGTAACGCTGCTCGACCCGGACCCGCAAAAAATGAAAAATCTCGATAAGAAGATAAGGGAACTGGAAAGATTCGGGACGGACGCCATACTTGTCGGCGGCTCGACAAACGTCAACCGGCAATTTCTTGACAAATGCGTAAAACGGATAAAGAATAATTCTTCATTGCCGGTCATCCTCTTCCCAGGCGGGCTTAATGGCATCTCACCTTACGCAGACGCCATTTTATTCATGTCGCTGCTTAACAGCAGGAATCCCTACTGGATAACGGGCGCGCAGTCGGCTGGCGCAATGCTGGTAAAAGAAGCCGGCATCGAAATCATACCGGCTGCTTACATCATTGTCGAACCGGGGATGAAGGCCGGCCAGGTAGGAGAGGCCGAAATCATAAAAAGGGGGGACATAAAAAAAGCCGTCGGCTATTCGCTGGCCGCAGAATATCTTGGCATGGATCTGGTGTACCTGGAAGCCGGGTCTGGTGCAAAAGAACCTGTGCCGGTTGAAATGGTAAAGGCTGTAAGAAATAACATAGAAATACCAATAATAGTAGGCGGCGGTATAAGAACAGCGGCAGACGCATTGGAGAGAGCAAAAGCAGGCGCGGATATCATAGACACAGGTACGATAACGGAAGAAAATTTTAAAGCCGTAGGCGACATAATCCGCGCGGTAAGGGGGTGCAGAAGATGAAATGCCCCATGTTCTGCGGTCTAAAGACCGCAGTATCTTTGAGCATTTCTTTCCAACACCTCTATCCCTCTACGACATAAATGCCTTAGTATCGGTGATTGAAAATGATCGTCAACCTGCCTTACAAAATTATGGTAGAAAAACGACTCGACGAGAACGTCAGAGAATTCCTGCTAAGCCTGAAATTAGGCAAAAAATGCGCCATTATCTGCGATAAAAATGTAATGGAACTGTGCGATGACACGATTAATACAATAAAAAGGCATTTTTCTGCAGACATCATAAGCCCTTCCCTGGAAAAAACATATCTTGAAAACCTGTCCAAGAAAATAAGCGGCTACGATTTTTGCATAGGCCTTGGCGGCGGCAGAAGCATTGACGCCGCCAAATATTCCTCGTTCCTTGCAAAAATACCGTGGATAGCGTTTCCGACCATTCTCAGCCATGACGGCGTTGTTTCTTCCCGCGCAAGCATCGAATCAAACGGAGCAAAAATATCCATCAACGCAGCAGAGCCTATAGCGATAATCGCGGGCCTTGAAAAAATAAGGAATGCCCCGTACAGATGGATTGCAGCCGGAGCGGGGGATCTGATATCAAAGATATCAGCAGTCGAAGACTGGAGGCTGGCGGCAAAAGCTGGCAAGGAGCCGTACCATACTGTAATGGCCGAGCTTTCGCTGCTATCGGCAAGGGCAGTCATGTCAAACGCTGACGACATAAGGAAAAAGAATTATCACGGGCTGGAGGTCCTGCTCTGGGCGCTTATTTCGTCGGGGTTTGCGATGAACATCTACGGCTCTTCCCGTCCCGGCTCGGGAAGCGAGCATAACTTTTCCCATGCACTGGAAAAGCTTGGCTCATCCGCACTGCACGGCGAGCAGGTGGCTTTGGGCACGATTGCAACAACCTATCTGCAAGGCCAGGATTGGAAAGCCATAATAAAGATGCTGAAGAAATTAAAGCTGCCCGTGACGGCAAAAGGCATGGGTGAAACGGAAGAAAGGGTTGTCAAAGCGCTGGCCACGGCATCGTCTATAAGAGACAGGTACACGGTGCTGAACAAAAAAAATCTTACGGAAAAATCAGCAAGAAACGTTCTGGAAAGTGTAGGAATCATATAAAGAAAGAGGTAAAAGAAAATCGGAGAAATACAAAGAATTCTACCGCTGAACTCCGTATTTTTTTATTACGTGTTCGAGTGTCTTGAATTTGCCTTTGGATATTTCTTCGTCCCCTTTTTTTGCTTCTTTAATGAATTTTATATCATTAACTACTCTAAGAAAAGAATCGATGTCTTTTTTAGGCAGCTTTATAGTTAACCAAGTAAAGAATCTCGATATTATAACTTGGTTTACTATACATGGAGAATCAAAGATTCTCCTGTACAGGTAAAGCTCTGCTTTACCATGTATGTGACCAACTTTTGTGGTATACTAAATACTAAGTTGGTCAGCTATAATGTTATCATTTCTTCCATCTCACAAAATCAGAAACAACAGGTTCCCGTAGACAATCGTTACTACAAGAGTTATGGGAAACACAGGCACGAAACGCATGCCTTCCTTTATGACAACAGTCTTTTTCTGTTTCCTGATTTTCCGGACTTCCTCATAAGTAAGGCCGCGCCATATCATGGACTGGAGAACATCACCAACTTTGAGATTTCTGGTGGGGATTCTTTTTGTAAAGACCGTTTTCTCGATGACTTGCGCATACCGCCAGAAAAACAGGAGAAATGTAAACATGATAATTATGCTGATGAAAGGAGGAGGAAGTCTGTACAAGTAGATTAATGCAAAGCCGGCAGCGAGACACATAAGCAGGACAGAAATCATCCTTGCATTGGCTTTGAGGTCGTTCAAGAAATGGTGGAATACATTCCGGTTCAGGAGTCCTAAAATTATGGCGTATACGATCGTGTAAGCAGAGCTGACGATAAGGAGATTGTACATGTAATCTACCAGAAAAATCCTGCTATTTGCAATCGGCACCATGTAGAAAATGGCAGCCAAAATCCACGCGTCCGCGCCGCCCCACTTGCCGCTTTTGTACAGCGCAAGACCGGCGGCAAGAATGGCCGTGCCTATCAGCAACGAATACACGAAAGCGGCTGCATCGCCGTTCAACCAGCGGATGTACCAGAAGAAAACGCCGGACGATATCATCAAGGCGGGTATTTCATCAGGCACTTCTGTCGTAAGCAAATCCCAGAAGGCCGCTATGGAAGACAGAAGCACCGCCAGAAAAATCATTTCAATCATAATCCCCTCTCCCCTCTGTTCTCGAAGGAACAAAGTTCCTTCGGAATCTCGAAGATGCAAGAGCATCTTCGAAGACTTCGCAAAGTCTTTTGATGCACTGAAGACCTTTGGTCTTCGATGCAACGAATGCCATAGGCATTCGTTTGTAATTTTTGATGAGGCGATTGCCACATCATTTCTAACATTGTCCTAAATCTATTTTTATACCGATAACATATAGGTTTATCGTTAGATTTAAAATCTATACGTTTAATAACAATAGTGGTATTGCGATGATAAGGCATATAGGCGTTATTCTTGACGGCAACAGGAGATTTGCCCGGCAGATTATGAAACGTCCCTGGGAAGGCCATAAGGTCGGCCTCATAAAGTCGCGGCAAGTTTTGCAGTGGGCCTGCGAAGCGGGCATAAAATATATAACGGCATACGTGCTGTCGCTTGAAAATATCTCAACCAGGCCTAAAAAAGAGCTGAGCTTTATCCTGAAATATCTTGGCATGGAAACCGAGAGTATACTGAAAAACGCAAACCACGTCGTTCACAAATTCCGTGTGCGCGTCCGGTTCATCGGAAGGACGTCAGTTTTGCCGGAACATCTGCAGAAAAAGATGAAGCTCGTTGAGGAGCGGACGAAAAAATACAAAAAATACGCGCTTAACATAGCCGTCGCTTATGGCGGGCAGCAAGAGCTTGTAGACGCGACAAAAAAAATACTGGAAAAAGGACTGAAAGGCGTAATAAGCCCTGCCCAGCTTAACGAAAAAATACTGAAAGAGCACCTTTACACTAACGGGCAGCCGGAGCCGGACATGATATTCCGGACAGGCGGCGAAAAAAGGCTATCGAATTTTCTGCCTTTCCAGTCGGCGTATGCAGAATTGATATTCACCGACAGAAAATGGCCGGAACTGACAAAAAAGGACTTCCAGGAAGCTATAGAAGAGTTTGAAAGCAGGAAAAGAAGGTTCGGAAGCTGAAAAGATAACTAAGGATGTTTCCCCAATAGTTTGGCTAAAATAGCCACCAATCCTGTCCATAGTGCAACAGAAGCCGGGACAGACCCTCCCAACGGAACATTAAGATAGTCCATAATAAAATAAAAAATAATTGCTATTACTGTTGAGATAATTAAACTCTTTACTAAAGATGTTCTTTCTCTTAAATGTGGCGGCTTGTGATTTGGCGGATGGGGCGGTGGAATAGGCATTGACATCATCTATAATTTTTCCAATGTCTTTATCAGGTCGCTTTTGCTGAGAATTCCCACGAGCTTGTTCTTATTGACAACGGGAAGGTGGTTTATGCCGTGCTTGTTCATAACCTTGGCTGCCGTATAAAGGTCTTCGTGGGCAGCGATGGTCACAGGCTCCCTGTTCATGAAATTGCTTACTTCCATGTCCATGACTGATTTTATCTCCCTCCTGAGCTTGTCATAATTTTTCGACCTGGCGGCGGCGGCGATCAGCGGAAACATCTCTTTTGCCTTGTGAATTTTAGAATGGACGTCTATTATTTTTATTATATCCGTCTGGGTTATTATTCCAAGAAAATTGTTTTTCCTGTCCAGAACAGGGCAGCAGGATATTTTATTCTTTGCAAGCGCCTCAAGGGCGTGCTTAACTTTATTGTCATTCCTGATGGTTATCAAATCTCTGGTCATCACGTCCCTGACTTTCATGTTAAATATATAATCGTCTGGAAATTTATAGTCATGCAAGGAAACAAACAGCATATTACATCCTTGCTGACTACACGCAGAAAACAAAGTTTTCTGGCGCACCAACTCGAGGAAAGCAAGCAATGAGCAAAGCTCATTGGTGCATCGGAGAATCCCAGATTCTCCGCTTGCAAAGCTTTCCTGAGTCTCCAGAGACCTTTGGCCTCTTGGAGAAGAAGCTATGCTTCTTTGTGTGTATGTAAAACCAGAAATTAATATACCGATTCTTTTCTGGTTTCACTATAAAAGGAGTTATCTAACTAGCGGCCAAGTACATAACCTGTAGCTGTTATTATACTGGATATGGCTGCCGCACCACCGGCATAGGTGTTGCCTGTCATGAGGTACAGAGGAAGAGAAAATACAAGGCAAGCTTCGCCAATTGCCGAAACGGGCCTTTCACTAAAGTCGTGAGAAAAATTCCTTCTAATATCTCTTATAAATTCGGACATTATTGAGCCCATTTGAATTTTCTCGGGTCACGGCCCAGCTTGAACAGGTTTTTTTCGCATTTTTTGGAGCAGAAGTAGCTTATCTTGCCGGTTTTCTGGATAATCGTTTTTCCAGTGCCTGCTTCTATCGATGAACTGCAAAATGAACACTTAGCCATATACATCCCCTCTGCTTCGCAGAGTCGATAGCCATATTATATAAATTATTATTTTCTTTTTGACTGTCTGCAGAAACCTTCTGGTTTCTGAGATCTTGGAAAGCTCTTGCTTTCCACAGACAAGCTACTTTTTCTTTTCTAAAGAAAAAGGAGCTTATCGCCTGCCGTAAGATTCGGACGCTTCCATCTCTGTGTCGCGCAGCATCAGAACATCGCCCAGCCGCACGGGGCCGATAACGTTTCTTGTAAGCACTTTTCCCTTGTCCCGGCCGTCCAGCACCTTGCATTTAACGCTGAATATTCCCTTGTTTCCTGACCTGCCTAATATCGTTATTATTTCGGCAGGCATTGCATCGGTTGGCATCAACATCACTTTATTCTACTTCATTTACGCTGTAAATTACTAATGTCCTACCCGATGGTAAACCTTCTGCTAAAATTTGCTGCTTTGCTAATCTTGCTTCATCCATCGTCGGATAAGGAAGGAGAGAACCGGTTTTCATTTGGTCGTATCCCTGTGGGAAAATTAGTCCCTCATCTTCTCTGCTTCCGTCAGGCCTAATTAAAATACGCCTGACATGAAACCCAATTCCTGGTTCTGACATAGCTATCATTTTATACATTGACAAATTTTGCTTATTTCGCCGCTTCGCCTAGTTTTTTCTTGGCTTCTCCTGCGTCCATGATAGCCACGGCCGCCGTAGAAACGTTGATGCCGGCCGCACGGCCAAGCTCGTTTTTGCTTGGCACCCTGAACAACAAGATCTTTTTTTCGTCGCACAACGGCTGGAGGTGCATCACGATCTCTGGCGGGTCCACATCGTCTGCGACAACAATCGCCTGTGCAACACCGCGCTCCACCGCCTTAGTCGCTTCGTTAACGCCCTTTCTTATTTTTCCCGTATCCCTGGAAATTTCTATGATTTCCAATATATCATCCGGTTTCATGAACAATCCACCTCAACGAGAATTCTATTAGGCGCAAATTATTTAAGGGGTCTTGAAGTACGACAGGAAGATATTTATTTACTTATTTAAACCTTCTATCCAATTATTCCGATTGGAGCGTAGCGACCAAACATTATTAATATGGCAATCGACTTTGCGGAGCAAAGGGGATAATGGAGCCGGAAAGCAAGTTTTTGAAGGTCAAGTGCGTGAAATGCCGCAATGAGCAGATACTGTTCAGCCATGCCGCGACAGTCGTCAAATGCCTTGTATGCGGCAAAGTATTAGCAGAACCGCGCGGCGGGATGGCCGACATAAAGACGAAGGCTATGCAGGTTCTGGACAAGTAAAAGCCCTTTTCTTTAAGCCTTTTCTTTTTAAAAAGAAAAGCCTTGGGAAAAGAAAATATATAAGTAATATGGCTATCGACTAACGAAGTTAGGGGATAAAGAAACGCCAGCAAAGCTCATTGATGCATCGGAGAATCTCTGATTCTCCGCTTGCAAAGCTTTCTGGAGTTTCCAGAAGACGAATGTCTTCTGAGAAAAGAAAGAAAATTATCCATAATAGGGATAAGTTATGGCTACATTTGACGATTTTCAGAAATTGGATATCAGGGTTGGGAAAATCGCCGAAGTAGAGGATTTTCCTGAAGCAAAGAAACCAACGTATAAATTGAAGATTGATTTTGGGAAAGAAATCGGCATTAAAAAATCATGTGCCCAGCTTGTGAAAAATTACAGTAAGGCGGAGTTGAAAAATAAATTGGTTCTATGCGTAGTGAATTTTCCGCCGAAACATATTGGTCCTGAAATTTCCGAGGTATTGACGCTGGGCGTTCCTGATGAAAATCATGACTGCATATTAATCCAGCCTGAACGGAATGTTCCAGCAGGCGGAAAATTGTATTGAGGCGAAAAAATGGTAAAAAAGCGCGGTCTTCCTTCTCTGGGCGAGGTTGTAATCTGCAAAATAAGCAGGCTTAATCCGAATTCGGCTTTTGCCGTGCTGGAAGAATACGACGCCGAAGGCATGATACACATCTCTGAGGTAAGCAGCGGCTGGGTAAGGGACATAAGAAACCACATCAAGGAGGGGCAGAGCGTAATAGCAAAGGTCGTGAGGGTTGACGACAGAGGACTGAGTTTATCGCTGAAACGCGTTGACGAGAAGCAAAAAAAAGACAAGATGAAGGAATACAACCTGAACCAGAAGGCGGAGAAGATGCTGGAGATTGTTGCCCAGAAGGCGGGCAAAAGACTGGACGAGGTTTATAGCGAAATCGGATTTCTTCTTCAGGAGAGTTTTGGTTCGCTGTACGAAGGGTTCAAAAGGGCACTAAGCGACACGGAGGCGCTGAAGAAAAAAGAGATTGACGAAAAATGGATTGCGCTGCTAAAAGAGGTTGCGGAAAAGAATATCGAGCAGAAAGAGTTTGTATTCGCGTCAAAGCTGTTTCTCAGGTCTTACAAGGAAAACGGCGTAAACATTATAAAGGACATTCTGGCAAAGGCGGAAAAAATGAATCTGGAAGTAAAGTACATAAGCGCGCCTGAATATCTGGTAAAATACAAGACCAAAAACGCGAAAAAAGGGGAAAAGGAGTTTCTGGAAAAGATGGACACAATCGTGTCGCTGGCCAAGCCGGACGCAGAAGCGGAAGTCAAGGTACTATAGCATCGGACATAAGTATTCAGACATATTAGGATGTCCGTGCTACACACAGAAAATAGAGTTTTCTGGTGCACCAAAAAGCTTTGCTTTTTGCGTGTATGTAAATGACATATAAAATGTCTTAAATATTATGTCATTCACTATAAGGTGAGATGTTTTGGAAATGATGCTTAAAAAATGCGTGAAATGCGGCAGCTACCTGCTCGCTGACGGGCATTGCGGCGAGAAAACCAGAACGCCTCACCCGCCCAAGTTTTCTTCGGAAGACCGCTTCGGCAAATACAGGAGAATGGCAAAGGCAACGTATAAATAGCGGAACATATAGATAATTCATAAATTAAAATAATATGGGATAGACTTACGACTGAAAGGAGCAAACATCTATAAGATGGCTATCGACTAACCGAAGGTTAGGGGATTATGGAGACGATTATAAAGCAGCTCGAGAAGGTCAAGCTCAGAAAGCCCATTCTTGTAGAGGGACTGCCGGGAATAGGAAACGTTGGAAGGGTGGCAGCCGGCTATCTTGTAAGCGAGATGAAGATGAAGAAATTTGCAGAACTGTACTCGCCGCATTTTCTGCCTCTGGTTATTATACACGATGACTCTGTTTCGCACGTGCTGAAAAACGAATTCTATTACTGCAAATCCAAGAACAGGGACATAATAATCCTGACGGGCGACACGCAAAGCATATCGCCGGAAGGGCACTACGAAATCTGCGAAAAAATACTGGCTTTTGCACAAAAGCTGGGCGTAAGCGACATAATAACACTTGGCGGTTTTGCCGAAGGCCGGGTTGTTGAAGAGCCGCGGGTCATAGGTTCTGTAAACGACAAAAAGCTGCTGAAGATTTACGAAAAATACGGCATAGATTTCGGAAAGGAGCATTCCATCGGGACTATAGTAGGGGCATCCGGCCTGCTGTTAGGTCTCGGAAAGCTGTACAACATAGACGGCGTGTGCCTGATGGGCGAGACCATAGGGCTGCCGCTTGTAACCGACCCCAAAGCCGCGGATAAGGTTCTTCAGGTTCTGGCAAAGATACTCGGAATCAAGGTTGACCTTTCAAGGCTTGAAAAGACCATAAAAGAGATGGAAGAAAGGATAAAGAAGACGGATAAAATCCACAAGAAAATACTCCAGGAAATGCCAAAGCCGAAAGAAGATATAAGATACATAGGTTAAGCTCCTTTAAGCCCTTTTCTTAGAAAGAAAAGCGCTTGCGGAAAAGAATAAAATGGCTCTCGACTTCGCGCAAAATGCGAAGCATTTTGGCGACTCAAGAAAGCTCTGCTTTCTTCGAGTTGCGAAGCAAAGGGGAGAAAGTAGCTTGTCTGCGAAAAGCAGAGCTTTTCGAGACATCAGAAACCTTGTGGTTTCTGCTTGCAGTCAAATCCTAAGAAAGCAAAAGCTTTCTTGGATTTCTCAGAAGACAAACGTCTTCTGCAGAAAAGAAAATATGTAAAATGATTATTTTCAATAAAAGTAACATATTAAAGGTTTTTGCTTAATACTTGTGTTTGCTGTATGATTCAACATTCCGGACTGTTTTTGGGTGCTTTCATGTTCAATTACGAAGGATTGACGAGATTCGAAAAAACGCGCATAATCTCCGCCAGGTCTCTGCAGATTTCCATGGGCGCGCCCGTTCTGATAAAGACGGAGCTGCACGACCCAAAAGAAATAGCAAAGCAGGAATTTGAAAAAGGCATACTGCCTATAACCGTGAAGAGGAGAATGCCTGCAGCTCAGGAATAAACTGTTTTTGTGATACTTGTGACTAAAGCAAAAGAAAAACTCCTCATACCGAAGGAAAAATACCTGTCGGCTGGCGTGCACATCGGAATGACGTCAAAGACGGCCGACATGAAAAGATTTATCTATAAAATAAGGCCTACGGGACTGGCTGTGCTAAACGTAGGCCTGCTGGACAAAAAGATCGATATTATTTCCAACCTTCTGGCGCAGAGGAGGAGAATACTTATTGTAGCCAGAAAGGAGGTCGGATTTGAGCCGGCGGAAAAGTTTGCAGAAGCGGTTGGCGGAAAAGCCGTAGTTGGAAGGTTCATGCCGGGCTCGCTGACAAACCCGACCTACAAGGAATTTTTTGAGCCGGAAATCATGATAGTTACAGACCCTTTGGCGGACAAGCAGGCCCTGAAAGAGGCCATACAGATGAGAATACCCATCATAGGGCTTTGCGATACCTTCAACGAGACGGCGTACCTGGATTTTGTGCTGCCGTGCAACAACAAAGGCAAGAAGTCTTTGGCACTTATTTTATGGCTTCTTGCGCAGCTCATAAAGAAAAAACGGAACGAAGAATTCACTCTAAAGCCGGAAGATTTCGGCTACGAGCCGGATAAAGAAATCGTTCAAAGGGAAGAAAAAGAGGCTTAAATCTGAATTCTAAGAATTGCATCCATCTTCTGGTTTTCTTTCAACGATTCAAGATTTCTCCAGTTCTCTCTTCACCCAGGGAATCCAGTCTTTCTCCGGGCCTCCTTCCCATCCATGCACAAGAAATACCTTCTTAGACATGCTTCTAATTGAAGAATAAGATTAAAATTTCTTTACTCCACTACAATCCTGCATGGCACCGGCAGTTTGTACTGCGCCTGTTTCATGGCTTTTTTGACGACGGCTATGCCGACTTTATTGACGCGTATTTCTAAAATCGCCTGGCCTTTTTTGACGCGGGCTGCTGTTCCAACAGGCTTTCCAAAAGACTGCCTCATGCCCTGCTGGAAACGGTCTGCGCCGGCGCCTGTTGCCATGGAATTTTCCCTCAGGACCTGGTGCGGATACACGCGGACTTTGAAAAAGAAGTCGGACAGCTTTCCCAGATGCTTTTCCAATATCTGGATGGCCGAGACACGGGCTGACTCCAGAGAATTATGCCGTATCTGGACGTCGCGCGTCGAGACGAGATAAAGCCTGTTTTCATATGTCTTATCCTTGCCGAGCTGGAATTCGGTTATCTTCGCCTTCGGCACCCCCTTGACGTAGCCTTTTCTCGGGACGTGGATAGACTGGCGCGTATACGGGCGCTGCAGCTTTGTATAGCATCTTCCGGGTCTTAATCCCATAGGTATCGCCTAAATTTATTTCCAACAGTTTTTAAAGGCATTTTTTAAATTCCTTCCTCGAAATCTTCAAATCCTTTTTGATAAAGGACTCGCAAGTCCTTCTTGCATCATTTGATATTAACGACAAAGTTTTTTACACCACGAACCACCAGTCCGAGACTGGTGGTATCGCTTGTATCAATATATTTAAAACCTATTCCTGCCGTTTACCAGTTTCAGCAGCAGGGGCGTAATGACGATGCTTATGATAACAAACGCTATTACGATTGTGTACAGCTCCGGCTTTATGAAGCCGCCGAGCAGGGCCAGCTGGGCGATGATGATGCTATATTCGCCGTGCGGTATCATGCCTATGCCTATGAGTTTCTGGTCAAAACCGTTATAACCGAAATATTTGGCCAGAAATCCGCACCCAAGAACTTTTCCTAAAGAAACGGTTGCTATTAGTGCTAGTATGGCCGGGAAGAACGTTATGACTGATTTCACGTCCAAAAGAACGGCCGAATAGGCGAAAAACATCGGGACGAAAAATCCGTAAGACATTGCCTTGACTTTGGGCACAATTACAGGCTCGACGAGGGGGGATTTGTTTATTGCGACTCCTGCAAGAAACGCGCCTGTTACGGCGGCGACACCGACATGCTCGCTGACAAATGCTATAAAGAAAAGGATGACAAGCGGTATGGAAAGCACGATCTGCTCGTCGCGCATTGTCTGGAACAATGACAGGAACTTTCCTAAAATCTTTGAGCCGGCGGTGAGGATGAAAAAGAAGAAGCCCAATACTGCTAGGAACAATGTCACAACCTTCCATATCTCAACAGCCCCAAAAGAGAAATAGCTTGTCAGCAAAGCCAGCGCCATTATAGCTATGACCTCGTCTGCTATGTCTATCGCCAGTGCCAGCTTGTAAGGCTTCGACTGGAAGGCGCCTATGTCAGTGAGCGAACGCAACGTTATGGCGGTGCTTGTTGATATGACTGCAACGCCGAGTATTATGCCTACCTGAACGCTGTTGAAAACCAGATAGCCGACTAAAAAGCCTCCCAGAAACGCAAGGGTGCAGCCGCCTATTGCAAGGGCGCTTCCGACATAAACGTTGCTCTTCACCTCGTCAAACTTTGTAGAAAGCCCTATCAAAAACAGCAGCAGCAGAATACCGAAATTCGTGACCAGGCGCAAGTCTTCTGACGGCATTACAAGCCCGAGAACAGGGCCGACTATTATGCCTGCAAAAATTTCCCCTACCAGCGAAGAAAGGTTAAGCCGCTCGAAAAGTTCGCCTAATAATTTGGCAGAAAACAAAAGGATTGCTATTCCAAGAAACAGGTCTGTCATAATACCCCTCTGTCGCTATAAGCGCCAAATACCCCTCTGTCGCTATAAGCGCCATAGTCGTATGCCATATTATCTATTTTTATTTGCATTTTGTACTCACTTAGAAAGCTGATGTATAATGTCGGCAATCCTCAGCTTGCCGACAAGGCGGTTCTGCGAATCGACTACGATAACTCGCCTGAAGTCATGGTTCAGGATCAGGTTCATGGCGTCTTCAAGAGATGACGTTTCTTTCAGCAGAACAGGATTTTGTGTCATTATAGATGTTATGGGCCTGTTAACCACTTCTTTAGGCAGGCTTTTCTCTATAATAGGATAGTTGGATGCCGGTCCTTCTATCTTAACCAGCTTGAGAAGGTCTTTTTCCGTTACTATCCCGATTACTCTTTCATCCTCATCAACAACAGGCATGACCTCTGCGTTTTTCTGCCGCGCGAGATTTACGAAGTCCAGAACGGTAGCTTTCGCGCTTATGGAGTCGCATTTCTCCGCAATTTCTGCCAGCTTGTAATTTTTTATTATCCCGCCAAACATCCCCTTTTGCTCCGGCAAAAGTCGATTGCCATATTATTTCTTGATAACCACTGTTTTTGGATTCCTGCATTACTATACACATTACCACAAATAAAGATAACTTAGATATTTACATACGCCAGATTTAAGTCGCCTTCTTTCTTGTGAATATAATCAGGAAAGGTATTATCTCTATTCTGCCCAATATCATTACAAGAGCCAGCAGCCATTTCAAGGCGGGGGCCAGAGACAGAGACACTATTCCTGTTGACAAGCCGGCAGTTGCGAACGCAGAGGCGGATTCAAACAAGGAGTTTATGAAAGGAAAGCCGGCGGCCGTAAAGATAACTGCAGAAACTACTATAGTGGTCAATGCCATCAGCGTTACCAACAAGCTGAGTATTATTTCTGACGGCGTAAATTCCCTTTCGTCAAACACAAATTTTTGCTCTTTTCCGTATACAGCCCATCTTACAGCCCACGGCACAGCTTTCAGGTATACCAACAGCCTCAAGATTTTCATGCCGCCCGCTGTCGAAACGCTGGTACCTCCTATTATCATCAGAAATACAAAGATTATCTTAAGCGTTTCACTAAACGCCGAAATGTTCACTGTACTATAGCCGGTGGTAGAAGACGCGCTTACAACAGTGAAAAGGGATAAGGAGGCTTCGATGTTATAGTAGAATGTCAGGAGTGCTGTAAACCCTAAGATTATCAAAATAAAAGCGATAAGCTCGCTTGTCATTGCCTTTCTGAATTTTCCTGTAAGAAGCCTGAAGTGTATTGCGAATGTTGTCGCTCCCAAGAACATGCTAAGAATTATTATTATATTTGCCGGAAATACCAAAAATCTGGAAAAGTCGCTTACGGGCGACAGTCCCCCTGTCATGAGGGAACCGAAAACCACGGATACCGTATTTACAAGGTCTGTAAAGCCGAGGAAATACAGAGCGGCTGTGAATACGGCTATATAGAAGCTGTAAATAGCCAGCACGTATAAAAATGATTTTTTTATGCTATCCGTGACCTTTAACAACCCCATTACCCGCCTAAGATAGTCTATGGTGTCGCCTTTGTAGAAAAAGGCCAGCAGTATAAAAACTATCCCCAAACCTCCTATGAACTGCGTCAGACCGCGGTAAAATACTATTGATTTGGGAAGGGAATCTATATTCGTTAACAGGCTGAAGCCGGTTGTCGTGTAGCCGGATATGCTCTCAAAATAGTTATTTGTAAATCGCGCGAAAATATCCGCGTCATTAAACATGTTAATATAGAAATACGGGATAGAACCGAAAAGCCCTAAAAGGAAGAATGTCGCCGTGATTAGAATAGAAGATGACTTTATGTCCATTTCCTTCCTTTCGGAGAACGCGTTCAATAAAAAACCCAGTATAAAAAGCGCGAAACCTGTTATAAAAAACGCAATCAGCGGCTGGGTTTCGTTGTAGAAAAAAGCAACTGCGACAGGCAATGTTATGAAGAACCCGCCAATCTGCAGAACAAACCCCAGATTCGCAAGCACAGGACGCATAGGTAACTTTATTGATGGGTGATTAAATATATATCCTTTTCAGCTTTGACTTTCTGCAAGTAAGCCTTAATTCTAATCAACACTCTATACAGAAAATTACAATCCATGTCAGCGCTGAGAGGGAGATTTGAACTCCCGCATGCACGAGGCATACAAGCTTGCCGTTTTTCCGCCGGCGCTTTTCCGCAGAAAAGGGCCGTTCCAGGCTTGCGCGTTGGACCAAGCTCCGCCATCTCAGCATAAGGGCAAACCTACGGTTTTCCCTTATCATCCCAATTCCCTTTTATTCCTTATCAACCCTACTTCCATTATGAATTGGTTTCTCTCTATCTCATACTCATGCTCAAAGGATTAAGAAATCCTTTGGCATCTCAAAGAGCTTCGCTCTTTGTAGATTTCCCTTACTGAAAAATTACTTATAATCAGAAATATTAAAACTGGCGCAAGGAATAAATTAGGCGTCTTTTAAGTGGTCAGGGGAGTCCGGATCGTATAACCTAGTTTTACGAAATACTCCTCCATTTCCGTCTGTCAATACAAGAGTAACTTCAGGGGCACGGGGGTCTAAATCAACAGGAATTCCGACATTTCTTTGTAATGGATATTCTTTGCCTCTCACGACTACTTTGCCACTTGCCGAATAATTCCAATTGGCCCAGAAGAAATAAGGAGGTGATTCGAGACCATCGGCAGTAACTAGTACTATACCCATTTCTACACCTATTGTCTTAGGCTCCTGAGGAGTGGAATAATTTCCTCGACGTCCTCTTAAGAAGCCAGGAATAAAAGGCATCAAAACTTCTCCGCGTCTTCTATCAGCATGTCCGGGATGTCGCCTTCAAGAACGCTGTATTTAAGGCGGCATTTGCGGCACAGGAGCTTGTTCTTCTTTTTGTCGTATTCTATGTCTCCCTTGCATTTGGGGCAGGCGAGGATGTCCAAAAGCTCTTTTTTAAGCATAAGGTTATTTGCAGTGGCATATTTTTAAAATGATGTTTATAAAGCTTCAAATAAGGACGGGCACTATGTTAAAAATATGAAAGTCGGGAAAAAGATTTTCCGTGCCGTTTTTGCTGTTGTTTTTATTGCTGTTGCAGCGGCCGTCGGAAAGGTTGCATTTGATGCGGTATACCCCAAAGCTTCGGACAGCGTAAATGAGATGGCTGATACGGAAAGGCTCGGCTACATAACTTCGGATGAGGTCTGGTCAGGCGAGATTCGCGTTGCCGGAGACATCATAGTGCCCAAGGGTGTCAAGCTGATAATAAAGCCGGGGACAAAAGTTCTGGTTGCTGCCAATAAAGACGCCGGCAATTTGATGACAATTCCTTTCTGGCTGAAGAAGGGCATTGCCAAGGAAAGGGACCAGTATATTCACCAAGGAGAGCCCTACAGGGATGAAGAAAACCATGTTACAATATGGATTGAAGGTTTCCTGAATGCGACCGGAACTCGGGATAATAAAATCCTAATAAAGTCAGGCAGCCCAGAGCCGACAAGATACGACTGGAACACGTTTCATATAGAAAGCGGGGTCGTCTCCTATGCGGAAATAAGGGATTACAGGGCCATGGACCTGAAGACAGGGGCTAACCTGACGAACAGTGAACTCCACAATGTCGGGGAGTGCCCCATATGCATCCACGACAGCACAGATATTTTAATCGAGAATAATTGGGTTCATGACTCCGGGCATGAAGTCGTAGACATACTAAGAAGCTCACCGACTATAATCAATAACCGGTTTGGCCCCAGCCCAAGATTCAAGAATCCGGGGGGTTACAAAGCAGGGTGGGGAGGGATAATTGTCGGCAGCGGCTTCCCTACAATAAAAAACAATACAATAGAAGGATTTGACGATGCTGTTTCCTTCTTTGAAAAAACAAGCTATGACAAGCTTGGGGAACAGGTGTTAATGGAGAATGCATTTAGAAATAATACCGAAAATGTGGTATTTAATCCAAATCCAGATTAAATTCGTTTTTATAGTGAAACCAGAAAAGAATAAGCATATAATATTTCTGGTTTTACATACACTCAAAAAGCAAAGCTTTTCTCTCAGAAACAGAGGTTTCTGGAGACTCAGGAAAGCTTTGCTTTCCTCGAGTTGGTGCACCAGAAAACTTTGTTTTCTGCGTGTAGTAAACCAAGGAAGTAATACCCTATTTGTTTCCTTGGTTAACTATAAATTCTTTCACGGAATTGTTAAAGCATGGCTAAAACGTATTCTGCCGCCGGTGTTGACAGGAAAGTAAGAAGCGCGGCAAAAAAATACATGGATTTTAATCCGGCTTCGAAATACGGAAAACTTGTCAAGACGCCCTTCAATCTATTGTATCCTATGGATGGCAGATATTTTGTCAAGACGGCGGACGGCGTCGGCACAAAAGTCCTGCTGGCGCAGCTGGCAAACAAGCACGATACCATAGGCATAGACGCCGTGGCAAATGTCGCCAATGACTGCATAAGATGCGGGGCGGAGCCGCTGGCTGTTACGGACATAATAGACATAAAAAAATCATTGCCGCGCACGATAAGAGAATTGTATAAAGGGTTAAAGGCCGGCGCGGAAGAGGCTGGATGTTCGTTAGTCGGCGGCGAAACGGCTGATGTGCCTGAGCTGCTGAACGCAGACTACCACATAAACTGCGACTGCGTTGGCGAGGTTGAAAAGGATAAAATCATAAGGGGAAGCGTCAAAGTAGGGGATATAGTTATAGGACTCAGGAGTTCCGGCCTTCATTCAAACGGATTTTCCCTGGCCAGAAAAGTCCTGTTCAAAAAATGGGGCGGGGCTTTTGACAGGTTCAAAACAATAGACGGATTTGACAAAGAGCTTGTGCTTGAATGCCTGGAGCCGACGGCCATATATGTAAAGCCTGTTCTGGATTTGTGCAAGAACGTCAATGTTCTCGCTGCGGTTAACATAACAGGCGACGCCTACCTGAAGTTCGGCAAAATCAGCGCCGGCTTTGAGTTTTATAATTTCAGGCCGCAGCCTCTCTTTGACCTGATACAAAAAACAGGCCGCATAAATGACAAGGAGATGCTGAGGACGTTCAACATGGGATGGGGATTTGCCGTTGTCGTAAACAAGTGGAATGCTGATAATGCACTGGGTATTCTCAACAAACATGTCCAGAGCGAAGTCATAGGAACGGTGACAAGCAAAGGCATTGTAGCGCTGTACAAAGGCAAAAGAATTGTTCTGGGATGATTATGCTAAGCAGATTAGGAAATTACAGGCTTTTCCTGTTTTCAAATTCCATATTGGCATTTGCGTCAGGTTTGTTCGTGCCGTTCTGGATTATATTTTTGCAGGATTTCGGCGGGAGCATAGAACAATTCGGGTTCGCCATAGGGCTTATGATGCTTGCACAATCAATAACTTCCTATTACGTAGGCAGGTATTCTGACAAGGTTGGCAGAAAAGTGTTTCTGATTGTAGGGGGATTTATTTTAACGGGCGTTGTATTCGCATATACTTTAATAACATCGTTAGTGCAGTTGTATATTCTGCAGATTATAAACGGGGTTACAAGCTCCATGCAGGCTACGATGGAAGCCACATTTTTAGGCGATATCACAAAGAAGGCAAAAAGGGGCGCGGATATAGGCAGATACCATGCAATAGTCGGAATTATGGCGGCACTCTCGATGATGGGCGGCGGCTTCGTAGTTGGGCAGATGGGCTTCAAAATAATATTTTACGTGACTGCATCAATAATTTTCATTTCAACTTTGATGCTGTTTTACATCAGGGAAAAGTAAACGAGGATTTTTATGGCACGGATAGAAGTAGGATTCACCCGAAAGGACGGATTTGGCGAGCATATTAAGGCGGCGATACGGAACGACCTAAATATAGCCGTCCAGTCTGTAAGAACGGCTGATGTTTATGTGATTGACCTGACGGCGAAGGAAGCGGGACGCGTGGCAAGGGAATTGTTAACGGACAAAATAACCCAGTCGTATTCGGATGCTTTTTTTTCTGATTATGACTGGCTCGTAGAAGTCGGCTTTTTAGAAGGCGTTACAGACAACGCTGCCCAGGCAACGGCGGAAGGGATTGCCGATATACTCGGCAAAAAGCCGCATGTAAAAACGGCAAAGGCTTATGCAATAAAAGGAAAACTGCCGGAAGCGCAGGTAAAAATAATCTGCGAAAAACTGCTTGCAAATACGTTAATACAGTACTATACAATCAAAAGACAAAGTAAGGTCAAGGGTGCGTAGGGCCTCTGATTTCCATTACTGCCGTAAGGCGAATTCCATCATATTAGGTGTTTTGGAAATGAACAATGAAATAAGCATTTTGAACAAGGATGATGCTGAACTCGAAGAAATCAGCAAACGCATGCTTTTATCCCTCAGTCTGGAAGAGATGAAAGCCATACAAAGCTACTATAAAAAACTTAAAAGGAATCCGACGGATGTCGAGCTAGAAACTATAGCCCAGACGTGGAGCGAGCATTGCAAGCACAAAATCTTCAACGGGGTTATAGAATACGAAGAGACCGGGAAAAAGGAGATTATAAACAGCCTTTTCAGAACGTACATCAGGGGGGCGACTGAAAAGTTAAAAAACGATTTTCTTGTCTCTGTTTTTTCCGACAATGCCGGCATAATTTCTTTTGACGGGGACCACGATATCGCTTTCAAGGTCGAGACACATAATCATCCTTCTGCTTTGGACCCGTACGGAGGGGCGGGGACCGGCGTAGGCGGCGTTATTCGGGACGTACTCGGAGCAGGACTTGGCGCAAAGCCCATTTTCAACACGGATGTTTTCTGCTTTGCACCTCCTGACATGAAGCCGCCGGAAGGCGTGCTTCACCCAAAGAGGATATTTTTAGGCGTCGTTGCGGGCGTCAGGGATTACGGCAATCCTATGGGCATTCCTACCATAAACGGCTCGATACATTTTCATGAATCGTTCCTTGCACCGCTGGTTTTCTGCGGCACAGCGGGCATAATGCCAAAGAACATGCACAAGAAAAAGGCGATGCCCGGCGATTTGATTGTTGCCGTAGGCGGCCGCACCGGCAGGGATGGCGTACACGGCGCGACGTTCTCTTCTACAGAACTGGAAGAAACAAGCCCTACGAGCGCCGTGCAGATAGGAAGCCCGATAGAAGAGAAAAAGGTTCTTGATGCGATTCTTCAGGCAAGGGACAGCGGCCTTTATAGCTGCATAACCGATTGCGGCGCAGGAGGTTTTTCATCTGCTGTCGGGGAAATGGCCAGGGATACGGGTTGTCTGGTGGATTTGGAAAAAGCCCCGCTGAAATACGCCGGACTGGAACCATGGGAAATATGGGTCTCGGAATCCCAGGAAAGGATGATAGTTGCCGTGAAACCGCCGAACCTAAGGGAATTTTTGGACGTCTGCAAAGGCGAGGACGTCGAAGCAGCGGTTATCGGAAAGTTCACCAGCGACAAAAAAATAACGCTGCGCTTCAAGGGGAAAATTGTCTGTGTGCTTGACTGCAATTTTCTGCACAACGGAAATCCGGTGACCACCAAAAGGGCTGTATGGAGGAAAAAAAACTTTCCTGAACCGGACGGAGAAAAGGACCTGACAGGATGTCTAAAAAGAATTCTTTCTTCGTGGACGGTATGCAGCAAGGAATTCGTTGTCCGGCAATACGACCACGAGGTACAGGGGACTAGTGTACTGAAGCCGCTGCAGGGCGTTTACAATGACGGACCGGGCGACGCGTCTATTGTACGGCCGTTCTTTGATTCTGACAGGGGTATAATAGTTTCCAACGGAACCAATCCGCTGTACGGATTAATAGACCCGTATTGGATGGCAGCCAGCGGAATAGATGAAGCGCTGCGGAATATCATAGCAGTGGGCGGCTCGCTCAAACAAACGGCTATCCTGGATAATTTCTGCCTTGGCAGGCCGAATGAAGAAAAATTAGGCGACCTTGTCCGCGCTGCCAAAGGGTGTTATGATTTTTCCACCGGCTTTGGCGTGCCGTTTATATCCGGCAAGGACAGCCTGCACAACGAAATAAAAACCGGGAACAGGACAGTGTCTGTTCCGATAACGCTGCTGATATCTGCAATTTCTGTCATGCCCGACATCAAAAAGGCGGTATCAATGGATTTCAAAAAAGCAGACAATCTTGTGTACATCATAGGCGAGACGCTGGACGAACTGGGCGGCTCGCAATACTATTATTTGCGCGGCTATACCGGAAACAACGTTCCAAAGGTGGATGCAAAAAAAGCAAAGCTGATATTCGACAGCCTCGGCAATGCAACATCCATGGGCATGGTAAAATCCTGCCATGACTGCTCGGAAGGCGGGCTGGCCGTTGCTGCGGCCGAGATGGCTTTTGCCGGCGATCTTGGCGCGGAAATAGACCTGAAAAAAATAGGGACGAGGAATGACAGCATTCTGTTTTCCGAATCCAACAGCAGGTTCATTGTGGAAGTCGACCCGGAGATGAAAGAAGAATTCGAGGCTGCTATGAACGGCAATGGAACAGAGATAGGTTATACAACAGACGAGAAAAAATTTGTTGTCCGGTCAAACGGCAAAAAAATTATTGATGCGGATATAGAGGAATTAAGGGAGGCGTGGAAAAGGCCTCTGGACTGGTAAAGATTATGAAGACTGTAAAAGTAGCAATTGTGCGCGCGCCTGGGACTAACTGCGACATTGAGACGGCTCACGCTTTTTCAATAGCCGGCGCGACCGCCGAGAGAATACACATTAATGCACTGACAAACCCCATGCTGGAAGATTACCACATCATTGCAATAAGCGGGGGCTTTGCGTACGGCGACTACATCGCATCAGGAAAGATATTCGCAAACAAATTAAGATACAAACTTTACGGCGGCATAAAAGACTTCGTTTCTTCCGGAAAACTGATAATAGGGATATGCAACGGATTCCAGTCTCTGGTCAAATGCGGGCTGCTGCCCGGAACGGCAAGGGGGTTTGCCGAGCAGAACGTTACACTTTCGTACAATGATATCGGCAGATTCCAGGACAGGTGGGTATATCTCAAAGCCGACAGCGACAAATGCATTTTTACGCGCGGCATAAAATCCCTATACCTGCCTGTCAATCACGGAGAAGGAAAATTCATGGCAAAAGAGGGCGTTATTCACCGGCTGGAAAAAAACGGCCAGGTAATATTCAGATACGTCGATGAAACTGGAAGGGCTGCCGGATTTCCGTGGAACCCCAATGGTTCGGCGGGCGGCATAGCTGCAATATGCAATGAAACCGGGAACGTGTTCGGGATGATGCCCCATCCGGAAAAATTTCTTTATGCGGCAAACCATCCCAGATGGACACGGGAGTGCGTAAAGCCGGGCGGAAGAAAAATTTTTATTAACGCCGTCCAGTGGATTAAGGAAAATTTTTAAGCTTTATTTAAAGAAACCTTTTTAAATTGAATCGGTAAGTATTCAATACGAGCAACATTGTCGATACAAAGGTTTTTCACATGTGCGGCGTGGTGGGCATTTTTGGTCATGTCGACCTGAGGCAGATACAGCTTCCCCTGCAACTTTTGACGCACAGAGGACAGGATGCGACGGGCATTGCATGGCTTTCCAATGACGGCATAAAGGTACAGAAATGCACCGGCAGTATTGGCAACATGCAGATAGAAAACCAGTATACGGATGTCTGCATAGGTTCTACGCGCTACCCGACATCCGGAAGCGCTGACGACGACATGGAAAAGGTTTCGCAGCCTTTTGTTGCGCAGTCACGCTACGGGCAAATATGTCTGACTCACAATGGCAACATCACAAACGTTTACAAAATCACCGACATGGTAAACAAGAAGGATTTTGTTACGGACACGGAATTCATCACGTATCTTATTGCAAGGATGCTCGATGACAATAACGGCGATATTCAAAGCACGATTAGGCAGTTCATGAATACCGTTGACGGCTCTTATTCTATAACGTGCATTCTCAACGACAAGCTGCTCGTTTTCCGGGACCCGAACGGTTTAAGGCCGCTGTTTCTCGGCGGTTCCCAAAGCCATTTTATGGCGTCGTCTGAACCTATCTCAATGCATCTGCCTGACATGGAATTTGTAAGGGAGGTTGAGCCGGGCGAGCTTGTCATAATAAGCAAGGACGGGGTAGAAGCCGACATACTGGTAGAAAAAAAGCATGCACACTGCATGTTTGAATTTGTATATTTTGCCCACCCATCATCAACATTTGCCGGGAAAAACGTCTACGAAGCCAGAATGAAGCTTGGCGGGAATCTGGCAAAAGAAATAATAAAAAAGGGCATCGTGCCGGATTTTGTTGCTGCCGTGCCTGAAACATCGAGACCGGCTGCAATAAAAATGGCCGAAGTTCTGGGGGTGCCGTATATAGAAGCGCTTATCAGAAACAGGTACGCAGACAGCAGGACCTTCATAATGAAGGACCAGAAAACCAGGCACACATACACTTACATAAAATATACGGCTAACGAGCATATGATAAAAGGCAAAAGCGTCCTCATAGTTGATGACAGCATCGTGCGCGGCATAACGGCGCAGCGCATTGTCGACATACTAAGAAAACACGGGGCAAAAGAAGTTCACTTCGCCTCGACGTGTCCGCCGCTGATATCGCCATGCTACTACGGCATCGACTTTGCGACAAGGGGGGAGCTGATTGCCAATGAGAAAACGATTGACGATATACGCAAGTCGATAAATGCTGACTCACTCACATACCAGACTATGGAAGGGCTGCGGGATGCGCTGCAACTCAAGGGACTGTGCACAGCATGCCTGACCGGGGAATACCCGACGCCATTCGGCCAAGAGCTTGTCAAACTGGCCGAAAGCAATATTGTAAGTGACGATGCAAGACATTACCAGCAGATTGTTAACAGGCACAAGTAAGCCCTTTTCTTTCTTTTTCGAAAAGAAAGAAACGCCCTTGGGTTTAAAGAAAGAAAAGCCTTGGGAAAAGAAAAATTCTAATGCCCTGTCATTTGCCTTTTACTTAACCTTTATAAAATTTGTATCCATCAAAGAGCTATGGTCGGGGTACTTCTCATCGGCTACGGGGCGCGCGAATGCTCTATCGCCGATGCGTTTTCTAGGAGTCCGCAGAAACCGGATTTGTACATAGCCGACAGGCAGAAAAACCCGTTCAACGTTGCTATCGCAAAAGAACATGCTGTCATACCTAATTTAGATGTCGGCGGCATTGTTGAGTTTGCAAAAAAGCACAAAGACCAGATAGATTTTGGCATAGTGGGGCCGGAAAATCCTATCATAAACGGCGTGCGAGACGAAGTGGAAAAATTAGGCGTGCCGATGATATGCCCGACAAGAGAATTCGCACTGGAAGGCAGCAAGGCGAGGCAACGGCTTTTGCTAGAAGAATGCTGCCCTGAGGCGAATCCCAGATTCAAGATTTTTGATTCAAAGGACTATGCCAGCACTGAAGAGGCAAAAAAAGAACTGGTTTTATGGCTGGAAGAACTGGACAACAAAGTAGCTGTCAAGCCAGACAAGCCCGCCTTGGGAAAAGGGGTCGGCGTCTGGGGGGACCATTTCAATACGCGCGAACAAATAATAGAACACTTTTTTTCCATATATCCAAGCCCGGTTATAGTTGAAGAAAAAATTGATGGTGAAGAATTCAGCCTACAGTTCTTCACAGACGGGTTTAACCTCGTGCCAGCGCCGGCTGTGCGCGATTACAAGCGGGCTTTCGACAATGACGCCGGCCCGAATACCGGCGGCATGGGCTCTTACAAAGACGCCGGTAATATACTGCCATTCATGACGAACAAAGACTTGGACGACGCAACAGCAACAGGCAAAAGAATATTCAAGAAACTTGGTCCTAGCGACGGATTGAGAGGAATAATGTATCTGGCGTTCACCTGTGCTGAAGACGGGCTGAAGGTTTTTGAGATAAACTCGCGGCTTGGAATGCCTGAAGCGCAATGCATCATGCCTGTTCTTAAGGACGATTTTGTAGAGGTATGCTTTGACATGATTAATGGCAATGTCAAAAACATGCATTTCGACAAGAAGGCGACGGTTGCAACATACAAGGTGCCGCCCACATACGGCGGGAAGGAAAGGGTTTTTGAAAACAGGGCTGTTGATTTGACTAAGGCTTTAGAACTGAAAAGCAAATATGGCGACGATATAAGAATCTACCCGTGTTCGATGGAGGTTACTAACGGAAAAACGAGGGCGATGAATTCAAGAACGGTATGCGCTGTCGGAATAGCGGACAGCATACAAGCGGCCAGAGAAATTTCTCTAGACGGCATAAATGCTGTTAAAGGGGATTTGTGGAACAGGACGGACATAGCCTCGGCGGGGCACATAAAAAAAAGCATTGAAAACATGAAAAGACTGAGAAGGATGTGTTAGATATGGGCATTATCATAGACGGAAAAAGGATTGCTGCTGAAATAAAGGAAGCTATGCGAAAGCGTGTTGAAAGCCTCAAGGAAAAGGGCGTACAACCAAGACTGGTAATAGTCCTGATAGGCGATAATGCGGCTTCCCAAGTATACGTTAAAAACAAAATTAATGCGTGCAACAATGCCGGAATACATGCTGAACTGGTTAAATTCTCTTCTGCCACTACGGACGAAATTCTGGCTTTTCTGAAGAAGGTGAATGAAGACCCTTCTGTCCACGGCATAATAACCCAGCTGCCGTTTCCTCCCAACATAGACGAGGATACCGTACTCAGCTCCATTAACCCAAAAAAGGACGTGGATTGCCTAAATCCCGTAAACGCCGGGAAGCTTGCGCTGGGCATTGATGCTATCGCGCCGTGCACGCCGAAAGGGATAATGAAGATGCTGGACTACATGAAAGTTGACATCAAGGGGAAAAACGTTGTTATTATAAACAGGAGCAGGATTGTCGGAAGACCGCTGTCGTTTCTGATGCTTAACCGCCATGCCACTGTGACTATCTGCCACAGCAAGACGGCTGACATACCAAAACATACGAAAGAAGCCGACATCGTCGTAGTGGCTGTCGGGAAACCCGGATTCCTTAAAAAAGATATGATAAAAAGCGGCTCTGTGGTGATAGACGTCGGCATCAACAAAGTTGGCGGCAAGATTTGCGGCGACGCGGATTTTGATGTCATGGATAAGGCATCCTTCATCACGCCGGTGCCGGGCGGCGTAGGGCCGATGACTGTTGCGATGGTCTTGGAAAATACAGTCATGCTGGCTGAAAAATTTGGTGGAACACATGATTAACATAGCAGTTTTAGCGTCTACTAAGGCAACGGACATGCAGGCGATAATAGATGAAATTAAAAACGGCCTGGATGCAAAAATTGCGTGCGTCATCAGCAACAAGCAGGATGCGTACGCACTTGAAAGGGCCAGGAACCATAACATAGAAGCCAGATTCATAGACCCGAAAAATAAAACAAGGGAGGAATACGATGAGGAAATTGTCAGAGAGCTGGAAAAAAGAAACGTTGATTTAGTTCTTCTCATTGGGTATATGAAAATAGTTTCTCCTTATTTTGTCGGCAAATACAGGGACAGGATCATGAACATCCATCCGTCCCTGCTGCCTGCATTCGGCGGCGGCATGGACAAGGACGTGCACAAAACCGTTTTGGAAAGCGGCTGCAAAGTAAGCGGATGTACGCTGCATTTCGTCACCGAGGACGTGGATGCAGGACCGATAATACTGCAGAAGACTGTTGAGATAGACGAAAATGAAACAACGGATTCGCTGAAAGAAAAGGTCCAGAAGGCGGAGCAGGAGGTTCTGGTACGGGCTGTGAGGTTATTTTCTGAAGGGAAAATAAGGGTTGAAGGAAAGAGAGTAAGTATATCTCGCTGAGTAGATTAGGTTGCATTAATGGTAAAATTTTTCATTTTTTAAGGTTGGGTATAATTCAAAAAGATATTTTTGGCATTGCCCATTAAGATTTTTGATATCTGCTAAATTGTTATCAAAAATTGTCTACTGGAAATTGTTATATTTAGTAGAAATTGTTTATCTTTCTTAGATAATTTTTGATTCATGTGAAAAATCTTTGTCTCCATCGGAAGGACTCGCAAGTCCTTCTTGCATCATTTGATATTAACGACAAAGTTTTTTACACCACGAACCACCAGTCCGAGACTGGTGGTATCGCTTGTATCAATTTCCTCTTTTATCTTCTTTTTCGCATCTGATAATTCTTTTTTCCGTTACAATGAAATCCACACCGACATCATTTTTGTCTGCCGGTATGTTATCTACAATCTGCATTTCATATGCAAGGGCAATTTTTGGCACTGATATATTTTCCAGAAACCTGTCAAAATAACCGCGGCCGTGACCGATTCTGTTCCCTTTTTTGTCAAATGCTATCCCGGGAACAACGACCAAATCCAAATCTTTTGGGTTAACTATTCTTACAAATTCTTTTTTTGGTTCTAGTATGGAGAAAGAACCCGGTTCTAATTCGTTAAAATTAAGTAACTCCGAAGCCGACAGGGTTTTGTTTGCTTTTTCCGGCATCGGAACAGCAACCTTTTTTTTATCCAATATTTCTTTTATCATATCATGTGTCTGTACCTCACTCCCAACGGATACATAGAAAAAAACTACTTTTGAATTCCTGAATACTTCCATAGAAAACAGTTTTTCTTTTATGGATGCACTTTTTTCCTTTATTTCTTCTATCGACAGGGGGTTACGTAGTGCTAGGATTTTGATTCTTATAGAAGATTTTGTTGAATGTGCCACCATAATCATCTCAGGTAAAGCAGAGACATCAGTCATTGTTTCAATTATCATTCGCTTTGTGGCTGAAGCTATAGGAATCTTTGTCTTCACTTTATGCCCAGTTTCTTTTCCCAGGAACTGCAGACATCCTCGGTTTTCTTTTCCGACAGGCCCGTATATTTTTGAGGGTTTTTCAGTATATCAACCTGTTTCGGCGTGAATTTTTTGAAGTAGGCGGGGAAATTTTTCTCGGCAAGTTCCAGAAGGTTGGACTCGGAAGAAAGCTTTCTCACGGCTTCGTGGGCGTCCGGATGGCTGTAAAAAGCGAGCAATAGATATAGCGGCTCTGCGATAATTGCATCCTTGCTCTTATCGAAATTTCTTGCCATGCCTGCCTTGTCAACAGCCAGCTTCGCCATCGTCTTGTTCATCCTCTCGATGGTTATTGCAAACGCTGCCAGAATTTCCGGGATAAAACGCGAAGAAGCTGAATTTGTAAGGTCGCGCTGGTGCTCGGAAATCTGGTCCATGTAAACTGTCATCAGCCTCGGCATCGTGGACTTCCACAGGCTTTTGACATTTTCAAAGCTTACGGGATTTCTTTTGTGCGGCATTGTTGACGAACCGACCTGGGCTTCTCCAAAGGCTTCGCTTACCTCGGCTATTTCGGACCGCTGCAGATGACGCATATCGTCTGACAGGTTGGCCAGAATTCCGAAGCAGGAAACTATGTGATGCAGAAAATCCAGAACGAATTCGGGTTCGACAATCTGCTTTGAATGCAGCGCCGGCTTTAAGCCGAGCTCGTTCAAAACTTCTTTTTCAAATTCTTCGGGGTCGCCGAAAAACAACGACAGCGAATTATAAGCGCCTACCGCGCCGGATATTTTGCCCCTCAGGCCGTCTGCAGATTTTTTCAGTTCGATTATCCGGTTTCCGATACGGTCTACATATTCGGCTAACGCGAAGCCGAACGTTATCGGCTCCGCATGCTGGCCGTGAGTCCTGCCTATCTGCAGCGTATTTTTCTCATTTCTGGCTATTGATATCAGTGTTTTTTCAAGCTCCAGCAAAGCCGGGATTATAACGGCTTCTGCGCATTCCTTGTAACGCAGAGCGTCTGCTGTGTTAACGACATCGTAGGACGTGAGGCCGAAGTGGACGAAAGGCTTTGCGGCTTCGCTGACGCGGTTTCTTATGCAATTTGCCAATGCACGTATGTCATGCTTTGTTTTTTCCTCTTCCTCGTAAACTTCCGATGCGGATATTTTCTGGCACGCTGCGCATATCTCTTCGGCTGCTGCCTTCGGGCAGAGGCTTTCCTTCTCCAGAACTTTTGCTGCAGCGCATTCGACCATTGCCTGATATTTTACTTTTGCATTCTCGGAAAGGTATTTTGAAAGCTTTCTGACTATTTCTGTCCTGCTGTACCTGTAGTCCA
Organism: Candidatus Aenigmatarchaeota archaeon; assembly: GCA_016180945.1. Taxonomy (GTDB): domain Archaea; phylum Aenigmatarchaeota; class Aenigmatarchaeia; order GW2011-AR5; family GW2011-AR5; genus JACPAG01. The sequence continues at coordinate 68,000 of JACPAG010000003.1, read as the reverse complement.
ATGGAGAGATGGAGTCGAAAATATCAACGGTCATTATCCCACACACCTAGACACAAGACAACTTGACGCAAACCAGACTGACGCACTGCTGTGCGTCTATTTGTCTTGCGTCGGTCTGTTCTGCGTCGGTTTGTTCCTAGTCGATAGCCAGATTATTATTCTATATAACCCTTTTTCATCAGATTTTTTTCAATCCGTTTTGATGCATCTCTGGTGTCCGGCTCGAATTTTTTGTCCGTGAGGATTTCAAAAGCCTCTATGTATCTTTTTGCCGCTTCTATCCTGACGTCTTCCGGAACTGCAGGAACAGGACCTTCGCCCAAAAAGCCCTTTGAAGCGAGCCATCTTCTCACGTATTCTTTGTCCAGTTCCCGCTGCGGCTGGCCCTGCGAAAATAATTTTTCATAAGTGTTCGCAAACCAGAAACGGGACGAGTCAGGCGTATGCATCTCGTCTATCAGCGTTAATTCGCCGTCGCACAGGCCGAACTCGTATTTTGTATCGACGAGTATCAGGCCGCGGCTTTCTGCGAGCCCTGAGCCGAACTCAAACAGCCTGAAGGATGTTTCTTCCATCTGGCGGAATATGTCCACCGGGACGAATTTTTCTATCTCGTTCCTTGACAAATTCCTGTCGTGCTTTTCCATTTTTGTCGTCGGCGTAATAATAGGCTCGCCCAGTTTCTGGTCTTTTTTCAGATTGTTCGGAAGCACTGCGCTGAAAAATTTTCTCTCGCCTTTGGAATAGTTGAACCACAATGACGTTTTGGTGACGCCTGTGATGTATCTGCGGACTATCATTTCTATTGGAATCGGCTTGCATTCTTTAGCAATGATAGCGTTGGCATCTGGCATTTCTATGAGATGATTTTTGGCTATGCGCCTTGTCTCGTTGAACCAGAAGGCAGCCAGCTGGTTTAGAACCTGCCCCTTGAAAGGGATGGTACATATAATCTTGTCGAAAGCGGACAGCCTGTCGGTGCAAATGATTATTCTCCTGCCGTTTATTGTATAATTGTCCCTTACTTTGCCGCGGTACAATTTCCCGAAAGAAAAGCTTGTCTCGGCAAGGGTATTGTTTAACTGATTTCGTAACATAACATCCATCTCCCCACGCTCCGCGTGTCGAGTGCCATTTTATACTGGTACTTTTCTCCGCAAGTCGATTGCCACACAAGAAGAACCAGAGGTTCTTCGGTGCATCGAAGAACAAAGTTCTTCGATTGTATTATTTATTTTGTGACCTGCTATGCCCTGCCTGCATCCAGAATCCTTTTTGCCAGATGGCCGGCGTTTTCGCCGTTATCTATGCCGACTGCTGCGACAGGAATTCCTTTTGGCATCTGGACAACCGAAAGCAATGCGTCAAGACCGCCGAGTTTTGCAGAAACAGGAACGCCTATGACAGGCTTGTTTGTCATTGAGGCGACAAAGCCCGGCAGGGCGGCTGCCAAGCCGGCTATGGCTACGAAGACTTTTGCATCAGAATTCTTCACTATCGTCGTTACCCTTTCGGGCTCCCGGTGCGCAGAGGCGTATTCGACTTTGTAGACAACCCTGTAGCTGTCCAGAATTCCAGTTACTTTCCTGACTATCTCTTCATCTGATTTAGAAGCTGCAATGATTAAAACGTCAGTAATGACAAATCACCTGTTTTCCTTTGTGAAAAACCTTTGCATCGACAAAGTTTTTTACACCACGAACCACCAGTCCGAAACTGGTGGTTCGCTTGTATGGAATAGTAAAACAAAAAAGCTTTTAAACAAAGGGTTTAATGGTGAGAAAAACACCTTTCTTCCGGGGGTAAGCCGACAAGGACTATACCCAAGTCCTGGGCTTTTCTAACCACTTCATCCCATTTCTGACCACCCACTGGCAGAACGATATATTTTACGCCGCTCTTTGCTGCAAATTCTATCGAGTCTGTGAAAGGGAAAAAGCCGTCACTGGCGAGCGATGCGCCTTCCGCAGAAAATTCATCGTCATTATGCAGTTCCTTGTTTTTCCATATGGCAAGTTTCATAGCCGTTATCCTGTCCTGCTGGCCTGTCCCGATGCCGATTGTATGGCTGTTTTTGACGAGGACGATAGCATTGGAACGGACGCCTATGCACACGTACCATGCGGTCAGCAGGTCGTCCAGTTCTTTCGCAGAAGGATTTCCGGAAACGACATATTTCGTGAGATTTTCTGCAGATTTGATAGACGTCAAATACGGGTCGTACCTGAGAAGCGCATTTCCCAGAATCCTGAACTCCGCAGAAAATTTATCGCCTGTAAATTTTGGCAGTGATTTAAGATGAGCGTCGTCAAATTTGAGGACCCGGATGTTTTTGCTTTTGTTCAAAATTTCAATGGCATCAGAATCATAATCAGGAGCGACTACGACCTCCACAAAAGTTTTTGCTATCTCCTCTGCCGTTTCTTTATCGACCGATGAGTTAAATGCAACAACGCCGCCGAAGGCTGCCTGATAGTCGCAATCGCGGGCTTTTTTGTAAACATCTACTAGAGGACCGGAAGCGGTTTTCGCAAAACCGCTGGGATTTTCGTGCTTCATCACGATGCAAGAGGTGACGGAAAAATATTTCAGCGTGTCCAAGGCGTAGAATACGTCTTCTATGTTCGTCTGGGACAAACCACCTTTACCGGATTTGATTATTGCTATTCTGCCCAGAAGCGAATCGTGCCCGTAAAAAGCTGCTGCCTGGCCGGGATTGGTTGCGTATCTCAGGTCCGAGACCTTTTCGAATACGCGTGTTTTTGCGCCATCGCCAAAATGCTCTGTAATAACTATTTTCTCCGGATGATTTCCTATTTTTTGCTCACTATAAGCTCCCTTATTATGGGTGGTCTTGTTATGCACGGCTATCTTCCAACTTCCGTCAAATACGGCTGCTGCTGTACATACGGCCAGATTTGCGTCAAGCCATTTGAATGCGCTGTCTGCCAATTCCTGCGCTGTCTCGCCGGAAAAATTAAGATGTATTGCTATATCTGATAAATTTTTGAAATCGTGAACTTTTGGTTCGGCTTCGCCAGAATAAGTGGAGATTGCATAAAAACCGGATGAAGGATTTATGTCCGTTTCAAATGCGCTGTTATCTTCTTTTATCATCCCAACAGAAAATTTATTGCCGTCTATGACGCCTGCTATTCTCGGCGTTTTGTATACATCATTTTCAGGACCGAACTTATCCAGGACGCTTTTTATAGAACTGTCCAAAATGCTATCAACATGGACGCCATTACCTAAGACTAATCTGCTGTTGTGAATTCTTATTGCGTTGTAAAATAGCAGATCCTTAACATCCTGCTGGCCTTCCAGCGAAACTGTTGGCTCTATTGTGACGGCATCTTTATGGATAACTGCCTTTCTTGCCTTGCTAAGTGCGGAACGACCGGAGACGGCGTAAACTGCAGCGGGCTTGCCTGACGGCGTCAAGCCTAATCCCAGAACACGGCCGAAATACATGAGAACAATACACGCAGTAATTTTATAAAGTTATTCGGACTTGGCTTGGTAAATTCCCTTTTCCATTATCACGCGGTCTATTTTAGCAGCTAACCCCTTTTTCAGCATTTCTTCGCTTGTGGCAACCGCTTTTGCCAATGCCACGAGTTCGCCCTTCAGCGTGAGTATGGCTACCAAATCGTCTTTCTGTATGTTTTTTTGTATCCTGCTTATGCCACCTGTGTACAGCGGCGAGCCGTTGGCTACGGCTGAAACGGCCGAATCCTTGATGATGATTTTGCCCAGATGCTCTACGGCAGCTTCTACCGGCAAAACAAAATCACGGATGGATTCGTCGCCACCCTCTTTCCAGAGATGATATGCATCGACAACGTCCTGTATTCTAACAGGTTCGGCAAATCTTCCGACCCTTATGCGCCGCAGTTCTGCCATATGGGCGCCGCCTATATCCCTGCCTAAATCAGAGATGAGCTTTCTTATGTACGTCCCAGCTTCGCAGCTAACCTGAAAGACGGCATCCTTGCCTTTTCTGTCGAGCATTTTAAATGAGTATATGTTTCTTTTTCTTTCACGCCTGGCGACGGCGCTTCTTACAGGCGGCAGCTGGATTATCTGGCCGACGAATTTCTTTATTGCCTGGTTCAGTTTTTCGTCGGTCACATCCTTGTGCAGATGCATGACGCCAACGTATTCCTTGTCCAGGTGCTGCAACGCCGGAATGACTTTACAGGCGTTTTCCAGAGTGATTGGAAGTATGCCGGAAACGGCAGGGTCCAGTGTTCCTGAGTTTCCTGTTTTTTTTAATCCGAAAAGCTTCTTTACGGTTGCTGCCACGTCATGGCTTGTCGGGCCGCACCATTTGTCCAGAATAATTATTCCGTTCCTTATCAGCTCTTCCACGCTTCTTGAGCCGGGGTATTTGCCGTATTCAAGGTTTGGGATATCTGCTGATTTGACAAGAAAATCTGACATAATTATTTGTTTGGATACAAGAGATTAATAGATAAGTATGCTGGAAAGATGGAAGTGTTCATTGCAAAAAATAGTTCTAGCATACTTCCGGTACATCAGCCCATTAAGAAGTCAATAATTGGACTACTTTTATTTGGTATTACTTCAAACGTGTATTTTCATCAGCTTCCTCTGGAGAATCATGACGGGAATGGAGATTATAAGGTACCATCCCAGCCAGCCGGCATCGTCGGCGAATACCGGCAGGGAAACAGGCAGCAGGGCGACGATGCGTGCAAATTCTACTTTGTTGCTGTTGACATTCACGTTCCATAAACCGCCGCCGATGTTTTTCTTCATGCATGGCGATTCGCATGTTACATTTCCGATGGTTATGACTTTATCGGCTACGCTGATGTCGTAGGTATTGCCATTGATTGTTATATTGGATTTGTTGTCTTTCAGCTCCACTACATGGTCGCTATACGCGTTGCTTAACAAAGGCAGCGCAATAAAAACGATAACAAGGGAGAGCAGCATGGGCTTCAGGGACATCTTTGTCAGCTTGCTGCTTTCGCGGAAGGAGTCGCCCATAATCTGCGACGCCATTTTCTGGTTTCCCTGCCTTCTCACGTATTTGCTCTTTTCCTGCAGCTCTTTGACACGGGCTTTTATTGCCCTGGCCTCGTTCTGGTTTATGAGGAACTTATAAGGGATGTTCATGACGAATAAGACGAGAACAGAAAACAGCAGCACAAAAAGAGCGGAATTCATAATAATACCCCTCTGTCGCTATGAGCGACATAGTCGTATGCCATATTATTTTTATCATCCCTTCAGTCGTTCACTTCTTGAACTCTATCTTTTTTATCCTGAAGCCAGTGCCTAATGTATGCTTTTTTCCGCACTCCTTGCAGACATAGCGGAAATCCGTCTTCCTGGTCGGCTTTTCCCTTCCTTTCGGGTTTTCCTTAGGGAACGAGCCGTAACCTTTTAACTTGCGGAGAAACCGGCGCTGGCTTTTGCTGTTCTGTTTTCTTGGCCGTCTCTTCGCTTCTTCGACCGTGTGCTCTGTGTGTTTTTTGCAGAACTTGCAATAACGCATCTGGATTTTTGGTATAATCATTATCCCCTTGCTCCGCAAGTCGATAGCCATTTTACAATAGTAGGTCGCTCCGTTCCTTCTCCCTTTACTTTTTAAGTCAAAACCATTTTGTATTTATATTTCCTTATTCCACAACCTTCTCAATAACCCCTTCCTTGAGCAACAAATCATTTAAAGGCTTTGGCAAAACAGAAACGTCTATCAGCTCGTTCTCATTAAACCTGTACAATTTCAAATCAGGCCCCACGAATTCGGGAGTGGATTTCTTCACCCTGTAGACTTCGTTCTTCACTTCTTTCGCTTGTTCCGGAACCGGATTCTGGAGCTCTGAAAAGAAGGATTGGCGGAAATTCTTTATTTTTTCTGCCAGGGCAGAAAAAAGGGTTTCTTCTTCCTTTGTCAGATTTTCTACCGGCAGGTTTGTTTTGACGCTGTACAATGCCAGGGATACGAGCTTTGTTTCCCGCAGCTCAAAAAACCTCTTTATAATATTCTTGACGTTTTCCATCTCGATTATGGCCGAGCTGTCTGCCAGTTTTTCTTTTTTGTGTATGTAGCTTCTTATCTCTTCCATCAAATTGTCCGGAAGCTTCTGCAGCCCTTTTGATTCGCGCTCTGCTCGTTCCAAGTCACGGATTTTTTCAAACGTTAACATAATAGTTCAAACCTTAAACTAGCTTTGGATGGAAAGTATTAAAATTTATGATTTCAGGTTTAGCACATGAAAGACGAAGTGAAGGGCAGTATTCTGATAATTCTTGCGATGTTTATTTTCGGGTCGATGGGGCTGTTCGTAAGATTCGTGCCTACAAGTACAATAACCTTATTGTTCTTCATGCAGGTTTTCGCTTCTATAACTCTGTTCTTTCTGTTGAAATCGGTAAAAGAAAATATTAAAATAAAGACCGCGTTAAAATTTCTTGTCATCTTGGCAATAGTGGCAGTTGCAAACGATTTGTTTTATTTCAACGCCTTCCGCCTAACGACTATATCAAATGCGATACTTACTCATTACACCGCCCCTGTTTTTGTTGCATTATTGGCACCTTTTCTGATAAAAGAGAAACTGGAAAAGTCCACGCTGATAGCTCTGGTGCTTTCGTTTTCCGGCTTATTTATCATTGTGTATTCAGGACTGTCATTAGCAACCAGCTCGTTGGGCATAATGTTTGGCATCGTTTCAGGATTATTCTATGCCCTTGTGATAATTGTTTACAAACACATCCTAAAAGGACTTAGCGTCCTTCATATGATGCTGTACCGGTATGTGATAAGCGCATTGATACTGTTTCCTTTTGTTATGCTAGAAGCTCCTGCAATAAATGCGTCAATTTTGGTGCTGCTTTTCATTACAGCTATGATTTTCACAGTTGCCAGCAGCTTGATACACGCATTCGGAATTAAGCACGTAAAAGCCCAGCATGCTGGAATTCTTGGTTATCTGGAACCTGTTGCGGGTACAACCTACGCATTCTTTCTGCTGTCCGAAGTGCCGACAGCATTCACGTTTGTGGGAGGAGCGCTTATAATTCTAGGCGGTTATCTGGCAATAAAGTCACAATAGTTACGCTGCATCTGAAATCCCGTGCATTCTCGATTTGTGCATATTAAGGCTCGCCATGGATTTGAACTCTTTCTTGCATCGCATGCAGGAATAACCGCGATAAACAGGCTTGACCTTTTTTAATTTTTTCATCTTCTTGAACGGATAAACGATGGGATTTTTTATGACTATTTTTTCTGTTCCTGCCTTGCATATCTCGTCCGGTTTGCAAATACCTGTCGAGACGTAGTACATCTCGCCGTCAGGCGGGCAGTTTGCCGGCGTACGTTGGTTTATCTGGCACCATCTTAACTGGGAAATTATAATGTTCCTCGGCAGCGGCGGCCTGTTTTTTTCGTTCCATTCAAAAACCGTTTGCTCCACTTCCTGCCAGGGCCAGTTCATCATGCGCAGGAAATTTATCAGCGTAAAAAGGCTTCTTTTCCGGCCGTCGGCCAGGCCAGCAAGAACGGTCTTGATGCATGGCGGAAAAGCCTCAGCGGGCATCTTGTTTTCATAATAAATTTTTTTTGTTATTTTGGGTTTTTCTTTCTGCTGCATAGAATGCCAGTCCATGGCGTCTATCAAAAATGCCTCGGCCTCGTTTTCCTCGCCTACAAAAAAATCTTCAAAGCCGGAATTCAAAGCGTTCTGCGGCGTGGCTTTTTCAGCGGAAAAAGCAACGATGTCTGAATATTTCATCGGCAGCGAAACGAGCCACGTTTTCTCGTTCAGGCTGAACGGCGCGCGGAACATATGCCGGTTGCCCCAGTTTTTTTCGACTTCAACGAAGAAATAAGGTGAAAGGGACGAGGGCGGCTCTTCCAAGGTGGCTATCAGCTCTTTCGCGCTCTTTTTCTTCAGCAGCTCTTTCATGAGTTCGCCGGAAATTTTGTCCCTCAAAAAGGAGGAGAGAATCCGCGGGACTTCCGGATACATAACCTCGGCTTTGCTGTAATTTATCTCTTTCGGAAACATTATCCACGGCAGGCATACGTGAAAGCCGCGGCGGCCGGAAAACTTAAGGCCGAAATTTTTTATGCCATACTTTTCCAAAAAATTCCGTATAATCATCACGGCAGCTTTCGATTCTTCCAGCCCCAGTTTCGAGTCTATGTCTATCAAGAGGTCCCAGCCGGCACGAAGCTTATTGTAATTTTTCTCCTGAATGGCCATCGGATTTTTCCAGTGCTCGACGGAATAGTGGAACGAGACGACGCCCTTTTTAACCATCTGGGTTACGTCGCTGTCAAACTGGAGTGCGTTAGGGCGGGAATCATAGGTGCCGTCGAAGAAAGCGCCTGCCACTTCGCGCTCTTTCGAATTGTTTACAAGAATGGAAGAAATTTTGTCGTGCGAATAATAGTCGAAAATCTGCTGGCGGTTCATTATCCCCTTGCCTCCGGCAAGTCGATTGCCATATAATAATTTTAGCTCCTTCCAGTCGTTAGTCGACCATATAAATGTTTGGTCGCTACGCTCCTTCAAGTTATGAGCCGATTGCCATGCTATAATGTCTAAGACTTGGCGGGATTCTTTTTAAGTGTTTGTCTGGTCTGAGAAGAAACAGAGTGTCATCTTATTTCTTATTGATTATACTTTACTTCACCAGCAGCTTTGCTTCGTCTATGCTGTATTTCCAGCCTTTTGGAAGCTTGCCAGTCCTGGCGTAGTACTTGCCTAAGCGGCGGATTTTTGATTCCAGAAGCTCCAAGCCGTGCTTGCCTTTTGAGTCCTTTCTGTTGGAGTCCATATGCTTGTGGACATTCACGGCTTTCTTTATGAGATTGTACAGGTCTTCCGGGACTTCTTTCTTGTGGTCCTTTTCAATAACCTTAAGGACTCGCATCTTGAAATAGCGGACGTCGGGGATGCCGTACTGGTCGCGAAGCAGGAGCCCTATTTCCGCTGAACTTTTCCCTTCCTTGGCCAGCTTAAGAATCAGTTTCTCAACTTCATCCTTATCGTAGATAAGCCAGTCTACCTTTATCTTTTTGATAGGCTTTTTCGAGCCGTGCTGTCCGTGCTTGCGGGAATGCATTCTAGCCATTGATATCCCTTCCTATGGCTAGAGTGCTACAAAAAGCTCCGCTTTTTGAATGCATTCGGGCTATATTTAACACCTCTTCCATAGCTCGATGCCCCAAAAAGCTCCGCTTTTTGAATGCATTCGGGCTATACTTCATCACCATTTGATGCCCGATGTCTCAGAAAGCTGCTGCTTTCTCAAGACATTCGAGCCATTAATATCATCCTACAGATTGCAGCGTAATAGGTTCCAGCCTAAAGCCGTAGGCTATAAAGTGTACTCTTCCATCATTGGGATCCCGGGTTTCTGCTATTTCAGTTCGATAACCTTTTGCTCTCATTTGATGAAGTATACCTTCTCTTACTGAAGGCCACTGATGCGGAAGACAATCGCCGCCATTTATTTCTCCTATCACATGATCGGGGGGTATTTGTCCTGGGTAGCCGAAACCATGCAATGCCACTCTAAACATCCGTTGCTGCATCACTATCTCTCCCTGTACCTTCCCCGCTTTTCTATCTCGGCTAATGTTTTAATAACTTTGTCGGCGCCGCTGAAGCCTTCCTTGTAGGCATTTAATATTGTTTTCCACGCTTTTTCCATTACTGAGAAGTGGGTTGATTCCAGCGCTTCGTGAAGCAGGTATAAATCTGTTGCCATATCCTCTGCCTTTTGCGAGAAAAAGCCGAGACCGAAATCTATGAAGAAAATATTGTTGCCCTTAATTATCATATTGGATGTTGTCAGGTCGCCGTGCACTATGCCTTTGTTATGGAGCTTTGCAACGGAGGCGGCTATTTTTTCTGCCAGTTCTTCGGCGTTGTTTTCGTTCATGGCATCCTTGACTTTTACGCCGCCAATAAATTCCATTTTTATCGAGAATTCTGACTCGTCTAAAATCTGCGGAACGTCTACTCCAGCGCGCCTGGCTTCTCTAAGCAGTGAGGCTTCATTGCGGTTTCTCTTTTTTCGCAATGTTTCATCTAATTGCGTTAGCCTGTAGCCTTTTCTAATGCGTTCCTTGATTATTTGGTTATTCTCAAGATTGATTACAGCTTCGGCGCCTCTTGCAATAATCATCCCCTCGCTCGGCGAGTCGATACAAGAAGGTTCGTTGAAACGAACCTTCTGTACAGCAGGATTCTTTAGAATCCTGCTTGTAGCCATTTTATTTATGATCGGCATAAGGTTAACTCTTGCGAAACCTATTAAAATCTTGGATTCAAAGAAACTGGCATGGATTACGACGCCATTGTCATAGGCTGCGGGCCTGCCGGTTCTGTAGCGGCTATGTATCTGGCCAAGGCACTGGGAAAAGAGAAGGTGCTGGTCGTTGACAAGGCTGCATTTCCGAGGGACAAGATATGCGGCGACGCGCAGGGCAGGAAAGCGGCTGCTATAATGAAAGAGCTGGGCATTTACGAGGAATATACAAAACTGCCGGGCCAGAAGATTTACGGCATCACACTAAGCTCCCCGAACGGGACGCAAATTCACTTAGATGTGGCTTCGCGAAGCGAACCGGCACCGGGATATGTGCACAGGAGAATGGTTCTCGATAATTTCTTGGCGGAGAACGCAAAGAAGGCGGCGGCATTCAGAATCTTTAACGTGACAGACCTGATCATTGAAAACAATATCGTAAAAGGGGTTATTGGGAATGAAAACGGCCAGCGGGAAGAGATAAGGGCAAAAATAGTGCTGGCTGCTGACGGGGCAAATAGTTTGGTTGCGCAAAAGCTCGGGCTGAACAAGAATCCGCCTGAACATTTCATAGTTGCCACGCGCCAGTATTACAAGGGCGTAAAAGGCATGACGGACAGGATAGAATTACACCTGATAAAGAGCCTTATACCAGGCTATTTCTGGATATTCCCGCTGCCTAACGGCGAAGCGAACGTAGGGCTGGGCATGATCGTAAAAGACATGCACGACAGGAAGGTTAACCTGAAAGAGGCGACGTTAAGAGAGATAAAGGAAAATCCACTTTTCAAAGAGAGGTTCAAAGACGCTACGCCCCTAGAAGACGTGAAAGGGTGGAATTTGCCTGTTGCGAGCTACCGCAGAAAATCTTTTGGAAACGGGCTGCTGATTCTGGGCGACGCGGCTTCGCTTATCGACCCGCTAAGCGGCGAGGGTCTCGGCAATGCAATGATTTCAGCCAGAATTGCGGCGCAAATAGCTACAGAAGCACTGCAGCGCGGAGACTTCAGCGAGGGCTTCCTGAAAAAATACGATACGCTTCTCTGGGAGGCGATAGGGCCGGAAATCAAAGCGAACTACAGGCTCCAGGTCATAGGAAAGAAATTCCCTTTCATGATAGACCGACTCATGGTCAAAGCGTCAAAGGACGAATCATTCCGCAAAAAGGTGGAAAAACTGCTTCCTTACACAGGCGGACGGAAAGAGATTGGCTCCGAAGAATTTTTGACCAATCTCGCTGAAAAGAAAGAAGTCGAGAAGATGCTGGCGGAAGCGCCATGATAAATTTCATCTGTTTCTCACATCTTTATATACTAATTACATAATGTTACATATAGTAATCAATAGTAACTAGGGGATTATATGGCTGTAGTTAGAATAGACGACAGGTTGCTAAAGAAGATAAAGGAGTTCTTGGACAATAACGACAACAAATACCAGTACCCTTCTATAGCTTCTTTCATAAACAACGTTATTTACGAGAAACTGGAAAAGGGAAAGAAAAGGCGGTGATGCTTATGGTCAGACTAGACAGGATAACGATGCAGGGCTTCAAGAGCTTTGCCAACAGGGTTACGATACCGTTTCCGACGGGATTCAACTGCGTGTGCGGTCCAAACGGGAGCGGAAAAAGCAACATCTGCGACGCTATAACGTTTGTTCTCGGCACGTCTTCCGCGCGCTCTATCAGGGCGGAGAAACTGCAGAACCTGCTTTTCAACGGCGGCAAAAACAGGAAGCCGGCTGATTACTGCGAGGTGACCCTATATCTGGACAACAAAGACAAGCAGCTGCCCGGAGAGGAGGAAGTGAAAATAACCAGGAAGATAAGCAGAAGCGGCATAACCGTTTACAAACTGGACGGGAAGACGGTTACGAGGTCGAAACTGCTCGACCTGCTGGCGAACGCGAAGCTTTCGCCGGAAGGCTACAATATCATCATGCAGGGCGACGTTACGAGGATAATAGAAATGGGCCCTCTAGAAAGGCGCGGCGTCGTAGATGAAATATCAGGGATAGCAGAGTTCGACGAAAAGAAGGAAAAAGCAACGAGGGAACTGGAAAGAGTGGAAAATCTAGTCAGGGAGAGCATGATAGTGGTTGCAGAGAAGCAGCGGCTTGTATCCAGATTAAAGTCGGAAAAAGAAACGGCCGAGAAATACCAGGAACTGAATGACAAATTAAGAAAATTCAGGGCGTCGCTGCTGAAGAAAAAAATTTCGGACGAAGAAGAAAAAGCGGCCGTGATAAATAAAGGTGCAGACGAAAAGACGGAAAAATTCGCCACACTTGAAAAGACTTTCTTCGAGGCAGAAAACAGCTTGGAAAAAACAGAAAAAAGCGTGCAGAAAAAGGGCGATGAAATAATACAGAAATCCAAGAATTACGACATACTGAGAAATATAGACAAAGTTCAAACGGAGATTCTGCGGAAGCACGACAGGATTGACGTTAACGAGAGAGAGGTTGCAAGGCTCAAAAGCATGGCGCCTGTAGCAAGCCATCTTGTAAAAGAGGTCATGAATCTGGGGCTGGACGGCGTATACGGCACGGTGGCTTCGCTGGTTAAAATACCCGCCAAATATTCGATAGCGCTGGAAGTTGCCATCGGAAGGCATGTAAATGACATCGTCGTCGAAACGGATGAAATAGCTGCGAGATGCATAAAATTCCTCAAGGAGAAAAAGGTAGGAAGGGCGCGCTTCATACCGCTGAACAGGATAAGGACCAGAAGGAGAAAGGAGTGCGGCAAAAAAATAATCGGCTATGCCATAGACCTAATAGAATTTGACGGCAAATATTCGCAGGCGATGGAGTACGTTCTTGGAAGCACGATAGTGGTTGACAATATAGACACTGCCAGAAAAATAAACGGGTTCAGGATAGTCACGCTGGACGGCGATTTGATAGAAACTTCAGGCGCCATGATAGGCGGCTATTACAAGAAGTTGCTTACGGCAACGGCGGATATACAACGGGTTGAAGCGGAAAATGCCTCTATAAAGGAAGAGATAAAAAAACTGGAGGTGCAACTGGAAAAGCTGAAATCCCTGCAGGAGACGGAATCTGAAGAGGTCACAAAACTGGTTACGGAAAAAGAAAAAGAAGAGCAGGAAATAGAAAAACTAAGAGGGATGCGCAAGCGCCTCTTCGAAGAGCGCCTGGTTATGCAGAACGAAATAAGCAAGCTGAAGATAGAAAAGGCCAGGATAGAAGCGACATTGGATAACCTCAGGGTGGAGGCTGAAGAATTCTCTGACGTAAAAGAGTTTGTTAAACTGGGTCTGCAAGAACTGCAGGAGAATATAAGAAAATACATAATCGAAATAAACGGTTTAGGCCCGGTAAATATGCGAGCCATCGAAGAGTTCAAGACGATTAATGTCGAGTTCGAGGAAATGAAAAAGAAGCTGGACAAACTGCTGGAAGAAAAGGCGGCTGTCATAAAAATCGTCCAAGAAGTGGAAAAAAGGCGTTACGACAAATTCATGGAAACGCTGGACAAGATTTCCGAGAACTTCTCGAACATATACAAAGACCTGATGAACGGGACTGGAAGGCTGAGACTGGAAATAGAAAACAACATAGATTCGGGCCTGATAGTAGAGGCGTCGCCTGCAGGCAAAAACATAGTCAACCTGGATTCGATGTCCGGCGGAGAAAAGACGCTGACGTCACTGGCGTTCCTGTTCGCCATAATGCAGCTCTACTATTCGCCTTTTTACATACTGGACGAAGTGGACGCGGCCCTGGACAAGCCGAATACCAGAAAAATCGTGGACGTGGTGAAAAAATATTCGAAAACCAGCCAGTTTATTGTGATAACACATAACGACTTCACAATCCAGGAAGCTGACAAGGTGTTCGGCGTTTCGATGGAAGACGGCGTGTCAAAGGTATTTGGCATAGAGTTGCCGAAGGAATAGCTATGAATAAATTAAAGATAGAGGTAAGACATGATGGAAGATATTTCTGGATGACATCTCCAGAATTAGGAGAGGTTTTCTCGTCTGCTGAAACTTATCGGGATACATTTGTAGAATTTGTAAGGTGTGTATTCGAGAATAAATCCAGATTGCAGGATTTATTTACGCCTGTTTATACCTTCGGATTTTCGAGAAACTAGTGATGGCTATGATAGATGAAAACAAGCTGATACAGACGATTGTCGCGGGAAGCGACTGGCAGGAGGTGCTGACCAACATAGTTGTAGAAGAGGGAATGGACCCGGCTGTCGTGGATATCATAAAGCTGACGGATTCTTTCATGTTTTACCTGAAACGGCTGAAGACGTTTGATTTCCGGGTGCCGGCCAGGTTCGTACTGATAGCCGCCATACTGCTGAGGATGAAATGCGAGCTGCTGCTGGAGGAAGAAGAACCGAAGGAAGAAATAAAAGGGGAATCGCCACCGCCGATAAACATAGAGGATATTCCGTCACTATCGCCTCCGCTGGAAAGAAAGCCGACAAGGAAGGTGACACTGACAGAACTTGTATCCGCGCTGAACAAGGCATTCGAATTCAAGGAAAGAAAAGAAACGAAGAAGCTGCGCATGAGAAGAAGGGTGGAAGGGCTGATAGAACCGGAGGAGGATATAGAGATAAGGATAAAAAATGTCTTTGACCAGATACTAAGGCACGGCACTTTCATGAAATTTTCGGATATAGTTCCGGTCTGGAAAAGGAAGGAAATAGTGGAAATATTCCTGCCGCTGCTGCACCTCTCAAACCGCGGAAAGGTTGTATGCGAGCAGGAGGAATTTTTCAAGGACATTACGGTGAGGGTGGTATAAGTAAATGCTGATGGATTTGGTTCTAATTGAATATGTAATTATGAGGTAGGTAAAGGCTAAACATTAGCCTGTTTCCTGTTCTTTTTCTCTACAATTTATATATACTGTCATGTCACAATAGTATTGGTCACTATGCCGAGCAAGTTAGCGCTTCTCGAAGCTGTTCTGTTCACGACAAGCGGGCCGTTGACAATGGAAGAGCTGCAGAAAATCATGAAAACAAGGACGGAAGAGATAGAAAAACTGCTTTCCCAACTAAGGAATAAATATTCCGGCGACGATTCCGGGATAAAGCTTTCAGAAGGGGGCGGCTACAAGCTTATCGTAAAACCGGAGCATGTTGAAAAGGTTTCGCACCTCACGCCGCACGCCGACCTTTCAAGGGGATTGTTAAGGGTGCTGTCTATAATCGCATATCACGAGCCTATAAGCCAGGCGGACATAGTCAAGGTTATCGGCAACAGAACGTATGAATACGTAAAAGAACTGGAGACGCGCGGGCTTGTAAAAAGCGAGAAGAAATCCCGTACAAAGCTGCTCAGAACAACGCCGCATTTTGAAGAGTATTTTGGAGCTGGTAAAGAGAAGATAAAAGAGCTGGTAAAAGAAGAAGAGAAGGGGTAGACATGAAGGAAGTCAACGGCCAGCCTCTAAAGAGGCTGGCGTGACATCGGATAGAACGCTATATCATCCCAGACTTCTAAAGTCTGGCCGTTCTATCCGAATGTAAGCATAGAAAAGATTATAGAACTTGCCGAGGGTTACTCCAGAAGAAGAGAGCCATGGCACCACCATTTTCTGACCCTTTCCTGTGTATATAACAAAAATAAAAGATTTCAGATAATTTTAGAAAATGAGAAAACTAAGGATATTTTTGTTTCTTTCTTCGATTACAAACCTATAAAAGAATTAGAACAACTTGAGAATTCGTTTTTTAGACGGAAAAGGTAAATCACATCTCTGCCTTTTCCACAATCCTTTTCACGTCCCTCAGGACCTCTTCCGGCGTGCGGTTGCCGTCTATGACGTGCGTGTTCGGGAAATGGTTCTTCAGCGAAAGGTAATTGTTCCTTGTCTGGTTGAACTTTTGTTCATCTTCAAACAGCTCTATGTGATGCCGTGACTTTTTTATCCGCTCCAGACATACACGGGGATGCGTGTCTATCATAATCGTGAGATTGGGTTTTCTGAATCCGTTATTGAGCTGCTGCAGCGTCTTCATATCTACGTCCGGACTGCCGTAGGCAAGCGTTGACAAAATATACCGGTCGGATATGACGGTCATGTTTTTTTTCAATGCCGGCTCTATCTCCGTCGCCAAATGATGCGAGCGGTCGGCGACCATGAGAAGCTGCAGCGCAAGCGGATTTGTTTTCCACTCTTTGCGCAGGCAGGCCTTTATTATGCCGCCTATCAGGCCGTCAGTAGGCTCCTTGGTGAGGATGACGTCTTTTCCCTGGGTCAGAAAATAATTTCTTAGCAGCGTGGCCTGAGTGGTGATGCCGCTTCCGTCTAATCCTTCGAATGCGATTAATTTGCCGGCCATAACATTCCTCTATTTGCGGTGCTTAAGAATCTTTTGCAGGAATCGAGCTTAAAATCTCTTCGGCATTATCTTTTAAATGCCGAAACCTGCAAGGCACGCGAGAGTGCCTCAAAGGATAAGGGTAACCGGGTCAAGACCTTTTCAAAGGCGCCCAGATGTTTACCAGCAGGTCACGGAAGCTGCTGCAGGGCTAGTTCTCGGTCCTGCTTTGGGTGCTTACAGACAACTTCGTGACGAACCGCTAATAGCTGTTACTGAAGTTCAGAAACGACTTTTTGTAAACCATACAGCGGAAAAAAGAACAACGCTCGGCGAATTGGCAAGGCGGCATAATTATGCCGAGGTAGAAATGGCGCTTTTAATTTTTGGTTGTCTCCACCGGTCAATAGACCGGTGGCATCATTGTATATTACCGACAAAGTTTTTTACACCACGAACCACCAGTCCGAGACTGGTGGTATCGCTTGTATGAAGGCGACCTGAGAAGAATCCTGAATGCTTATAACGGACGATAGACTTATTTCGTTTCTTTTCTTATCCATTCCAGATAATCCTTGTTGCCGTCTATGATGGGCCAGAACACGACGCACGGGGTATCGTAGCTGTGAAGTTCCTTAACACGTTTGATTATCTTCTTTGCGTTTTCTGATATCGTTTTTCCAATCAGGGCTGCTTCGGACTCGTTTTGAATCTTACCTTTCCACCGGTAAAGCGATTCCATCTTTGGAATTATGTTTGCGCAGGCGACCAGACGCTCTTTAACCAGAACTTCTGCTAATCGCTTGGCTTCTTTGACGTTCTTGCACGTTATGTATACAGAAACGAATGGCATAAACTCACTCCGGCAAAGCTAAAGCATCCCCTTCTTGCAGAGGATATAACATTGGTTCTTCAATATTACTTCCAGTTATAGCACAACCGAATAAACAGGGAACGCCATCAGGGTTGTACTGCAATATTCCTCGATAAGAAACTTTGCCCCTAAAAACAACCGCTGCTTTGTATTCGAGACCGTCTAAATTTATTCCGTTCCCCCAAACTAATAACATAAACAAAACCTTAGATATACACTTTTTAAGCTTTATTGATTATCTACAGATACATTGAAAATGTATCTGAGATGCTATGTTCATAGGAACCTGTGACTTTAGTCACAGGTTATATCGGAACATACCATTTAGCATAGGTGTTCTGGTGGTTCGCAAATCATACGGCAAAATGCGCGGCACGCGCCAAAAGATGGCCGGCAAAAAGGCCAGCGTAACCCGTTTCCTGGATACGTTTGAAGCTGGCGAGCTTGTCCATGTTGATTTCTCGACGCAGAGAATGCCCCATCCGAAATTCCAGGGCTTAACAGGCAGGGTGCTGGAAACAAGGGGCGGCGGTTATGTCATCCAGATCAAGGACGGCAACAAAACCAAGACTATATGCCTGAAGTCTGAAAACCTGAGGAAGGCAAGTACGAAATGAAAAAGTTGAATAAAAATGGTTAATACTACGGTGCGGGCAGAACCGATATGTATTTATGGAACTGCAACGGTAACTGCTGGCGCGAGGCATGGCTATGATTTAATAACTGCTGTGCCTTCATTAACTCCAGAATTTGTAAGGACTGTTCAAGATGCAGTTGGCTCTGCTGAGAGAGGGAATATTGATGAAACAAGACAATTATTGGGACAATTAAGAGGCTATAATTTTAGTCTAAGATTAAGAGGCGTCGCAGGTTTGAGCAGGGAAATAATGAGGACAGCAGAAGGAAAGCTGGTTCATTACGATATTGATTAGAGGGTGATATATGTGGAGATAGTTTCGGAAGAGGATGTAAGCGCAGTTAACGCAAAAAAGATAATGGAAGAGAGGAAAAAGGAAAGGGACCTGGTTTACGAGCAGAAGATATGCCTTGAATACCTGGAAAAGACCATCAAGCTGACCCCTTCCAAGATTGAGTCTATTATCGAAGAGCTCGGAAAAATCTCCATCATCAAGCCGAGATACGCCGCTCTTATAATCAATACGCTGCCGGACACAGAGGAAGAGGTCGAGGCTTTATTCTCCAAGGAAAGAACTAACCTGAAAAAAGAGGAAATCAAGCAGATTGTTGAAATCGTGAAGAAATACAAGCAGTGATATCAATGGCCCTTTATACTTCAACCGACTGGAACAAACCTGCCTACAAGGAAAAGGTCAGAAAATGGTCCAGAGAACCGGTGGTCAACAGGGTTGAAAGGCCGTCGCGCCTCAAGCGCGCCAGGTCATTAGGCTACAGGGCAAAACAAGGTTATGTTATAGCACGAACACGGATAGGGAAGGGCGGGCGGAAAAGGCCAACTATACGCAAGGGGCGAAAACCCAGCAAATCCGGCATATTCTTTACGACAGAGCAATCGCTGCAGGCGATAGCTGAAAAACGGGTTGCGAGAAAATTTCCCAACATGGAAGTTCTGAACAGCTATTATGTAGGCGAGAGCGGCACGCACAGGTACTATGAAGTCATTTTAGCGGACCCGAACCATCCGGCGATAAGGGCTGACCCAAAAATCAACTGGGTAGGCGGCCAGAGAAAACGCGTTTTCCGCGGACTGACGAGCGCTGGCAAGAAGAGCAGGGGACTGTAATTTTGTTTTTAATAATTAATTGCAGTGGTTTTTCACAAAGTTAAGTTTTTAAAGCCTCTCTGGTATAAACTATTAAAATCTATTAAAAATTTGTTTTGTGTTGTGATATAATGCATCCGGCGGTTAAACTTGTTATTGGGTTGTTGGTTTTCACAGCGGGCGTGTACTGGTACGCCGGTCCTTTGCTAGGCCAGTTCAACGACATACTGGGCATCCGCCCTACGAGGGCTTTCATGGACATGTTCGTGGGGCTTTTCGGCATATTCCTGATTTTCATCGGCCTGATAGTCGCGTGGATAGAATACGAAGACCTCAAGTGGGAGAAGAAAGAGAAGAAGAAATAATAAAGTAAGGAAATTACTTCTTTGGGGAGTTGAATACTCTGGAGGTTTTGTAATGGCTCCAAGAAAACTAAGAAAGGGCGAGTTTGAATGGATTGATATAAAAACAGGAAAAATAACAATAAGGAGAAAATTAGTTAGAAAAGAAAAGTCAAAGTTAATAATGGCTCCAAGAAACCCAGATAAAAATGAGTTTATAGATACTGATTTGAAAACAGGAAAAAGAAGAATAAGGAGAAAAATATTGAGAGGAGAGAAGTCAAAGTTTTGGCGCTGATAGTGTACTACAAAAAATGTTCTTTTTCTATCACCATTACTTTATGAATTAGGATTCTAATTGAATTGTTGGGAATGATACCTCCTTCTGGAAACTAGCCGAAGCAAACATTCTTGACTTACTTAAAACAGCAGCAGATAAACTCCTATGACAAGAACTATGAGGCCTATAAAGACGCCTGAAAAGCTGAAGGTCTGGTACTGATAGTCGGTTATATCAGGAAAGCTTATCACCATGAAAAGCCCGAAGCCCGTGAGGACGAGTCCGGCTATCTTCTTCAGTATGACCGCCAGCGTTATCTTGACCACGATTATCCATAAGCCGGCCACGACGGACAAGATGCCTATAACCAGTATCAGCATCAGCTTGTTGTCGCCGACGTTTTCCTCTATGGAGAAGTATATCGAAAGCAGCCCGAAGGCTATGAGGATTGCTGCGACTATGATTTCGAAGACCATGAATAAATATTGAGATTGGCTGTGTATAAAGCTAATCATAGAGTTAAAGAAAGAAGGAAAGAGAAGTTTATCTCTTAGTTTCCAGGAATGAAGCTAGGGGAGGCGGCTTTATTTCTGCCTTGCCCTCTGGAATACCTTGGTAATTTTTATTTTTATACAGCCACGATAATATATCATAAGGCGATTCTGATGGTCTGGGCAAGAACCAAATTAATGATATGGGACTATTTGTTTGAACCGGTTAAGCAGATTAAAATAACGTACGCGGGAAAGGACCCGGGAAAGCTGTACAAGAAAATCAACGAGCTGATAAGGACTGTCATAAATGTCCCGGATGCGTACATTCAGGAAAGAGATTATTCGTGGGAAAAGCTCAAGGATACGGAAAGGTTTGAGGTCGGCTGGGACGTGAACAAGCTCTTCGACCTCTTTAGTTACTTGTATATAGAGATAGATTTTCGCGGCTCTTCGGCAAACGGGGAAGGAAAGGCGGTGATAACCATAAGGCCAAGGCTGATAACAGAATACCCGCAGGACACCATATGGCAGCAGAGCATCGTATATGAAATGCTGCGCAGGACGTGGCACAGGGTTTTCTACCACCAGAGAAGAATAGAATACCTTAATACGGGCAAAGAGCTTCTCATAAATTTCGAGAATGCTCTGAAACGGGCTGCCGAGCAGCTGAGGGAATGACATGCCAACAATCAGGATAATTGACGACATACTCGCGCCGGCGGAGACGGTAAAGATAAATTACGAGGGAAAAAATCCCTACACGCCTGTGCTCATCATACCGCAGCTCCTGAGGGACGTAATGAAAATAACAGGGCAGCATATAAGGGAAATAGACACGAGATGGGACATAACATCCGACCCGAGGCCTTTCTATGCGCTTTACGAGGGCAGGCGAACCGAAGACAGATGGACCAAAACAATGGTGAGATTCATCGCCCAGGGCGTCCAGTCGAGCAAGGACAAGACCGGCTGGGTAAGGCTGCAGTTCAAGGGGAACATCATGACGGAATACGAATACGCGAATTTCATCCAGAAGAGCTTCTGGTGGCTTTTCAACTACACGTTTTATTACAAGCAGAGGAGACGGTACATAGAGATGGCGAAAGACAATATACACACGATGAAGGCGAGGATGCAGAGCGCGCTCGGGATATTGAGGGAGTAGTGTATCCTCTTTTCTCTTTATACACTACTGCGGTAGGTTATTTTTCGTGCGATTATAACCTACTTATTAAAACTTTGCTGTGCAAGTACTTTTCAAGGGCAGAACTATCAAGCCGCAAGCGGCTTGATGGACTAATGAAGTCCTTGGTGATTGGATGTTTCACGACCTGCATGTGCATACAAGCCTTTCGATAGGGGAGAACACCGTAGAAGAAATGGCTGAAACGGCAAAGCGGATTGGCCTGGGGAGCATTGGGATTGCAAGATACTATAATGGAAAGATTGAGCAGCTCCCGAAGATAGAAGGCATCGACCTTGTTTCTTGCGTGATAATAAAATCCGGCAATGCGGCAGAGCTGGACAAAGCAATCCGCAACGTCAGGAACAAAGCGGAAATTATCATGGTCCACGGCGGCGATTATGACGTAAACCGTGCTGCCTGTGAAAATCCCATGGTTGATATCCTCTGCCATCCTGAGCTTGGACGGAAAGACAGCGGACTGGACCATGTCTGCATGAAAGCGGCCGGCGAAAATAAAGTTGCGATAGAAATAAACTTCCGGGAAATACTGGAATCTTACAAGCGCAGGCGGATATACATATTGTCGGCGATGAAAAAGAACATCAAGCTTGCAAAAAAATACGAGACCAGAATAATAACGACATCGGGCGCGGTAAGCAAATGGGGCATGCGGTCGGGAAGAGAGCTGGCGGCGTTCGCTTATCTGTTAGGACTGGAACTTGGAGAATCCATAGCGACGACGTCCACGGTTCCGGAAGAAATCGTAAGGATAAACAGGGAAAAGCTTGCCGGCAACAGATTTGAAGGGGTAAGTGTAGTAGAGTGATTATATGGTTTTGACGACATCTCAGGCGAAACTTCAAACAGGGAGCAGCGCCCCGGATTTCAGGCTAAAAGGCGTGGATGGAAAGATACATTCGGCAGACGAATTTGCCGGCCTACTACTGGTAATTTTCATGTGCAACCATTGTCCGTACGTGCTTGCTAAAATAGGTTCGATAACCAGATTGCAGGAAAAATTTGCCGGAAAGGCCACGATAGCCGGGATAAACAGCAACAACCCTGCATATCCGGGCGAGGGATTTGAGAACATGAAGAAGTTCGCACGGGAACAAGGCATCAATTTTCCGTATCTGATTGACGAAACGCAGAGCGTGGCCAAAGCTTACGGCGCCGTCTGCACGCCGGACCCGTTTCTTTTCGACAAAAACCGAAAACTCGTATTCCACGGCAGGATTGACAACGCACTTGAGCTCGACGCAAAAGCTACGGAACAGACGATGGAGAACAACATAAACAAAGTTTTGAGAGGGGAACGAATAAAGGGTTTTGAGCCGTCGATGGGATGCTCAATCAAATGGAAATAATTAGAACTAAGCCGAAGATGTGCTGCTTTATGCGATATGGAAGTATGGTTGTTAACTGGATATGTAATCAAGTAAACAAAACAAAATTCCCCTTGATATCCATTAGGCAATTCGCCTGCTTGCTGAATCAAGCATCATCTTTGCATTACTTAGTGTGATACCTATGCCAGAGCCTAAAATGCTGCCGCCCAGCTTAAGAAGCCGCAGGAGGTATATAGTTTTCGAAATCATATCAGAGCAGGCTGTCAAATACGAGGACCTCGTAGACACCATATGGAGCCAGATGATGAATTTTCTCGGCGAACTGGAAAGCGCAGAAGCCAAGATGTGGCTTGTCCAGAACCTCTACGACGCTGAAAAGCAGCGCGGCGTCATCAAGTGCAAGCATGATTACGTCGAGCATATACGCGCGGTCCTCTCGCTGATACAGATAATAGGCGAATCAAAGGCGCTGATAAAAATACTCGGCGTTACGGGGACCATAAAATCCGCAAAAAACAAATATCTGCTCACGGGTCTGCAGAAGTTTGCTTAAATAATTAGGTTGCTTATTTAGCTTTGTTTAAAAAGTAGTGTGCATCAGAATGATGCACACTGATGGGTAACCCATTGGCGTCAAAAGACGGCCAATGGGTTTCTTTTTAAACAAAGCCTGCTTATTTGTAACTGATAAAATATTCGGGTGAATTGAATGGACAATTATGAAACACTGCTTGAAAGGGCAAGGCAAAAGCTTCCGCAGCTTTCGAGAGAGGAAAAAAGATTCGAGATTCCCGTCGCCGACGTCCAGACAGGCAAGCAGACGGTTGTCAAGAACTTCGCTGAGATAGCAAAGGCCCTCAGAAGGGAGCCGAAACACCTGGCAAAATTCCTTTTCAAAGAACTTGCTGTACCCGGGTCTCTTAAGGAGGGTGCGCTGCTTTTTCAGGGGAAAGTCTATCCTGTTCTCATAAACCAGCGGGTGCAGGAATATGCAAAGCGGTTCGTCATGTGCAACGAGTGCGGAAAACCCGATACAACAGTCCAGGAAGGCAAAAACATAATATTCATAAAATGCGAGGCATGCGGCGCCAGAAGGTCGATGGAAACGATATAAGGGTAATTTCTCCTCAGCGCTTTTTATAATATCCGAAGCACATACTATTATGCAATTTTCCTATTCGGTTTTCAAGCAGGGCGAAGAGATTCTTCTTGCTGTTTCTGACATTGACATAGTAGGAAAAACATTCGCGGAAAAAGACTTGCAACTGGATGTTTCGAAAGAATTCTACGGCTCCAAAAGCGGCGATGAAAAAGAGGTAATAAAATTACTCAAAACTGCAACTATAGTGAACGCCGTAGGGAACGATATAATTTCCCTGCTCATCCGGGAAGACATTATTGAAAGGAAGAGTGCAATAGAAATAAGCGGGGTGCCCCATGCCCAGATTATCGCCTTTAAGTAAGAAGCTGGAAAATCGCTGCAGGCAAGCAGGGAACAACAGCCGAAGGGATAATATTTTCAATAAGGGACAGTGGTTTTTTATCTCGGCCGTCATAGCTTCGGGGATTTTCCTTTCCATATCCGTCATATTCAAGGATTATTTTGCCGTGGAATCCTCGCCTGTTTTGTCTGACGAAGATTTTTATTTTTCCAGCGTAAAAGACGGTCTTCTGGCGGCGATAAAATCCGATCCCGGCTGTACCGGGGAAAACCTGAAAGAATTCGTGCAATTCGCTACGGAGAGAACGGCACAAATAGGCTATATGCTGAACGTAACGAAAAAAAACAATCTCGATTGCGCAAAGGGGATGGAAAATTTTCATCTTGTTCTTCTGCAGTCGCCGCGCACCCAGGTGTGGTATGGCGCAAGACCGGAAATAAAAGGCGTTGATGCAGATACATCCAAAGACGAAGCTACAATCAAATTAAAGGACGCCTTGGATTACGATATTTTAGTCAACGTGTCACTTTTTGACCTGACCAAGCCAAAGGAAATAGAATCAAAAAAAATAGAGATTAAAAAGGGCGACGACCAAAAAAAAGTCAAGTTTGATGCTGATGTCAAGCCGGGCCAGGAAATAAGGCTGATAAACAGCCTTATTCTGGGGCGCGCAAAGTTTTTTGTTCTATAGGTAAGCTGAAAGCATTCTTACTTTATTAATTCCATATCTTCCTCGCTGAGGCCCAGTTTGGTTGCGATGTCTGTTTTTTGGGAAAGTTTCCCTACAAGCGTGACGTAAACTCTCGCATCCTTTTTTGAGACATGAAGTTTTTTGCTTATTTTTCCTAACGCGCCGTCCATGCTATTATGCCTGTAAACTGGCCTGGCATAAGAAACAAAAACGTTCCTGACCTGTTTTTTGCTTGCTGACACGCCTAAAATACCCATGTCGATAAAGTATTTTTGCAGGCTCCATGACTGACGCTTGATGATTCTGGCCATGAACAAATCCGCCTTTGAGAGAAAGTCGTAAGCGGATGCAATTTCCTGCGGGTCCGTGTATTCTGCAGGTATGTTGTTTTCCAGCCACTGCACGATACCTTCGCTGTCCGAATTGCTTACGGCTTCGCGGATATCGCCTATTTTCGGCGACCTGAAAATTATTTTCAGCGTGTTGAACACGTCTTCGTCATATTCCCTGACAGCAGGACAGCTGTACAAGAGGTCTATGAGGGCGCTCCTCACATCGCCATTGCATGCCTTTGAAATGCCATAAATTGACGAGTCCGGAACGTTCAATTTCTCTTTCACATTCACCTGCATCAGGAATCGTGACAGAACGTCGTGACGGACTTTTCCAAGTTTCACAAGCCTGCAATGCTGCCGCAATGAAAACAGTCTCTTCTCGTAGGGGTTTGTTCCTATTAATATTACCGGGAAGTCGCTGCTCTCTATCAGCTCTATAACGCCCTTTACGGACTCGAGCGTTTCGATTTCATCTACAAGAATGAGCTTTTTCCTCAGCATCAGGCTCCTCTGCCCGGACGCTTTCATTATACTTTCTTTCAGCTGCCTGTAGCTTCTGTTGTCGCTTGCGTGGCTTTCGACGAGCTCGCAATGCATTTCTTTTGCTATCAGTTCGATGGCCAAGGATTTTCCGCCGCCAGTCGGGCCGTACAGCAAGAGTGCCTTGCCCTTTTTCCACGCCGCTATCCAGTCTCTTATTTCAGCTACCTGTTCCCGGTTGCCTATCATGTCCGAAAGCATTTTCGGCCTGTATTTGTCGGGAAGCATAATATCTATTCATTATGAAAACTTTTATAAGAGGAAGCCAGTCCTCAGTATGAGAGAGTGCCTTGTTTTAAATAATTTCCAAGCACTATAAAATTATGGCAAAAAAGAAGGCGGCTGTAAAATACCGGTGCATGCGCTGCAAAAAGGAATACAATAGCTGGCGTGGCCTGCAGCGGCACAGCGCGGTGCATCTGAAAAAAGGCGGCGCCTACGAAATCCAGCAGCTAAAAGAAGGCAAAATTCCGGATGTAACCAAGATAGGCGCAGAATTCAAGGGCAAGAACAAGATAATAATAAGCTAGTTCTTTCTCATGCTGCAGGCATATTTAGTTACTATATTCTCTATGTTTGGTATGCCTTCTATAAGCCTTATTGCCGCGTTTGGGCCGCCTCTCCTTGCTGCCCTCATTATCTGCCTTGTTATGCCAGGCGACTGCTCCTCGACTTCGTAGACGAGATCCCTGAACCGGCTGTATGCTGTTTTTCCGTGGCCGTATATTTCGTCGAAATAACGGGAAGGTGGTTTTCTTCCTTTTCTTTCAAGCCCATATTCTGCCCAGCCTTCTACAAGCATTTCGCCCAGCGGCAAGACGCCAAAAGGCGTGTAGGCATGAATGCCTTTCATCGCCAGTTTGCCTTTTGGCTGGGCTCCATGAGACTTTTCATGGTCTATAACAGCATATACAAGAGCCTCTGGCATTTTTAATAAGTCAGGGCTGAGAGCCATCTGGGTTTTTGTTGTGCCACGCTCCTCCCTTATCCTAGACATTACAAATTCTCTGTCCCCGTTGTATAGTTCGGCGACCTCTTCAGGCCTAAGATAATTTGCAAGCTCGCCAGTACCACTAAGCTTTGCGTCGTAGAATGCTATTTCTGCCGGAGCCGGTTCGGCGTTGCCAAAAATGGCCGCCATCTCCCTGGTGAACGAAGGATCTAATGCGTATTCTAAGTATCTTCTCGCTTCCTCGGTGGTTGCAGCCCTTTCATGGGTTTGGGTAGCCATAGTATCACTGGATTACTTTATTCATTTCATACAAAGCTTTTATCTCTTCGTTACTGAGCTGATGAATTTTCTTTTTTCCGAGTTCTGCCGGATATTTTTTAACAACATTCCTCACGTTCCTGTTTTTCCGCCTGTATACGACTTTTAAGAAGGCCCACAGATTTTCGTCGAACGGCCCGGTCTTGTCAATGACAACTATCGCAGAATCCGCCGCTGGCGGATAAAAATTATCGCCCGGCACAAACGCCTCTATCGTGACGTCTCCGCAGTCTTTTAGCAGAATGGCCAACTTGCCGCTAACGAGTTTTTCTGCAAATTCTTTCTGGACAATCAAAACGGCTTTCTGCCAGTTATGTCTGAGCAGCTCTAGCAGGAGCGGCTGGGATATCGAGTATGGTATGTTTGATACAATCTTGTTGAACTTAACGGTTTTTATCAAGTCCAATGCGTTACCGTAAATGACGTTATAGTTTTCCAGCAGGGCGGCAAATTGCCTGTCTTTTTCTATTGCAACAACCCTGCATTTTTCTGCAAGAAGCTTTGTCAGGTTGCCGATGCCGGGGCCAATTTCAATCACGACGTCGCTTTTCTTCAGCTCGGCTAACGCCACTTCTTTTTCAAGCATTTCGCTCTTAAGAAGAAGGTGCTGGTCAAGGCGTTTTGTAATCCTTATGTTATTGTCAAGAAGGAATTTTTCTATGTTCATGTCTCATATCCTGTATCTGGCGACGTTCTTTAAAACGTCGACGTGTGTCATGAACAAGGCACGGCAGCAGTACCTTTTCAATCCCAGGTCGTCCAGGGCTTTGCCCGGCTGCTGGCCCTTGCTGACGCGCTCCTTATACTTTTCCCACAAGCCGCCTACGGGCTTGCCGCACGATAAACACCTGACTGGGATAATCGTATTAATCACCTTTTCCATATTTCCTATGTAAAAATATTATTTAACGCTTGCTTTGCTGTTTCGTTCGCCTAGGACCTGCGCTTGAACGGGACGGCTTGTGCGGTTCGGTGCGGCGCGCGTCCGGTATAAGCAGCGAACGGTCGTACTCCAGATAAGCGCGCTTCAGGCTGTCGTCTTTTCTCCACGATACCAGTGCATTGGCTATCGCATTCCTGGATGCGTCAGCCTGGCCCCACACGCCGCCGCCGGACACGCTGACATTTATGTCCACAGTTTTTGCAACGTCGCCGGCCAGAAGCAGGGCCTCCTTGATTCTCATCTGCTTATAACGCGGTTCGACCAAGTCAATAAGAACGGAGTTTATCCTGACCTTTCCGGAGCCTTCCCTCAAAACAGCCCTGGCTATTGATTTCTTTCTGGTTCCAAGGGCTATTATGATTTTTTTCTTTTTCTGTTTCTGCTGCTCTTCTGCCATATTTATCCCCTTTGCTCCGGCAAAAAGTCGATTGCCATATTATTTATTTATGCGTGTCTCGTATCCCATATTATAAATATTTATTGCTTCCAGCCAAGGCCCTTTGCCAAATCGGCGATATAAATGAAATCAGATTTTACCTGTTTTGTGCCGATGCTTGTCATTTCTTTTATATCATCCGGAACATTTGTATAAACCCTAAGCCTTTTATACGCAGCCATCCCCTTTTTTGTCTTGTAAGGCAGCATGCCGCGTACAGCGCGGCGGACAATAAGCTCAGGCTGTTTCGGGAAGAAAGGGCCGTGGAAATCGCCGCGCCTCCGCCTCTGGAGGTACATGCCAAGAATTTTTTTAGGGTTGCCTGTTATGATTATTTTATCGGCGTTGGCTATGACAACCTCGTTGCCCTTCAGAAGCTCTTTTGCAACGGATGAAGCTAATCTCCCTAATACAGCATCTTTGCCATCGACATTCATACAATCATCCTTGCTGCCGTTTTTTCTTTAAGAAAATCACTCAAGCCCAGCGGCTTCCCGCCTGCTTTAATTATCTTTTCTTTGGCGGACTTCGAGAACTGCCATGCATAAATTACCAATGGCTTTGAAATATTCCCGTTTCCAAGAACTTTCGACGGCACGACTATTTTTTCGTTGTCTTTTGCATCCTTGCTTATTTTGTCAAGATTTACCTCGCTCTTGGTTCTTCTGGCCTTTGAAAGATGCCTAGCCAGGGCCAAATAATTCTGGTCTTTGCTTTTTTCCAGTTTTTCTATCAACGCCTTCAATTCCGGGTTTTCTGGTCCAGTAGGTTTTGGCATAAAATTCACTTTTCAACTTCCTTTCATGACTATAAATGCGATGCGGGGGAAGAGATTCGAACTCTTGAAGGCACTAAGCCACAGGATGTCTTATTTCATAGGCACCGAAGCCGTCAACACTTAAGCTTACACTTCCTTTGATTAAACTTTCTTTTTAAGAAAGTTTACTTAAGTCCTGCCCCTTTGGCCATTTCCGCAACTTTCTGGAAAGTTGCCTCGGGAACCCCCGCATACAGAAGGAATCTCTGATTCCTTCTTGTGTGAAAAATCTTTGTCTCCACCGGTCAATACACGCAAAGAGCAAAGCTGAAGGACTCGCAAGTCCTTCTTGCATCATTTGATATTAACGACAAAGTTTTTTACACCACGAACCACCAGTCCGAGACTGGTGGTATCGCTTGTATCAACCCTACTTCCCTTCTACCCAATTCCCTTTTTACCTTTATTTACTGGTATTTTAAATTTATATCCAGAACTTGCGGGGTCCTATTTCAATGCCTTCTTTGTTTCTGAAATGAATGCGTCCGCCTTCTTTTCAAGCTGCTCCAAAGACTGTTCCAATATTTCTTTTGAGCTAAGCCCGCATACGGACTCTACACTGAATATAAACGAGTTTTCGTCGGCTGAAACTTTAACGCCGTCGCTTATTTCAACGCACCTCATGCAGAGGATGCAGTCCATTTCCCTGGCCACTTTAACTTTGCCGTTGCTTTCAAAAACATGAGTCGGGCATATATCCACAATCTTGTTGCTTGGCTCGCTCAGCCGAACGACAGGAACATTCTGGTAACCGGCTACGGAAGCCTGCCATTTTGCGTGGTCTTTGCCGACGCCAAGCTGCGCTGTGGCCTCGAACTTAAGCCTTTGATTCTCGAGCAGTTCAACGATTGGTATATCGGAATCCGTCGGTTTTACGTCGCCATCGGATTTCATGTCGCCGGCCTTGACGATGCAGGGGCCTTCTTTTTCCAAGGCAAATTTTACCTCGCAGGACGAACAGCCGCGGCCGTCGCACTTGCACTCATCCTTAAGATTGTACAGCTTTGAATCAAAAGACAACGGTATCAAACCTAACCTGTGGGCTATGGCTTCATCAAAGAGACCGGACGTATTCTCTTCCATTTCCACGAACTCTATCGCCATTGTGGGTATTTCGTTCATCATTATCCTGCGAAGAGCGTTTGCAAAGCCGGCATCCGTATTTTCCAGCACAAAGCGTATTTCTTTGTCAGATTTTTCCAGAATTTTCAGGTTCATCATATTAATCAATAACTAAACTCTACGCCCTCTTCTGCCGCCTTTTTTCCTGCACGAATCATGCGATATAGGCGTAACATCTTCTATGCTGCCTATACGGAAGCCGCTTCTGGCCAACGCTCGCACTGCCGGCTGGGCGCCGTGGCCCGGTATTTTTGACTTGATGCCGCCCGGTGCGCGAATGCGGATATGCAGGTTTGTGATGCCCTGCTCATGCGCCTTTTCAGCGGCCTTTTTGGCGACTTTCAGCGCTGTAAACGGCTTCCCCTTGTTCATGTCCCTGTCGGACACCATTCCGCCGGATGCAAAGGCAATGGTTTCGGCACCCGTAATATCCGTAATATGGATTATAGTATTGTTTAATGAAGAGAATACGTGCGCGACCCCCCACTTTTCCTTTATCATTATCACAAGAGCCACCTATGCTTCTTTGCTTTCTTCAATAAATTTTGTCCTCATCTTGGGGCTGACTTCTATCGTATCTTCCAGCCCTGCCGGCACTATGTAGCCTGGCCACAGGATTTTTCTCTTCTGTATGCGCACGTGGCCGTGGACTATCAGCTGGCGTGACTGCTTCGGCGTATTTACAATATTCTTTTTGAAAATAATCGTCTGCAGCCTTCTTGATAGAATGTCTTCAACCTTGACATCAAGAACGTCTTCAAGTTTCACGCATGTTATGCCAAGCGTGTTCATCCTTTCCAAAAGCTCTGCTTTTTTTTGTTCGTTTCTTGACGCCTGCAAGTCCCTTGCACGCCTTCGGAAATTCCTCAGTATGCTGTTAGCCCTCCATATCTCGTGCTTTCTTTTAAGCCCGTATTCGCCCATGAGCTTTTTTTCCTTTTCTATCCTGTCCTTGTCAAAAGGCTTGAAGGGCTTTTCATACTTCTTCCGCTGTTTTTTAGGATGACCCATAATACCCCTCTGTCGCTCCGAGCGACATAGTCGTATGCCATATTATTATATTTTTATTTTTACTTCTTTGCAGGCGCTGGCTTTGCAGCAGGTGCCGCGGTTGTTGGCTTGGCAGCTGCTTTTGGCTGTGCTGCTGTTTTAGGCGCTGCAGGTGCTGCGGCTTTCGGCGCAGCGGCTTGTTTAGCCCCTTTCTTGCTGACGCCGACCGTCTTTTGCGTTCTGAAAGAGCTTCTCGTCCTCTGGCCGCGCACGGGCAATCCGAATTCGTGCCGCACGCCCTTGTAGCACCTGATGCGCTTCATGAAGTTTATATCTTCCCGCTTGCGCAGATCGAGGTCTGAACCGACAAGATGAATGTCTTTGCCTGATTCGATGTCCTTTTTCCTGTTAAGCATCCATGACGGCAGCTGCGGATTTTTGATGGCGCTTTCAAGAATCTTCAGCTCGCCTTCGTTGAGCGTCCCTATCTTTTTCTTGGCATCCATGTTGGTTGCAATGCATACTGCATTCGAGAACATGTGGCTGACGCCCTTTATCCTGCGGAGGGCCGAGCCGACGGCCAGATTGCCGTCTAAGTCTGTCGCTAGGAATCTCACAATCCTTCTCGTAGCTTGTTCCATATCCCCTTTTTGCTCCGGCAAAATACAAGAAAGCAAAGCTTTCTTGGATTCGTCAGAAACCTCTGGTTTCTGCACGAAAGTCGATTGCCAGATTACATTCGAAGAACCTCTTGGTTCTTCGATGCATCAAAAGGCTATTGCCTTTTGCTTGTAATTTTTGGTCGCTCCGCTCCTTACTCCTCTAAAGCTTTGCGGAGTTGATTGTCACATAAGAAGTAAGGACAAGTGCCAATAGTTTTATGACTAACTACGCCTTACTTTTTCAAATCTTATTCTTACTCAAAGGTTTTAAACATACCCCTCTGTCGCTTTTAGCGACATAGTCGTATCCCATGTTATTTATAAGCTTTGAGCAAAAAGGCTTTAATATGGCTGAAATCAACCTGGTTTCGATAGGCATCGCCTTTATCGTCATAGGTTTTCTTATTGTTATTATAGGTTCCCTCGGAAGCAAAGATGTGAAGGTAGGCGTCGGCGGGATAATCGGGTTCATTCCTTTCGGCTTCGGGAACGACCCGCAGATGGTAAAGATTGCAATAATAATTTCTGCTGTCATGGCTCTGGTTTTTCTGGTTATGGCGTTGCGGGGGTTCAGGATAATTTAGAATCGATGTCTTGTTTTTAATCTTTCGCACCGAAAGATTTGCTATGCCTTTAATATTGCTTCTTGGAAAGCAGAGGTCTTTTTTGGTTGATACGAACCAGAAAACGTTTTCTTCGCAGTATGGAAAAATAGACCTGACAAAGGCAAAGATAGGAAGGAAGATAAAATCGTCTCTCGGTTATGAATTCTCTGTGGTGCAGCCGACTATTCTTGATTTTCTCAGGAAATGCAAGCGCGGGCCGCAGATAATCACGCCGAAAGACGCGGCTCAAATAATCGCTGTAACTGGAGTAAGTAATGGGTGGCGTTGTTTGGATTTAGGCGGCGGCTCTGGATTTCTGACCTTATTCCTCGGCAATGCTGTTGCGCCAAATGGCTCTTTAGTTACTTATGAAAAAAGCAAGCCTAATTCTCAAATCATAGCCAGGAATATAAAATTCTGCGGACTGGATAACGTGAAAGTGAAGAACAAGGACGCGGCAAAATTCACGGAGAAAACGCTGGACTTAATTACTATAGACATACCTGATGCGGAAAAACTCATCAAGAAATGTTATCGCTCTTTGAAAGCAGGCGGATGGTTCTGCTGCTATTCGCCGCACATCGAGCAGCAGATAAAGGTGCGGAAAGAGATGGACAAACTGGATTTTATAAACGTAAGAACGATGGAAAACATCCAGCGGGATTGGAAGAGCTTCAAAGGGTACACGCATCCCCGCTATGGTTTAGGGCATACGGGTTTCTTGACTTTCGGGAGGAAGGTGTAGAAATTTAAACTATCCAGTAATCTAGTAATTAATGGGTGAAAAGGTACCATACTCTGTTGTGGAACAACCTACAGGAAAGATTCTTATATCAAATCAAATACTATACAAAGTTATTTTTCTGCTATTGAGTTTCATTGCTATAGGTATCAGTTATTCTCTAGTATTGCATTTAGAAGGTAAGTATCTTTTGCTGAATATCGATGTATTAAAATTTATTCTCATTTCTGCTTCAATTTCTTCAATATTCATTCTTACAGGATTTATACTTACATTTGTTGTTTTAACCTTGTACCATTGTGATCTTAAAAAAGCTAAAGAATACGGAGTACAAGATTTTTATGTAGTATTGGGTTCTATAGCATCATTTATTATTTATGGATTTTTCCTATACGTTAGACACACCCAACTTTTAATAAAATTAATTCTTGGTTGAATACTGTATTTAATTTTTATGAAATACAATAGCATCAATAGATTTTTTATGCAATTCTATATTCGCAATCATCCTCTTGAATCCCTCCAATTTGTAGTATAGTCCAGTTTTTGTATCAAAATATAGTTCTACTGGCGGAGGCTTCCATCCGTTTTTCATGCTCTTCTTCATTGCTTCTATCATTCTGAGATGCTCTTCTAAATTCTCAGATTTCATGCTCCAATGCTTTCTATCCAATCCGTTGAATGTATGCTTGTAGAAAGGGCATACAGACTTTCTTATGTCTATAACTTTAGCTTTTCCTGTAAGGTCAAAGAACTTGATTTTACAGTACGGGCATACGAGATTATGCGTCATGTCGAAAGGCACTATTTTGTTGACAGGAACTTTTCTTGTCCCCACTACGACTAACTCTTTCCTATCATTCAAGCTTCTTAACTCAAAATAGTCGAATTGGTTGTTTTTCCCTATTTTTCCCATTAAGTGATTCATAAGAGTTCTTATCTGATACCTTTTGTGTTCGTTGTCAACTTCTATGAACCTCTTAATCATGGAAATTAGGTTCAGCATATAAGACTCTTAAATAGAGACATCTTAAAAATGATAAGCGTCGGGCCTTTAGTTTAACTTGGTAGAATCCGGCCTTCGGGAGGCTGAGACGGGAGTTCAAATCTCCCAGGGCCCATTCCCAAAAAAGAAAAAGAAAACCCTCTTTGTTATTTACCACTGTACTGAGAACCGTTTCTCGATGCCGCATACACTTGATGCTGTTCAGGACCCGACAACCCGTAGCCGGGGATTAACTCGACAGACGGGCCGCCTAACTGTGATAACAGTCCAGGCAATTCTTTTGATTCGAGGGGGTTTGCCGCGCCGAATGCAACGTACTTGTTGGCTATTCTGGAGATGGTTATCCGTTCTGCTTTATTCTGCATATGTCTGACCACTTTATAATTAGTAATCGATAGCCTGAACAATAAGCGAATCCCGTTTTTATCTATCTACCAAAACACCGAGGTCTTCTTTACGTAGACGACATCGCCGCATTTCGGGCAGATCATTTCCACGAATCTCCCGAGCACCATGT
The DNA here is from genome assembly GCA_016180945.1 of Candidatus Aenigmatarchaeota archaeon. GTDB lineage: Archaea > Aenigmatarchaeota > Aenigmatarchaeia > GW2011-AR5 > GW2011-AR5 > JACPAG01. The sequence continues at coordinate 32,993 of JACPAG010000003.1, read as the reverse complement.
TGACTTTCATTTCGGTTCTGCAGCACATCGGTGCCTTGATAACTGTTTCTGCCTGCATCTTATCCACCGTATTATTATTTGTGTCTCAATGCTAATAAAGGTATTAAAGAAGGTAAAAATTAAAACAATCATCTTTAAATATATAAAAAAATAAAACAAATATACAGTTAGCCCATTAAGATAACGGTTATGGTGAACAAATGTCCAGCGATGATTCTGACATGAAGATACTGCATGAACTGGCAAAAGACTCGCGTCTGTCTTTCAGGGCTCTGGGGAAAAAACTCGGGCTTGCGACGACGACTGTCATTCACCGCTATGAAAAGATGAAAAAAGACGGCATACTAAAATATCCGTCCGTAATAATCGACCATGAAAAGCTCGGATACAACATTGTCGCGATGATAGAGCTTGTCGTGTCCAAAGGAAAACTGGTGGACGTTGAAGAAAGGATTGCCAAAAAACACAACGTTTATGCGGTTTACGACATTACAGGAGACATGGACGCGGTTATACTTGCCAGATTCAAAGACAGGAAAGAGCTTAACGATTTCGTCAAGTCTCTGCTGGCTACGGAGTTCGTGGAAAGAACGAATACGCATCTGGTGCTGAATGTCGTGAAAGAGGACTTGAATGCTACTATTTAGGATTTCTTATGATTTACTTTTTGCCTTTTATTAGAATTTGAACCGCTTCATCTTTTCGTCCAGATTTTCTTCCGTGGTTTCTTTCAGCTGCTTTGCGACGTTCCTGCCTAAGATTGCCTCAAGCTTTTCCAGCTGCGCTTTTTTTATATCGGATATATTTTTTATCCCGTTCCTGAATAAAAGACGAGCGCGGATGCGGCCGATTGAACGAAGCCGCACGAGGGGCAGCAGCTCTTCTTTCACGCCGTATCTTATCCGCAGCTTAATCTTGCTGGCGGCATTTGCCGGCAGCCTTTTGTTGAGCAGTTTTGCAAGCTCGGCCATCGCATAGAAAATCCATTCGGCGGTAGTTGTTTTCGCATAAAGCTCGCCGGGCGTTATGCCGTATTTTTCAAGCAGCTTGTCCTCGCCAGTCTCGCTCATCCAGTCCGTGAACATCAGGGATGCCTTGAATGATTTCAAAAAATCTTCGTAGTCAATGTCCCATACGTCAGGCCCTACAAGGCCGCTGCTTTCCAATGCCTCTTCCACCCATTCGGTTTCTTTTTGCTTTACTGCAGACAACGGCCGCATTTCCATGCACTGGCTTGCAGCAAGCAGGTAGTTCATGTCGGGCTGGACTTTCAGGTTCTCTATCAGCCGGTGCGCGGACTGCGGGTCCAGATACAGTTCGGAAACGCGCTTTCCGAGGCGGGTTGCTTCCAGCTTTATGTCTTTGCCGATATCGAATGCCGGGACGAATTCGTTAGAGATAAAATTTCCATTCTCTATTCTGATAAAATTGTAAGATTCCAGCTCTTTGAGAATTTTGCCTACTTTTTCCATCACTTCGTCTATATCCTTGTACTGGTGGGCGAAGAAAGTCTTTGAAAAGAAATCCTGAAGATGCTGTAATGTTCTGGCTGCCTCGCATGATACGAGCGACAAAACATGCATCCTCAGGACGGATTCCAGTGAAAGCTTGGAATATATCGGCTCTGGCTCGCCAAGAATGTAACGTTCCCATAGTTCTTTTGTCTCGGCTTTTGTCTTAGCCATAAGTATGGCCTCGCCGTCCGTATCGTATTTAGGGCGGCCGGCACGGCCTTGCATCTGGTGTATTTCAAGAACAGGTATATAGTCAGCGCCGTAACCGCCGTAACGTTTCGTATCCCTTATCAGCACGCGCCATGCTGGAAGATTAAGGCCGAACGCAAGCGTAGGCGTCGCTGTCAGGATTTTTATAAGGCCATTTCTAAAATTATCTTCTATAATCTGTCTTTGTTTTGCTACCAGACCAGCATGATGGAACGCAACGCCGCTCTTAAGCAAAGAAGCCAGTCGCTTGCACTGTTTGGTCGGGTTGCCAAGCGCATTCAATGCCTCATTGCTCAATTCGGCAAGCTTCTCTTTTTCTTCCCTGCTTAGAAATTTTTCTGATATCCTGCTTATCTTTTCAGCCGCCGCCTCGGCGCTGGCCCGGGTTGAAAGAAACATCAATGCCTGCTTGTTTCTGGACAATGTATCTGCGGAGAGTATTAATTCATTTTCACCGTCTGCCTGCAAGATATACTTTTCTTTTTCCAGAAATTCTATCTTGCTATCACTGCCGTCGGGATAGAAAACGCCCTTATGGAGCTTTACCGGCCGGTAATCGCTCTTCACGAGCTTTGCGTCCAGCCATTCTGCAATCTCGTCTGCATTCTGTATTGTTGCGGACAATGCAAGAATCTGGGCATTCGCTATATCGTGCAATCGTGTCAGCACGACTTCTAACGTCGGGCCCCGTGAGGCGTCATTGATGAGATGGATTTCGTCTGCGATTATCAGCGACACGCGATTAATCCATTCCGGCGAATGCCGCAGCAGCGAATCCATTTTCTCGTTGCTGGCGATGATGAGGTCGTAGGACCTTAGCCAAGCATCGTCTGAATCGAGGTCGCCGATGGAGATGGCGATTCTCATTCCTATCTTCTCGTACTTTTCTTTGAATTCCCTGTATTTTTCAGAGGCTAATGCCTTGAGCGGAACTAAGTAGACGGTCTTGCCGCTGTTCAGGAAATTCTTGATGAAGGCAATCTCTGCAATCAATGTTTTCCCGGAAGCAGTTGGCGCAGCAATGACGAGATTTTTGTTTTCAAGAAGACCAGATTTTATTGCTGCTATCTGGGGAGGATTAAGTTCGGATATGCCGGACTTTTCTAATATAGAAGTAATTTCTTCGGGGAAATCTAGACGGGAAAGATTCATAGGGATAAATTAAGAGGAAAGCATTTTAATCTATTTGCAAAGTTCGGCTAGTCTAGATTCTGAAATAACAAAAGTTCCTCTTTCTCGAGACGATAATTGCGAGCCGCTTACGACACAGCCGCCAATATCATATGTCCTGTCTTGACCGCCCGTATACTCTAACCTGCCGTCAGATGTTTCTGTCCAATTCGAATCCTGACTGCCTGTAGCAGGGCGTCCGCTCTCCAGTCCCTGAATCGCAGCTTTTGCTGCCTGCGTGTTAAGCCATGCTGCAAATCCGTATCCTAAAGCCGCTCCGAAATTACCTGATCCTGCGCTTACAGCCGCATCCGTAAGATTGCCCCTTACAACGCCGCTAAAGTAATTTGCGATTTCTAGACCTTGGTTTTCACGCAGTTGTCTTTCAAAATCAGAACCTCCTAACATGTTCAGCGTTAAACTCGTGGCATAAGGGTTTTTTTGGAATGCATCTGCTATTTGCTGCTGCTTTTGTTCGACAGGTGAATTGGATTTTATAGCGGCAAGCAGTTGCCTGTTTATGTCGTTCCATGCGGTCTGAACTTCTGTATTAGGCGTTAACGCAGAGCCTTCAAGTCTGAACACTCCATATTGTGGAGGAGAGCCTGTTACTGTTATTATCTGGTCTGGGGATCTCACGATGATGTCATCTGCATGAATCTCGTAAAGAGAGCGCAAAAGAGTTTCAGCATTTACTTTTACATCTAGTTTCATAATATCTGCAGCGGCTTTCAATGTACTGTCGCTTGTTATTCCGTCAGGCTTTCCATCCCTATTGAAATCAACAATAACATTATTGCTTCCAATTCTAAGTAAAATGTAGTCTGCAAAAATATTATCATGTGTCAATTGGCTGTTTGCAGCTTGTTCTTGTTTTACACTTTTATGTTCACGATCCCTGCTTTCACCCCAAAATACTGCACCTATTACAGTAGCACCTAATAAAGCACCCACGCTTGCTCCTACTAAGAGTGGACCAAAGCCTTTCATGGGCGATTTTCCTTTCTTGCTTGGAGTTTCTTTTTTGTAAGGAGATTGACCAGTCGCCGGAGGCGTTGGATAAGCTGTTTCGATTCCTCCAACTATAGCTGTAGGTTCTTGAACGATAGGTTCATAAACCTCAGGCAATTTCATAGAATTGTATCTGTCTATATCTCGCGGTGTTAAATCAAGTCCATAAGTTATTCTAATATGTTGGCGAACCTCTTCAAACGGTTTCCCTCCCCTTAAAAGCTCTTTCACGTCTTTTGCGATACTGATTTCATCTTGCATATACAATACCTTTCTAAATACTATATATCTTTTAATCTTATTTTTGTTTTTCTGACAAATCTCTTAATGCTATACTTTTCCATCGATTATTACTATTACCAGTTTCTGCATAAGCACCTTCTCTTTCGAGAAAATTTATCAGCCACTGGCGGTCTTCGTATGTTCTTGCCGAATTCACCAACGCATCTGTCACCTCTGCTTCGCAATGTTGGTAGTGGCAACTTATGGTATCTTCAAAATTTTTAGCCAGTGCCTCCATTATCTTTACGTTGTCAACACCTTCTGATCTTGCTATCTCTCCTAGGGAGAGGTAAGCATTAATATTAGCAACTCGATTAGTCCTTCCAAGTTCACCCATTAATGCATCAATAACCCTGCTAGAATTATAATTTCCTAACGTTGTTAGGGCTTCATCTCTGCTGGGTGAAACGTTCGTAGTTCTCAAAACTTCTAGTAGAAAATCCTCAGAACTTTTTCCAGCCCTCTCAACTAATCGAATATACTGGCCTATGTCAGGATCGGCTACGAAATCTTCCAAAGTGTAATATTCTATCATGTCAGGGATCCATCCTTCTTTATGGTCTCGCTTTATTTTATACCAGTCTACTACTGCGTGGCCATCTCCATCTTTTCTGGCTACTACATCGACATTAGTTAAAGGGTCTAGTGTACCTATAACCTTAGAACCAAGAGAAGGTTGGGCGTAAACATTTACAGGTTCTCCGGCTATTCCTGTCGCGTAATATTCTTCTCCTTTGGTCTCTACATATCGAGCTAGAGGAAGGCCAACGCCCCCTATCATCAAGTAAAAAGAAGCAAATCCTGCGGCAACTCCTAGCAAAATCTTATACTTAAATGGAAGCTTTTCTAGAAGTTGCATCTACCTCTTCCTCTCCACCATGTAATCCGCGAACTCGTCAAGTATGCTGCGCAATTTAGGCGGCAAATCTTTCGTAATCTCTTTGGATTTATTTATGAGCTCTTTCGCCTTGTCTTGCGCATACTCTATAGAACCATATTTCCCGAAAAGCTTTTTAACAAGCAGGACATCGGCATTTGTAGTCTTATCGGCTGGCTTGTTAAGTATGCGCAGAAGCGATTTTTTCTCTTTTTTGTTGCACTTGCTTAAACAATGAACAACCAGCATACTTCTTTTCCCTTCTTTGATGTCGCGGCCTATTTCTTTCCGCCCTTTTCCGGCTGTCAAATCGAGTATGTCATCAGTAATCTGGAATGCCGGACCTATACAGGGGCCGAATTCTCTTATCGTGCCGATTACTTTTTCGTCTGCGCCAGCGACTATTGCCCCGCCGACCATGGGGATGGCCAGGTAATGGCCGGTCTTGCCGACGACCATGTCCATATAATCCTTTTCCGAAGGATTATTGCTCTTGCGCAGATTCATGTCCATCGCCTGGCCTTCGGCTGTCTTTACGGCAGTTTTCACCGTCGCATTGAGTAATCTAAAAACAGTTTCATTGCCAACGCCGTAATTTTTGCTGTTCAATATAAGCTCGTAGACCTTCGCCGACATGTAATCCCCTATGTTTATGCCGTGTGCCAAACCGTATTTAACCCAAACTGCCTCTTTTTCTCTCCTTATCCTGTCGCCGTCCTCTATATCGTCGTGAATCAACAACCACTGGTGAAGCACTTCGCAGGCGGCGGCGAAAGGGATAACTTTTTTTACGTCTCCGCCAAGGGCTTCGCAAACTGCTATCGCCAAAACAGGCCGGATTCTTTTCCCGCCTGTTCCCAGGTGATAATAGACGGCATCGTGCAGATTCTGTACAGACTTTGGAAAAACAGAACGGATTTCCTTATCTATCAGCTTCCCCTTTTCGGCGAGGATTTTTTCTATGTTCATTCTCCCCTAACCTCTGGTTAGTCGAGCGCCAGATTATAATTTTTGGTCGCTCCGCTTCACTCATCTAATACTCAAATCAATGGCGTTATTCGAGTTCCTAAGATGCTTGTCCCCTGTCAATATACTACCGTTCTTATCTATGGAATGGGCCAGAATAATAGCATCTGCAAGACCTGTATCTTTGTACGTCTTCCGCAGGTTCTGTTTTAGTGCCCCAGCTTTATCGGCGATATTCTCATCCAGAGAAAGTATTTTTGTTTTGAGCTTGATGAATCTGTTTCTTGCATCCCAGTCCATTATCCGTTCTCTTCTGTACTTGTCGCTAAGCTCTGCTATGACTATAGAAGGCGTACAGAGTTCGAATTGCCCTTCAATGAACCTCTTTGCTTTTTCTCCTTCTTCAGAACCTTTAAAATATTCTATCCACGCATAAGTGTCTATAATTATTATTCTACCCTGCCTATCTGAATTTTGCACGATCTTCAGACTCCTTCCATTTCCTTAATTTTTTATCCGCTCCGAACATGCTCAGTTTCCTGGTTTCAATCAGTTTCTTTATTGTTTCGTTGTAAGATTTGAGCTTCTCCTGATTTTTAACTTCCTCCAAAAACCTTAGCACGTCTTCTTCCACGCGTATCGTAGTTTGCATACTATCACCGTATACATATTATGTATACATATTTATAAAGATTTCTCTTTGAATATTCTCCGTTATGTTTAATTTATCATACATATGTATATTTTATAATACAAATAGTATCTTCAGAAACTCCTAGGCGTCTTTTCTTATAGGTTCCTACAGGCACAAAATTGCGTCCACGACTTTTTACACAAAGCCTGTGAAGGCGTTGTTAACCTTTATATTGCGCATGCGCATTATAGATATATGGAAAAGCGTAAGGCTCATAAAGAAACGGAGCGCGTTTCTACAGGCGTACCAGGACTGGACAAGCTGATGCAGGGTGGATACATACAGAATGACATTTATCTTGTAACAGGCGGGACGGGAACGGGAAAAACGCTTTTCTGCTGCCAGTTTTTGTGGGACGGTTTGCAGAAGGGCGAGAAGTGCATATTCTTTTCGCTGGAAGAGCTGCCGGATGACGTTTTGCACGACGCGGAAAACTTCGGCTGGGATTTCCAGAAATATATAGACAAGAAAACGTTTCTCATAGAATATCAGGACCCGTTTGAGATGGTTGACATAACTACGCTCGTCAAGGAGAAGATAGAAAAATTCGGGGCGACGAGGGTGGTTATTGATTCTACTTCCATATTCGGCATGGTGTTCAAGGATGAAAATGAATTGAGGAAAAGGCTGTACGAGCTGATAAAAACGCTGAAGAAGACAGACACTGTTGTGCTGATGACTGCCGAGGTTCTGGAAGACGCGAAGGGCCTTTCCAGATTCGGCGTGGAGGAGTTTGTGGTGGACGGGGTTATTATATTGAACTATCTTGGCATTGGCGAGGTTTCGTCACGGTCGCTTCAGATAAGAAAAATGAGGAGGACAAACCACGGGACAGACGTATACCTTCTGGAGATAGGAAAGAACGGCATCGCCGTAAAACCGCCGGAATCCTATAAAATATAAACAACAGCCAGCAGGACTTCTACTGTTAATCCTATGAATATGGCCTCCAACAAAAAGTATTTTCCAAGCCGCGGGTAAGGGTTTTTCTTTATGGAAAAGAGGAGGTGCGTCATCCCGAGATAACCGACTAAGGAAATGAGGAACAGGACCTTTGTCAGTGCCAAGTACGAAATCAGGATGTATGCAAAAGAAAAGAGTATGCCTAAAAAGTATACAGTTCTTTCCAGTCCAAGAACAATAGGTATTGTCATCACGCCTGACACCTTATCGGCTACCATGTCTTCTATGTCTTTGACGATGACCATCCCAAAGCTCGTCAGCCCCAATATCACAAAGATGGAGACTGGTATAGAAAACGGGCTGGCAAATGCCACCCAGCCGGCCAGCAGCGGCAAAACAGAATAGCAGGCCGTTACAATGGTCGTATTCAGAATGAGATGCCTCTTGAGCCACATTATCGGTGAAGAATACAAAATCGACAAAATTATTACACCAAGAACAAGTATGAATACGTACGTATTCGCAGCATAAGCCAGTGCAGAACTGATAACAGCAAGCGCAACATAAAACCGCCAAGCATGCTGCCTTGTTATTTTAGAGGATGGCAGCGGCCTGTGGGGCTTCGATATCTTATCGAGCTTTATATCAAATATGCCGTTAATAGTATTGAAGGCTGCCATTATCAGGATGAAGGCTGCAATAGAAAAAATAAAGTTCCTGTTCAAACTTACAGAGCCTGCTGCCATCAGGCCGCCAGCGAAAGAACTCATACCTACAACTATTAATGTTACCGGAATCGTCAGCTCTATAAAGTGTTTAACAGTTTTCATTACGTCACCTGGCTGCGAAAGAGTTTTCTTATTTTCGCATCAGAACTTTTTTCAAAATTGGAGCGCCTGTCAAGAACGAATTCACAAAATTCGCTGCCGTTTGAAATGCATTGCGTTTCTATGTAATCGAACAATTCCCATTCTTTCCTCTTCAGCCCGTTGAAAATGACCTCTGCCGCACCAGCCATGTAACCGCGTATGGGATGATCCACAGGATCTTTAGCCGAGCCTATCATCTGCGCCACCGGCGAGCTGTGTATATGCACAACCGCTGTCTTCTTTTTTGCATCGACCTTGAAGATATTTATTTCTCCCCAACCTGCCATAGTAGCGATGCTCGCCATCAGCTTTATCAGCTCCGCATCTTCCGCCTTGTAGAGCTTGCTTACCCTGTATGTAAATCCCTGAACATCCTTGTTGGTGGTTTTGCACGCATTGTAGATAACTTTAGCAATTGCCGCACTATTATTCGCGTTTTTTATCATCGCTGAGAAGGTAAATACAGGCGCTATAACCATTTTTTGTCCTAACATCTCAATAGAACCCTTCTCCAGCTTCAACTGCCTTGCGAATAAAAGCTTTTTCGTAAATTCAAACATGTGCATTACCTCAATAGCTCATGTATCATCCTCAACTTCTCAATCTCCGCCGGCCATGCCACGAGATTGCGGCCTATTTTCTTGAGGCGGATGTCGCCTTTTTCTGCAAGGGAATCGAAATGGTATTTCACAGACTGTATAGTGTATTTCTGACCATTCGTCTCATTCAGCTTCTTGGCCACATGACTCACACTCAGAGGCCATTCGTTCTCTATTGCACGGAGCACCAAATCCCTTGTTTTTTCTTTCATGTTCTAATTTACAAAACTCCGTACTATATAAGCTTTTCCTTACTCAAAGAAATAGCACTAATAATTTTTAGTAAGCTAAAAATTTAGCATGCATTACGTTACAATTACCACTTGCTTTCCCATTCGCAGTAAGGCAAGCCTTTGCACATGCATTTGTTTTCTCTTAGCCTGCCGTTTTTAACCCCTAATTCCGCCTCTCCATGAGCAGTATAAACTCCCATAAGCCAGTTGCAAACTACAGATTTTGCGCCGAATTTTTTGGCTGCAATTTCTATTATAGGATTGTCTTTTATACGAAGAAGAAAATGATGACCTCCGTCTTTTTCTAATTTTGCTACTACAAATTTAGGTTTTCCGAATCCTATGAATTCCAGAGTATCAAGAATTGGTTGAATTGATTCCCAACCACCTTTCGGTTTCAGATTCCCGAATTTTATAAATTCACTTGCCCCTCTTTTTCCAGCCCTGTAGCCGAGTTCGTATAATTCTTCTGCCCCTAATTTTTCTCCGATCTCTTGCAACATGCATGCGTATGCTGTTGCAGGGTTTAATATCCATTCCATATTTCCGTACAATTTTATTCTTCCTCTTTCTATTGTGAAAAGCCCGCTTAATAGTAATTTCTTGAAGTAGTTTGATTCTATACCCTCTTTGGCAATAGAAACGCTTTCAAAAGTATTGATAAATCTCTTGACATTTTCGATCCACCTACTGTTAATTCTATAATCTTTATTTTCCATGCTTACAGTTCCCTGCTCTATCAAATACTTCACCGCCTTGTACACCGCATGATAACTTACGTTAAACCCTTCTCTCTTAACTATGTTGTAAATCTTCTTTGCGGTTAACGGGTGTTCAGTAGCAAGAACAACTATTATCGCGTCTTTCAGGGATTTTTCTTTACCCACTGGGTGGTACAGCATGCTAAACTAACGCAGGGAAAGTTTTTAACTGTTTGGTTAAAGTCAATTTGACCTAAGGTTTTTCTGAAGTTCCGGCAAAATACAGCTATGAAAAGTGGTTGTTTTACAGAAGACGATATGTACAATTTCATAAGGGGATTTGAATTTAATATAACCAAGAAAAATTTTAGAAAGGCATTGGAATTGACAAGGGCAGAAATGAGGTCTTATGAAGTGTGCGGAAAGGGCACATTTTTCAAAATACTTTTATTACAGCTAAACCACGTTATAGGCTGGGAATTTGCAGAGGATATGGAGGATGCTCTACTGAGCAGATTAGAATAGTAATTGTTAGTCTATTTCTTTGAATCATGAAAGAGATAATGAATAAGAGAAAAGGTACAATCAAAGGTTCTGAACTTTTCAACAAACTGCCAAAGGAGATACAAAGGGGTATAAAAAGAGTTCTAAGTTCTCTGTAGAAGACTGGAAGCGGTTTCACAAAAAGATGAAATCTAAGGAATTGAAAAGAGCTAAATTGTTGATGCAAACCAGTTAACAATGAAAGTTGAATTACCAGATATTACCAAAATCTTTAAATATTACCAAAATTAACTATAATTGGTGATATAATGAAGGTTTTGGAGAAGCAGCTGGATCCGGAGGGTCGTCTGTTGCTGCCCAAGGAATGGAGGGAGAAGCATGGCAAAAAAGTTTTGATTGTTGAGACGGATGAATATCTTAAAATCGTGCCGAAAAAGGCAAGGAAGCTTACCGACTTTTTCGACAGCGTTGAAGTAGATATCAAATCGGATCTCACTGACTGGCATGCTGTCAAGAAGGAGCTTTATTCGAAGCGGTGGCCGAAATGAAATTTATAGACACTAATGTATTCCTTCATGCTTTCCTGCAGCCCAAAGGCAAATTAACAGAAGTGGAAAGATATGTAAAGCAAAATGCAAAGAATATCATCCGTAGGATAGAGAACGGAGAGAAGACTATAACCTCTGCAGTTCACATATCAGAAGTGTCCAATGTCTTGGAATCGAGATCGTCAAATAAAGTTGCCAGGGAAATAATTGAAAGTATAATTCTCAATGAAAATATAACTATTGCAGAGGTGAATAAGAATATATACATATCATCTATCGAGTTCGCAAAAATCCATGATATAAACATAAACGATTGCGCTGCTGTAACCATAATGAAATTGTCCAATACTAAAGAAATATACTCCTTCGATTCTGATTTTGACAAGATAGAAGGAATCGAAAGGATTGAGAAATAATTCTACTCATACGACTTCCTTTTCTTGACCACAAACAGATAGTATTTCTCGTCGTTTTCCAGCTCTTCCAAAATTCGCCTTACCACGGCTTTTACCGGGTCCGGGAACAGCTTGACGCGCGCCATAATGTCTGCAAAGCTGTCGAAAGGCTTTTTGCGCCTTTCTTCCAGAATATCCTGCATGTGCTTCTTGCCGACGCCCGGCAGAAGCTGGAACTGGTGCATTCGCGGCGTTACGACGGTTCCTTTGTTGAAAAACTCCACGAAACGGCTCTCGTTCTCTTTAACAAGCTTTTCCACGACTTCGGGCAACAGCCTCTGGGCCATGTTTGTAAGGTTTTTGTAATCTATCTGGCCTTTTATGAACCTTATCTTGTCGCGCTTCCCTTCGCCTATGTAAACTATTTCCTCGTTTGCGAGATTGATATTTTCGCGCGGGACGAGCTCGAGCAGCGTAAAGAAACTAGTCCCTATGGCCTGGGCTACAGGCTCGGCGTGCCTCCTGTCCGGGTATCCGGTCGGCAAAAAATCCAGGACTATACAATTCTCTTCTCGCACAATTATCACCGTTCAAATCCATAGCCTTCACAATCCCCCTCATCAACGCTTCGCTTATGATGAGTCGGATGCCATTTTATACATCTGACATAACTAATTAGGCGAATGCTTTTAAATTACCACCGCCTAAAGGCGGTGGACTTCTATTGATTCCTGACGTAACCTTCCAGTATGCCATAGGTATTGTCACCAACAGAGTCAACGTAGTACGAATGGTTCCAGAGGTGACCGCTCCCGAAATGCAGCGTATATAAACCACAATTTCCATAAACTATTATGGGAAAGCCGATAAACTTCGACCGTATCTTCTTCCACCGCCGTCATTACGGCGTTATGCTGTCCGTGATATTTCTCGTTCTGTTAGTCGGGCTGGCCATGCTTTACCAGTACCAGAGACCGAAACAATTAAATGAGCAGGCAACCACAGCGCCTGCATCTGCGCTAACCACTGCCACAATTGCATACAGCGAGATGTGCGGCAGATTCCCGGATGAAGAACGCAAGATTCCTTGCATAAAGGCTGTGCAGGTCGCTTTAGACGATACGCATGGGGCTATTCAAAATGTTTCAATAGGCTCTATGCGTATACCAGCAGTTTCTAACAATTCCCCCGCCCTAAAGGAAATAACATTATGGCTGATAGATATCAAGCTAGAGAATCCTTATACCAATCAACAAGGCGAAGAAGTAAAATTTTTGCGTTTAGGCGTTGACTTCGGCGGGCTAGGAATTTATAGAAAGGGATTAAAATGAAAAATCTACACATTTTGACAAGTATATTTGTTGCAGTCTTTTCATTTACTGCTGTGTTTATCGGGGCAGCGGAAGCTTCCGGGCATTGGGCAATCGATTACACTTATGATTGTTTTAACAATAACTGTGATGAAAGCGGTAGTTACTGTTATTCTTCTTCACTTCCCGCATCAGAAGAGTGGTGCGATCCTGACGGAGATTGCGGATGCTGTGATATTACCCGTTCATCCACAGCATGCACTTATGGTTGTTCTAGCGGTTCATGCAATGCTGCGCCAACCTCTACTTCCACCAGCACAAGCACTTCAACCTCAACCAGTACTTCAACAAGTACGTCCACATCAACCACAACCACAGCATCCTCCACATCCACCACAACCACAGCATCCTCCACATCCACCAGCACTTCAACAACCACTACAACCACGACTACAACACCTTCTTTCACAACAGCTTGCAATGGAAGATCCACGACTGTAACTACAGCTTCGCTCTCACCAACAACAAGCTGGCAAACTGTAGCAAGCTCCTTGGCTTCAGGTACGGATACAAAAAGATACAGCGTATCTATAACGTCAGCAGGCGAGCACAAGTTTTCTCTGTGCCCTTCTGTTGGTAGCGGTACTGATGATTACGATTCCTATCTCTGCATCTTTGACAGTTCAGGAATTCAGCTTACATCTGACGACGATGCCTGCAACGATGCACAACATGACAATAATGCACTAATCACCCATAGCTTTGCTTCTACTGGAACGTATTATGCCCAAGTCTCTGGATTCGGTACTGGTTCCGGTTCTTATACACTTGCCTATAGACGAACTCCACCAGCAAGTACAACTACCTCCACCTCAACATCCACCAGCACTTCAACAAGCACAAGCACATCCACTTCGTCAACAAGCACCTCGACATCCACATCGACTAGCACGACGACTACGGCGCCTGGAGGAGTGCCAGCCTTGTCTTACCCGACAGACAGATGGCAAAGATTGTGGTTTGACTGGGGAAGCGGGAAGGACGACTTTAGTGCTGGTGTATACAAGGGGAACACGCCTGAAGAATCCAATGGCAAGTTTGATAACGATTGGGGTGGGGGAACAATTGCTTATGGAAAAAGCGACCGGATAAAATTCCAATCGTCAAGAAGCATATATTTATCAGCCGGCACTTACGGATTTACCGTCGGTTCTGACGATGGCATACGCCTATGGATTGATGATACACTTGTAATAGACCAATGGGGTGATGATTCATACAGGAGAAGATCCTCGAGAAATATTTTTGGAGCAAGTGGCTGGCACAGATTAAGGATAGATTATTACGAAAATAGTGGCGATGCTAGAGCGTCGTTCAGATACGATAATGCACCATGTGACGAGTCTTCTGATAATTGTGAGGTAACCTGCAATGGCGCAGGAACATCAACCTATACCAGCAGGTATTATGGTGAAAATTATATGATTGCTCAAGGAGATGTCAATAGCCTATATGGTACAGTAGGCTGGTGGAAATTCACCTTAAACGAACGCACCCACATTGCAATCGCTACACATCCAGAAGCAGGATTGGATTCTCAATTAAGAGTAAGTACGCAACCTTTAGAATCATGGCTCGATATATGTTCAGGGTACGGTTCAGGACAAGGCGTGAGTGATTGGTGTGATGCAACTTTGAATTCAGGAACATATTACATAAAAATAGCTGTGCAACACGGCGGTTCTACACCTAATACAGTTGGCTTCGATTATCCAACTTTGGGATGCGAGCCTGAAGAATGGACACGAACATGTAAGGCTGCTGATTGCATAAATTCACCTGTTGGTCGTCAGAATGCTATTTATGAAAAATCTGATTCTGCCGATGGTGGGGTGGCAAGCTGTATCATTGGCCCTTCAACCAGCCAGGTAAATGCACCTATATCTCCATGGGAGGGGGTAACATGCACTGGCGGGTTTACTCATAAACCTTATTCTTATGATGCTTCTAAACCTCGTGCGGTGATGGATAAAGCATGCCCACCAGCTAGTGTTTCACAAAACTTTGCAGACGGCACTGAATGTCATGTTAGATTGCCTTGTGCATCAGGGACAAACGTTGTTGGTAGTGGTGCATGCTGGCAAAGCAACGATATAAGAGACGGGCGATGGGATGACTCACAAGATCAATGTGTTGCATGCAGCGGTGCGACGGAAACGACTGCATATGCCAAGGCAGGGGATTATGTAATAGTTTATCAAGATGCAAATTATGGAGGACAAGCAGAGGTATTTGTTGCAGACGATCCTGATTTAGAAACAAACTTTCCAAATATCCATGGGAGAGCTTTATGCCCATCTTGTGGAATTTCCTCTGTTAAGGCAAGTGGTTGCACAGTAACGTTATACGATGGTAAAGGATATGGTGGAAGTTCTATTCTTATTAGTAGTAATGTAGCTGATTTATCCCCACTTAACTTTAATGACATATCATCTTCATTGAAGGTTTCCTGTAACTCTCCTGGCGCGATATACTCAAAATGCACTCCGTCAGATCTAGACATCACAGACAGGTGTGAATCGGCATGCGGCGCGGCGTCTGCGTGCGACGAGAAAAATGTTGGCGAGTGCACTACCGCAACATCCATACAAAAATGCAGCTCCACCTGCTCAGTTGTGCCTTCATGCGGCGACGGGACGGTCAATTGCGGCGAGGAGTGCGAGCCGCCAAGCACGACGACTTGTACATTAGCAAATGGGGATGCTGGACGTAAAACATGCTCACCTACTTGTGGATGGGGTGATTGCAGACCTACATGCCTTACAAATTCTGATTGCGGCGTGGGCAGATGCTGTTTAAGACACACAACGCCACCGGAAGCATCAGGGCCACTAGCTGGACAAACAACCAATGAAGCTGGTAGGTGTATTGGTAAGCAAGTCTATGCATTAAACTCCGCATTTCTCTGCGACCCGGGAACATGGATAATCTGCGATGAAAGCAAAGTCGGAAGTAAACAGGAATTCGACAGCAGGGTTTTCGTCTGCACAAAAGAAAACGGCATTTTCAAGTGGGAAGAGAAAACAGTTGCGCAATCAAATCCAAATCAAGATTCTGCATTTAATATCTGGGCAGAAATAGTAAGGCTGTTTGCGATATTTATTTTCTGATTATGCGAATTGCTCATAATATGTTCTGTCGTACAGAGGGTCATTTTTTAATTCCGGAAATACTTCCTTAATGCGCGCAAGTTCAGCACTTCTGTCCTTTATTATTGCAGCGGACTTCTTTCCGTCTATTTGCCTATATAGCTGAACTTCATCGTCCAGTATCTTACTATTTAATGTTGGCAAGTCTTTTCCTGCCACGACTTTCGCCTCAGCTTTGAATCTCTCCCATCTGGCGTTTGTGCCTTCCAGCCTTTGGGCTAATTGGGTAAACTGTGCATCAGTAAATCCATCAGTGGTCAAGGCTAGACGCACCTCGTACCCTAATGCCGGAACGCTTCTATCTCGCATATAATCACCAATCCTTGTATTAGTCGTTTTACTTCCATTTCTTTTCCAGTCTACATAACCGCCCCAGAAATCTCCCAAGAATGCCTCTGATACTAATTCTAATGCATCTCCAACTGAAGCTGCAGTTTCATGAGTCATTTGTCCGAAATCGCCCGTCACATGCCAAGGATAAAATGAAGTCTGGGATTTTCTACCAACATTCAGATGCATGTCCGTTAAGAAGTAGGTAACATTTGCCCTCTTTCCGTCCGCTGATACTGTTACATAAATCCCAACGTCCTTTGTCGGTTTCAGTGTTTCCATAATAAATCTATACGCCTCTTCGGATTGCGTTGTCACTCTGCTTAATGTTGCATCGTCGCATTGCAATGCTGTTACAGGACCGCAGTCCAGCTCAACGCGGACTTTGCCGCCTGCCCCTGTCTTTTCACGCTGCAGCCGAACAGAATCGGGATTGTAAAATTTCGTGCCGGCCTCAGGGCAGCCCCTGCCATCGCACAAAATTCCTTTTGTGACAACGCCGTTAAACGGCACCCTAGTCCCGCGGGTTTCGCTTTCTGTCTGCGCCTTTTGGTAAGCGCCATCTATGAACGGCGTTGCATCCGCCTCCGTCAATCCAGGAAATTCTATTCTTGCCAAGCCGTCAGCGGTTTCAATAAAGTATTTAGGCGTCGGCGTGGAAGTTGCAGGCGCCGCTGCAGGCGGCCTTTCAGGATAAGTAGGCACTGTTGCCTGCCCGCCTCCGGTAAGGGTTCTAAAAGCCATATAGGCAACAAGCCCCGCTCCAGCTATACCCGTAAGTACATAAGTCAATACGCTTCTTCTTCCACCTTCTGCTACAATTCCGTGCTTCGGCTGCATAGCGTCACCTATCTACATTTATCCCCAAAACTACTTGTCTTTTTACGACTACAAATATAGTTACTACTTGGTAGTATATAAAGGTTGCGGTGAAGGTATTTATACCGAACAATAAAATATGGTAATTGGTGTCATCATGCAAGACGAACAAATACTAAAGGAACTCAAAGAGATTAAGGCGGAGCTAAATATCATCAAGATGCACATCAAGGATATAGATGTCGTGCTTACCGATGACGACATCGAATCTATCAGACAAGCCGAAAAAGACCTGAAGGAAGGAAGGACAAAGAGGTTGATTTAGCATTTATGCGGTTGAATTGTCCCAGCGAGCCAGCGAATTCTTAGACAAATTAGACCGGCATCTCAGAGAAAGGATAGAAAAGAGATTGAAAAACCTTGCAAAAACTCCGCTAACTTCGGATTCGAAGTTTATTGCAAGGGACACAGACGGCGAATCTATTTTCCGTTACAGAATAGGAAATTATCGCGCTCTATACAAAATCAAGGAGCGGCAAAAAATCGTTCTTGTAACAAAAATTGAAAAGAGGCCGCGGGTGTACGACCGATTGTAAAACGGATTTACAGTCTGATGCGTAGAAGGTTCAGCAGATTTCCTAGTCCATGGCATAGCCATACGAATCGCCTTTCCATAATTCTATCTAAGTATACTAAGCACAGCAAACTACTTGTCTTTTTGAGCCTACAAATATAGTTACTACTTGGTAGTATATAAAGGTTGCGGCGGCGCCCAAAGCTTTTTATATATAAGTATACATGATGTACATACATAAAGGATATACAAAGATGGTGTTTATTTATGTATGGAACGGAAAAAGACTCCTGCCGACTAGGAAGGCCTCACATGAGATATTGGAATTGGACTCTCCATCCAAGAGATAATAGAAGTATTGAATGATGGTTTTGATTGTGCACCATCAAAAAGACGAAAAGGAAGAATAGAAAGATGCCTCAGAAAAGGCAGCAAGATGATTAGAGTAGTTGTGCAGGATGGACAGTTTAGATACTCTGATAATGAAAAAGAAAGCGTCTACTGGATTATTCATGTTTCAGAAGAGACTTATAAAAAGGAGAGGTGGTAAATATGAAAAGAGATTTGTGGGAAGGCAGCCCAAAATGTATAAAGTGCAAAAAGACGATGAAAAAAGCAGAGGTTTCTCTCTCCGGATTTAGAGTAAGAGCGTGGAGATGTTCTTGTGGCGAAGAACTACTGCATCCCATCGATGCCGAAAAGGTGTTTCTATTCAATAAACTTAAGGATAGAAAAATAGAAGCAAGCGTCGGGATGTCAAATAGAAGTTTTATAATACGAATACCAAAAGAAATAGCAGAAACTTATAAGCTTCAGAAAGGGGAAAAGCTAGAAATAGTCCCTGAAACCCCAAAGAAATTTTTAATAGAAACCGGAGAATAAGTTCTTGCGGCGACAGCGAGGTTAACTGTGGAGAAGAATGCGAGCCGCCTAGCGTAGCAGATTGTATTTTGTCACTCAAGAAGCTTATAAACAACTGCCGACAAATATGATCATGGGCATTTTCGGAAGTCTGAAGAACAGAATGATGGGCAGAAGGGAAAGCTTTGAAGATATAAGGTCCTACGTAGTGGGCGCGGCGCAACAGCCGGAACAGCCGGCTCCACGGCCGGGCCGGTTTGACAGCCCTGCAAACCGGTTTGGCGCGGCTGAAGAGGATGTCGGACCGCCTATCAAGTCTTATGAAGAACAGCAACTTGGATTTGACGAACCGACTGAACCGTCCTTCGTGACAAGAAGGCCGTTGGTTGAAGAACCAAAACCCAGTTATGATATTTTGGACAGGCTGAACATTATAGAGGCGCAGCTTTCGGCCATAAGAAGCCAGACAGAGACGATTAATGAAAGGCTCAAGAACATGGAAGTAAGACTGACGGGAAGAAGGTATTAATTCTTTGACTGAACTTTAACCGTTCATAGTTTCGCCGAACTGCTTTATCGACTGCTCGAATTTGACCACTATTTCTTTTCCAACGTTTATGTATTCCATTCTTTTATGATGGTAGAAAAGCCGGTGCCAGAACCGGCGCAGGAACTCGTAGACAAAGCTTTTCTGCCATATCGTGTCCTGGGGGTATTCTGTTATCACCCTTGCGTTTCTAAGCGTTATGGCAACCCTGCCCTCGCCGGCTGTTGTGAAGCCCTTCATATCTATTTCAACTATTATCTGGCTGAACATATCCAGAATCTTGTAGACATCCCACCGTATTTCAAACCTCTCCGTATCGGGCAGTTTTTCCCACGTATAATCCCGTTCCTGCATGTAAGAGTCGGGTATGTTGAACATGAATTTTGCAAGTTCGGGTATCTTTGAATAGAACTTTTCAGGCGTCCTGCCGGCGTATGTTATTCTTATGACCTTCACAGGCTCGAATAAATAGTCCCAGATGAGAAGCTTGGTTCTTGCCCATACCATGTTTATACCCCTCTGTCGCCCCCAGCGACATAGTCGTATCCCATATTACAACTATTTTGGCGGCGGCTGATATAAACATAATCCACCGACTAAAAACAGTGGTATTTCGAAGAAATACCACTTATCTTATATGTGGATTATGTTGTACAGGAGAATACCATTAATAATACGACTGTTTAAAAACAGTGGTATTCTCCATGTATAAAGATTCAGAAAAGAATCTCTGTGCATCCTACTCAAAAACGACGTCCACCTTTTTGTCCAGCAGGGCGTTTACGGCTTCCACGTATTCGTGGCGAAGACGGCGCTGGAACTGTTTCTGGACGCGGACACGATACCTCTGCTCCTTTGAGTAGAGCACGTTTATGCCGATGATTGGGAAGCCGAAAATATTCTCTATCATTTCCTTGTCTTCGGACTTTTCTATTACACGCATCTTTTTTCCCAGTTCCTTCTCTAACAGCTTTGCGTTCCTGCCGCTTCTGCCTATAAGCCTGGCCGCATTGTTTTTGTCGGCCAGGATGAGTACCATACTGTTGCCTATCGAACGGATAAAAGAGGCGGCTGGCGCAATCTTGTATATTGCCCTGGAAACGGCTACGTCCGTTTCGGTTATCGATCCGCTCTTCAGCTTCTCATTGCAGGCATGGCACAGCATGTCATTCTGCGCGCATATCTTGCAGATTTTCAAAAAAGACACCTTTGTTTCACTATATCAGCTTAGTTTTTAAACGTTGCACTGTCTAGAAAGATAAATGCTTCTGGGGATATGCGGAAAAACAAACGTGGGCAAAACGAGTTTTTTTAGTGCATGCACTCTTGTGGATGCCGAGATTTCCAATCGCGTCTTTACAACGATAAAGCCGAATTTTGGCGTGACATATGTCAGGTCGAAATGCCCCTGCAAGGAAAGGGGCGTAACGTGCAAGCCGCAAAATTCGAAATGCGTTGACGGCGTCCGTTACATACCGGTAAAAGTCGTTGACATAGCCGGCCTGGTGCCGGATGCGTATAAAGGCCGGGGACTGGGAAATATGTTTCTGACTGACATCATGACGGCTGATGCGCTTGTTCACATAGTCGACATATCCGGAGGGACGGACATCAACGGGAATCCGTGTCCTGTTGGAACGCATAATCCGTTAGACGACATAGAGTTTTTCCGGAGGGAAATAGACTACTGGGTCCTTGGAATAATAAAGAAGAACATCGACCATATATCAAAACGGATGATCGTCAACAAAGAAAAGTTGTCTGAGGGACTGTACAAGCAGCTGTCAGGACTTGGCGTCTCAACAGAACATGTGGAAAGGTGCATTGAAAAGTCAGGCCTTGACGTAAATTCGCCGGAAGAAAAATTCCTGGAGTTTTCAAGAACCTTAATGGAGGACAGCAAACCCGTAATAACAGCCGGGAACAAGATAGACATTCCGCAGGCAGAAGAAATTTTCAATGCCGTGAAGGATAAAATTAAGGACATTATTCCGTGCTCGGCTGACAGCGAGCTGGCTTTGAGGAAAGCCGCCGAGAAAGGCATAATAAGCTACATGCCCGGAGGGGGTGATTTTGAAATAAGGGGCAATGCAACAGAAAAGCAGTTAGCGGCGCTGGAATCGATAAGAAACGTGCTGAAAAATTTCGGCTCTACGGGCGTACAGAAAATAATAGACACGGCTGTTTTTTCCCTTTTGGAAATGATAGTTGTCTATCCTGTCGAGAACGAACATAAATTGACGGATAAAAAGGGGAACGTTTTGCCGGATGCCATGCTTGTGAAAAGGGGGTCGACTGCATTGGATTTGGCCTTCAAGGTTCACGAAGACATAGGCAAAAGATTCATTTCCGCAGTGGACGCTAGAAGCGGCAAGAGCGTGGCTGCTAATCATATACTAAAGGACGGGGATATTATTTCGATAAAGGCCGGGAGATAATTCTGATTTGCAATTTACCGGGCTTTACAAAGCATTAAAAGTTTTCTTTGCTTCTATTAGACATGTTTGTGCGTTTGCAGGAAATGATGACGCAGCCTTAGTCTTTTTCTTAGGTATTGGAATATATTTTTTGGATGTTCAATAGAATATTTTTTCTGTTCTTTCGCGAAATTTCAGCAAATCAATTATGATATCTATGGTCTATGTAAAAGATCTCAGATGGCATAAGGGTATAACTGCAGGGGACTTAGCCGATAAACTAGGATCTGTAGGCTTCCAAAGCGTTGAGATGGGCCGCGCTACGGAAATAATCGTCAAAATGAAAGAGGCAGGAGCCAAAATATTTTTTACATTTACTTCGAATATGGTTACGTCAGGGCTGCGCGGCTTTTTTGCGCAGCTAACCGGATTAAAAATGGCCGATGTCATCGTAACAACGGTCGGCGGTATAGAAGAGGATATAATGAAGGCGGCTGGAGAGCGGTTCGAAATCGGCAGCTTTTACGAAGACGATTATGAACTTTATGAAAAAGGGACCAACAGGATAGGAAACCTTTTTGTGACCAACAAAAGCTATGAAAAATTCGAAGAGTCCATAAACCAGATGCTGAAAAGCCTTTATGAAAAACAGAAAACATGGACGGTATCCGCGATGCTGAAAGAAATCGGGCTTATGCTTAACGACGACAACTCGATTCTTTACCAGGCTGCGAAAAACAACGTTCCTATTTTCTGCCCGGCCATAACAGACGGTGCATTCGGCTTTCATCTTTACATCTTCCAGCAGGACCATCCTGATTTCATGGTAGACGTTGTAAGGGATTTTTCAAACATCCTGTTTGTCACAAGCCAGGACGAAAAGAAAGGGATAATAGCGCTGGGCGGGGGCGTTTCGAAACACCACGCTATATTGTCTTGCTTGTTAAACGGCGGGCTGGATTATGCGGTTTACATGACGACATCACGGGCTTTCTCAGGCAGCATGAGCGGGGCCACGACTCGCGAGGCGAAAAGCTGGGGAAAGATAAAGGATAACTCGGATGCGGTAACTGTAATAGGAGACGTGACTGTTACGTTCCCGTTGGCGATGATTGGCGCGCTGGAAAATCTGTCAAAAAAGGGTGTTATCGGTGAAGGCTAGGTTTGTGTTAAGCAGGTCGAAGATGCTGGAACAGTATAAAATTGTCAGGAAAGCGGCTGATGCTGTTTCTTACAGTGTCAAAACCAACCCATTTATTACCGCCCTGCTTGAAGAAGGGACGGATTCCATGTTCAGCGTTCATTTTCTAACCTATTTGGATATGGTAAAGGACAAATCACGCGTCTGGTTTTTGCCGCAAAGCTGGGATGCCGCAGAAATGGAAAAAGTCTTTGAAAAAGGCGTGCGGTCGTTTATCGTGGACAATGAAAATGACCTTCAGCTGTTATTGGACTATATAGAAAGCAACGGCCAGAAAATAAATCTTCTGCTGCGGATGAGACTGAAAGAAAAAACGATACACACGGAAAGGCATTTTGTTTTCGGCTTCTATTCGGAACAGGTAAACAAACTTATTCCGCTGCTGCATAAAAACAAAACTATAGGACAACTTGGGATACATTTCCACAGGAAAACGGAAAATATAAGCGAATGGTCGCTAAAAGAGGAGCTGACGGAGATTATAGACGGGGAGACGCTAAAGAGTATCGATATCCTGAATATCGGCGGCGGGCTGCCTGTTAAATACAAAAACTATAACGTGAATGTGCTGCCTTACATATTCGGCAAAATCCTCGAGCTAAAGGAATGGCTCAACGAAAACGGCGTGAAGATGATAATAGAGCCTGGAAGATTCATTGCCGGTCCGCCTATAACGTTAGAGGCGGAGATAAAAAACATATACAACAATAACATCGTAATCAATTGTTCGGTCTACAACTCGGCAATGGACACGTTCGCCGCGCATACAAGACTGCTGGTTGAAAACGAACTGGAAGAAGGCGATGTCTATACGATCAAAGGCTGCACGCCTGATTCGCTGGACGTGTTCAGGTACAGAGTTTTTTTGAAAAATCCCAAAGCAGGCGATAAAATCGTGTTCCTGAATGCAGGCGCCTACACCTACACAACGGATTTCTGCAACCTTGAAAAGCCGGAGACGATAATAATTGATTAATGGTGGCGGAATGGGAAGGACTCGCAAGTCCTTCTTGCATCATTTGATATTAACGACAAAGTTTTTTACACCACGAACCACCAGTCTCGGACTGGTGGTATCGCTTGTATCAAAATATGGAGTAGCTAATTGAATATGTTCTATACATCCAACACTTTTGTAAGTTACAATCATCCGCTGAAAGAAGCGGATGTGGTTTTCCTGGGCATACCGTTCGCAGGCACGAGCGTAAGCAAGCCGGCTATCTACGGGCCCCTTATGGTAAGGGAATCGATGAAGCTGATGGAAGATTTTGTTGACAGTGTTAACCTGTTCGAAAAATTAAAGGTATGTGACCTGGGTGATTTAGAAATTGTTCCTGGTTCTTACGAGCTAACAGCGGACAGAATAAGGCAGACAATTGCAGACATAAGAAATGAAAACAAAAAGTCGTTCCTGATTTTCATAGGCGGCGAGCATCTCATCACGCTTCCTATCATTGAAGCTACCAAGCCAAGAACAATTATCCATCTGGATGCCCATTCCGATTCGCGTTCTGAATACTTAGGCAACAAATTCATGCACCAGACGTGGGCGCATCACGCGGGCAAGATTGCGGATATAATTCAATTAGGCATCACAACTTGGAATAAAGAAGAGAAAGAAAATTTGGGCAAGAACAATATAAATTTTTATGCTGCAGAGGATTTCATAACCAAGCCCCCAAAGATGCAGCATCCTGTTCACTTAACGATAGACATAGACGTTTTGCAGGGAGTTGAAACAGGGTTGCCAGAGGGGCGAATGGATATGGATACGCTAATGAAAATTCTCGACAAGACTGACTGCAATTCGATGGATATAGCAGAAATAGGCGACGACAGGCTACCGAGCAAGACGGGATTTATGGCCGCGCATATTATAAAGAAGGTGCTGTCGAAACTTTTGTAAGTATACTGATTGAGTATAATTATCTGACGAATTCGACATTAGGCATATTTTCAAATTCTCCATCCCCTGTAAGGAATTTTATGCCATTCTTTAGGGCTGTTATGTAACCTATACAATCCGCCATCGACAACCTGGGATTAGATTTCTTCAGAAGCCCGGCACTTTCTATTATCTCTGCATCGAATTCAATTGCAAAATCTCTATACTTATTCAGATAAAATCTAGCTTTTTTTAAGTTTTCTTTCAGGAAGGTGTAAAAAATTTCGAAAAGATTAAGTTTTGTAAGTACGATTTCGGCATCTGTATATTTCCTGTAGTAAGGGTTGCCAGCAATAATTTCTATAGTGGCGTAAGTATCTGCTGGGCAGTTTTTTTGAACTTGAAAGTCCCGAAAGTTTCTTTAAGCACGTTTGTTTTTTTGGGTATAAGTATCTCCACGTATTTGCCCGGATGAATATTTTCCTTTTTGACAACATCCTTAGGTATAACCAGACCTATGGAATTCCCCCACTTTCTTGCCCTGGCTTTTATTGTTTCCATCTAAACCACGTTATCTTGAGTATAATTATACGTAAGATAACTATTTAAGCGGGTGTTTGTGCAATTACCTTACTGCCGAAGTGGGGTGCGGGATCATGCTAATATTTTCATCAAAGCTAATCCAGAGGGGATTATAATAGCAACATGAAATGCGATACCGCCTATAAGACCCATAACGGGCGGCGGCTTTCTCAAAAACATGTCCATCACTATGTACATAATGTATTTTGTTATTACTACGACGATTACAGTTGCACCAAATCCGAAAGGCAGCATAAAACCTGCGATAATCCCGCCGAGCGCATAAATTACGCCGTCAGGATTGGGAACGAACAAGGGGTATTCGGGAACGGATACGGGGAATACCGTATAACGAAGAGACTGGAGAAAGGTAAAAAGAAAGAGCACCAGAACAAAAGAAACAAAAGGACCGTAAAAGATGGCTGCAAGAACGGCCGCAAGCGTTGTAAGCTCCACGCCGAAATATCTGAATGGGCGGAAAAGTCCGAGAATTATTTTGTCCGCCCATACTAAAAGATAAATAAAGAACATCTGCAGGCCGGTAATAAACAGAACCGGAAATAGCAGGACCGATGCAAAAAACAACATAATCTCTGGTTTCATAGGTTACACTGATAAATCTTATAGCTGACCAACTTAATATTTAGATATAATTGATTTTTATAATATACTGACTATATTTGCCTATGTCATTCCAGAAATTCAGAGAACAATGCGTAAAGCTGGCTGGCAGCTATGCGCATCTGCTGGAACAGCCGCCCAGAGGGATGGATGCGGACCTGGCGCTGCCGTGCTTTGCGCTGGCAAAAGAAAAGAGAAAAGACCCGGCGGTGATAGCGAAGGAGATTGCAGGTGCCATGAAGCCCTCGGGTCTCATAAAGCTGGTAGAAGCTTCCGGGCCTTACGTGAATTTCTATGCTGACTGGGACAAGCTTGGCGGGGAGATAATAGGGCGGATAATCAGGGAAGATGACAACTTCGGGAGAGCGACAAGGCGGAAAGAAAAAGTAATGGTCGAATATTCGTCGCCGAACACGAACAAGCCGCTGCACGTAGGGCATCTGCGAAATGATTCATTAGGAATGTCTATATCCAATATTCTGGAATTTGCCGGCAGCAACGTTATAAGGACAGCGATAATAAACGACCGCGGCGTGCACATATGCAAATCGATGCTTGCGTATAAAAAATGGGGAAACGGCAGAACGCCGGATAAGAAGAGTGACCATTTTGTAGGCGATTTCTACGTCATGTTTGAAAAGAAGCTGAAAGAAGACCCTGGTCTGGAAGAGGAAATCCGGCAAATGCTGAAGAAATGGGAAGAGGGCGACAAACCTACCAGAGCATTATGGAAAAAGATGAACAGCTGGGTTCTGGGCGGCATGAAAGAGACGTACAAACTCTTCGGCTCGAAATTCGATTTCTGGACGCTTGAAAGCGGGATATACGACAAGGCAAAGCCCCTGATAGACCAAGGCGCTAAAAAAGGATTATTTTTCAAAGGGGAACGCGGCGACATCCTTGCCAAGCTTGAGCCTGAATTGCCAAACAAGGTCGTGTTGCGCGCGGACGGAACGTCGATATACATAACGCAGGACATGGTCCTGGCAAAAATCCGCTTTGAAAAGCATAAAATTGACAGGTTGATTTATGTCGTCGCGTCAGAGCAGAACCTGCACTTCAAGCAGCTGTTCAAGATACTGGAGCTGCTCGGTTACGGCTGGTCTAAAAACTGCCACCATCTTTCTTACGGCTTGGTGAATTTACCAACGGGCAGGATGAAAACACGCGAAGGAACGGTCGTTGATGCGGATGAGCTGATTAAAGAAGAGACGGAGCTGGCAAAGAAAGAAATATCGGCGCGGGAAAAGGTTTCGAAAACAGAGCTGGAAAAAAGGTCGAAAGAGATAGCGCTGGCGGCGATAAAATACTATCTCATAAAGATTGAACCGATAAAAGACATCCTTTTCGACCCGGGCAGGGCGATAAGTTTTGAAGGGGATACGGGGCCTTATCTGCAGTATACTTATGCCAGGGCAAAGTCCATACTACGAAAAGCGAAAAAGAAGAATAGAATCGGCAAAGGCGTTGGCAAAGAAGAGATAGATTTGATTAAAAAGCTGTCGCAGTTTCCTTACATCGTCAAAAAATGCGCAGTTGAATTAAAGCCGAATTACCTGGCAACGTATCTTTTCGAGCTGGCTACGCTGTTCAATTCTTTTTACCATGCTGAAAAGGTCATAGGCTCGGAAAAAGAGGCAGAGCTTCTGACGGTGGTCGAGTCTGTTTCCATTGTCCTGAGAAACGGGTTAAGCCTGCTGGGCATAAATACGCTGGAAAGAATGTGAAGTCTTATTCTTACTTGGCTTTGTTGAAAAAGAGACCCATTGGCAGTCTTTTGACGCCAATGGGTCACCCGTATGTGTGCATCAGTATGATGCACACGACTTTTTCAACAAAGCCTCCTTACTTTCTCGCCAATACCATATACTCGTTTTCCTTTCCTTTGGCAGTCATGCTAGAAAGAATCTTGAATCCCGATAATTTTTCTTCTATCAATTTCTTCTTTGAGTTGTAATTTTCTTGATTAAAGAATAAGGTAAACAAAACCAGACCGTCTTTCTTTAGCACCCTTGTAAAATCTAAAGATTTTACAAGGTGAATGGCATCTATTGAAATAATGTTGTCGAAAGAATCAGCCTTGAAAGGCAATTCGTCGCCGCTGGCTAACAGATTAGCTGGTTTTTCCATATCGATGCAGACGATGTTTGCGCCAATTTTATTAACGGCGAGAGATTTTTCCAAATAGCCTTTCCCGCTTCCTATGTCAAGTATAAGTCCAGAAAATATTTCCGGAAAATGCTGCAAGATTATTTTGTACTTCTCTTCCTGGATTTCTTTCCATGAACTGTAAACTTGCGACGAAAATGTCATATCTAATCCCTCTTCAGGATGCTTGCCGTTTCCTCACGCGTTATTTTTCCCGTTTCCGCATTGACGTCGAACGTGGTAACGGTCATGTCGGCTTTTATAAAATTGATTGTCCAGACAGGCGGCGACCTGTGAAGGGAAACAAGTGTTGATACGGCGCTTTTTGGTTTACCTACAGAATCAAGGGCCTCGCTTATTGACACCTTTACCTTGGTCAGATTCAGTTCTACCGGCTCTCCTATAGACCGTGTTTCGTCAACGTGAATAGCATCGCCCCTGATGTAACAATCCAAGGCGCTATCTTTGCCGGCAAAATGCAGTATCCACTCGTCAAAAACAGAAGTGGTTGAAGAAGAAAAGACGGAACACAAAAAATAGCCTTTGGCTTTCGCTTCCTTAATAAAGCTGCCTGCCTTATGGAGCGCTTCTTCGAACTCCATTATCCCCTCGCCTTCGGCGAGTCGATCGCCAGATTACAATGCTTGGTCACTCCATTCCACTCTCCCCTTTTGCTGATGCAAAAGGTCGAGTGCCATATTACAATTTTAGCTCCTTCCAGTCGAAAGTCGATTGCCATTTCAAGCGAAGAACCAGAAGGTTCTTCGATGCATCGAATGACTCAAATGAGTCATTCGAATGTATAATAGTAGGTCGCTCCGCTCCTTACTCCCCTAATTCAGACCTTCAGCAGGGTTTCGGCGATGAATTTCCTGACGCTTTCGTCCAGGGGCACCGTAAAAGATTTGCGATAGCGCTTCTCGCCTTCCGGGGTAAAGAAGCCGCTGCTCACCGATATGAATTCGTTCTCGCCGTCCTCTGATATGGCTTTTTTCCTCGCCACTTCGATGAACTTGCTGTTGCCAAATTTTATTTCCTCGCTTTTTATTGTTTCGAATTCTACCACTTTTTCCACCTCTGTTATATTGTTTTACTGCAACTTACCAGCTAACCTTTTTAAAGTTTTGAAAAGCATGCCGAAAGGGTGGTATCTAATAAGCGTATGACAACTTCCAAAAAACTTAATATATGGCAGGCGCCTATAAAAAAATATGGTTGACATTCTTCTCGCCGGGCTGGTTGTTTCTTTCATAATTATATTTGTTTATCTGGCAAAGCAGAAAGTCGACGACGAGTCGGGCGCTGTTGTGCCATATCTTCTGGATGACGCAAATTTTGAGAGAAGGGTCGATGGCGAATTCAAGGACAGAAGGATCGAAAACTGGTGCTCGAAAGGCGGAAAATATCTGGGCCATGCCATCATAAACGGCCCGCGGGAGGCGCAGGTTTCGATGAACCCGACGACGCCGCCGGGCGGCACGGACGCGATTCTAATCAGCCTTGTTTTCCAGCTTGGCAAATGGGAATGGCTTGGACGGGTGAAATTTGACGAATGGATAGAGGTGTCGCCGACATTTGCGCAATATTACCAGATAACGCTCAAACAGAAAGAAGAACTGGAGGCAAGAATAAAATCCGGCCTTGCTTCGGCTGCGCAGGCTGTTGCTGACCTGGAACTGCTGAAGCACGACCAGCGAAAGTACAGGGAATTCTTGGACTATTTCGGGTACGCATTAAATGAAAAAACGGGGGAGTGGAAGAAAACAGGCACGCGCGACGAGCACGCGCTGCGGGCTGTTTTCATAGACCAGGTTGACGCGCATACCGGCGAGGGCATAGCGATAAGAAGCATCGTCCAGAGATGGCCGACCTTGATTGTGGATTTCATGAAGCTGGCTGACAAGGATATGGACGTCGATAAAATAAAGACCGATCTCGATGTGTCTAAGGCCGAGGCCGTCGTGCTTTCCACGAAAAACAGGATTTTTGTGGAATGGAAGCGGCTGTTCGAGCCGGAAATAAAGGCGCGCTATGAAAGGATAGAGGAGCTTGTCAAGAGCAGGCAGGAATCTGTGAAAAGCTACCGGGACTGGCTAAAACCTATTATAGCCAGGCATAAAATGCTGAATGAGGGTTTGTCAAGCGCTGGAGGGAGGGCTAAAACAATCTCTTCCCCTCCGTTTTCCACTCTCCTGACCATCGGCCGCGCTATGGCCATATCCAATACAAAGTACTGGTCATGGAGGCACATGCCGCTGCCGGAGCTGGAGAAAGGAGGAACGGAAAGGCTGGCTGTAGAAGTAACAGAAAAGCGTGTTGAGCCTGACGACGAATGGACCAGAAAGAACCTTATATTCCATCCAAAACACGGGCTGATTAGAAAGCATGCATGGATAACAGATGAATGGGTTGCCGAGAAAAAAAGGGTTGCGATAAGCAATGACTGGATAAGGCCCAATGTGCTATACTATGCTTTCATTGAGGTTGACTTTATAAAAAGCAATCTCAGGACGGCAGGCGGCGACGAGGTCGAGGACACTATTTTTGACCTAAACGGCCTGTTCTTCAGCAAGAACGTGCTTTTTGTGAAACTGCTCGAAATGTTTGCAAAACAGGAGGAATTCAACAGATATGTTGAGGATTTGATAGGGATAAGAGAATACGCGCCCGGGACAGAAAGGGAGGTTAAAATGCCTGTGCCAAAAGAAGAGAAAAAGGCAAGATTCGGGAAAATAAGCTCTGGCATGTCGGCTGTAAAATCCACTGCGGGCAGATTCGCAGACTTCTTTTCCCTGCCATTCGGCTTTTTCAAGCACGGGCCTTATGAACGCGATTTCGACGAAAGGCTTACGAAATACTGGCTCCGCGACATGGCCCAGCGACGGTTTGAGCCAGTTGTGAAATTCGTCAAGGACAAGATGGGATACGGGATATCTTAAGAAGGGATTCTATTAACTTAACGGATGAAAAGGTAAGTCAGAACATAGATTTTCTTTGCTGCTGTTTGACTGGGGATATGCACCAGACAACGGTTCATACCCAATTATAACCACAAAACAACCAATCTGGCTTCTGTCATACCTTTAGTTAAAGCAATCCTTTCTTTACTTCTGATCGTGGTGACAAACTGCTCCCACATGTGGTATCAATCTATACACCAGAAAATAAATCTCTATATACTGAAGGGCATAATTTATACTTATGGCTTACAAAGTCGGGATTTCAAGCGGCTGGTGGCGGATTGCAAAAGACCCGGCGCTGCTGGGACTGGCTGTCAAGGCCGGCCAGTTCGGCGCAACGGGCGGCGTGCAATTCAATCAGGTAGATCTGGATACAATTCTAGAATTTCTTGAGCCCGACCTTAAGAAATTCATAACGCGGTTCACGAAAGAGCTGGGAATACAAATAGGGCTGCACGGCGAAGTGCAGCCCGCGCCTGTTGCTTTGGAAAGCGCCGAACGCAGGATGTGGGAGCAGTCGCATGACCGGAATGTCGTGACGGTCAAGGCTGCGGCTGACTTAGGCTTTGTTTACATAAACATCCATACTTCGAATACAGTACAGTTGATACAGGAAGAGGCGAGAATAAGGCCGTTCGGTTTCCAGTTCCAGATAGTGGACCCTTTTGGAAGACCGTTCTGGAGATTAGCCGAAGAATCGCCGGCTGTAAAAAATTATATTTTAAGATTGCTTGCGAAACAGGGAGGAATGGTAAGAGAATTGCAGGGAGAGGAAATTTTTAGAGAAAGGGCTGATAAGTTCAACAAAGAACTTGATGAAGAAATTACCCGAGAAGCTATAAGGAGGATACACGAAAGGATAAACCAGGGGCAAACAGAAGACACTAATGTTAGAACAGAATACGACAGGGTCAGAGCAGAAATGGAAAACAGTGGTATATTAAGACGCAGATATGCTGAATTGTGGTATAGCGTGTGGAAAGATTCTATCTTTGCAAAGTACACTATCGAGGCAGGGGAAATAGACGCCTACATTGCAGTAGGCGCTTACATGATAGAAAAGAACGACCCAATATGGACAAATATTGTTGGGTCGACATCAGAGGCTGGCCCCAATGCCAGCCCTGGGGATAGGTCTGAATGGGCTTACGTAAACAAGCATGCCCAGTTCAATGCGGCTGTTGCGGCAAAATACATAGAAGGGCACCTTACTGTAAAGGATAACGAGTTCAACAAGAAAGTTCTTGAGGGAAAGAGCATGCTTGAATTCTGCGGCAAAACAGGAGTGAAGATTCTTCTTGAGATGCCGCAGTCAGGGGAGGGCGTCGAGGGGCTTTCGCGCCTGTACAATCCGCTAGAGACTATTCACCTGCTGAGAAAACTGGGCTCGCCGATTCTGCTGCTTACCATAGACTTTGAACAAACGATGGCGCAGAGGATTGACATAGACAACGACCTGATAGCAAAGATGCCGCCTGACTTTGGCAAGTTTGTTTACCTGCTGCATCTGGGGGAGCCTATACCTTACTTCGGGACGGCACACATACCTATAGCCATTGGCGGCCACGGACAGGATGTCCTGTACCGCTGGATTTATGCGTTGCGGAAAACGGGATTCAAAGACGGCGTTCTCATATTTGAAAGAGGCGGGGGCCGCAGCGGCCAGGGGAAAGGCTCTTTTGACGTGTTCGAAGAGAGCGTCAAGGCGGTCCGCCAGATAACCAAATATCTGGAACAGGACTTCAACCCGCAGGAGCTGCCGCCCGAATTCTACGGCATATCTTTCGAGAACAAGGACGTTTATGCAAGGCAGATTGTAAGCATGCGGGACCATGCGTGGGACCCTCTCGAGGGATTGCTGATGCAACCGGAGGAGAAGCACGGATTCTTCTCCCGTGCCGCAGTCGAGAAAGGCAAGGGCGAGATATGGGAAAAACGGAAATGGAGATAAATATGTGAAAAATCTTTGTCTCCATCGGTCAATACACGCAAAGAGCAAAGCTCTTTGGTGCACCAAAGAACCCAGGGTTCTTTGAGTGGACCGGTGGCACAG
>JACPAG010000007.1 GCA_016180945.1 Candidatus Aenigmatarchaeota archaeon | reverse complement strand
TATCATAAGCAGACTTGGCGAACTCATGGATTAACTATTCCCTCATCAGTTCTTTGGATTTCTTCGCCCTTTCATGATGCGCAACACGGTCATGCCTTTTCAGTACTTCGCGTTCTAGGTTATCTATTGCGTCCTGTGTTATAGAAACAAGATCCCAGCCGGAGGATTTGGAGACGAACATGCCATAGGAAGAGAGAAATCTTGCCCTTATGTCGTATCGGGGCTTTCCGCCTTTTTCGTGCTTGTCTATGTGTATAACAAACGACTGTATGTTTGCCATGTGCCCGATTTTCTTTACGAGTTCTGCGGCCTTTTCCTGCATTTTTGCGACAACCAGCGGGTCTTCGCCCTTCAGGTTTGTTATCTGCACGTAAGCGCCTGCTTTAGAACTTGCAACGAGCTCAACAAGGTCTTTCGGCGTAATCACGCAAATTCTTCCATTATCCTCGACAAAAACCTCTTCGTTTTTGAAAAGCAGCTCTGCTACTTTTTCAAGCCTGCTTGTTTTGTCTATTGTCACAGCATTTTTCATAATACTTTCGACTGACGTTTTATCTATTGATATTATTTCCTTCGTTCCTCCTTGCCGCGCCCCTCCTCTCATAGGCTCCTTTCTCAGGATAAGATCAACGAGGTCTAACGTCCCGACAACGCCTATAATCCTGCCATCCTCGACAACGGGAACACGGGACACGTTATTGTAGGTCATCACCTTTTTTACTTTTCCTATGTTATCGTCTTTGCTTACATATTCGCATGGGGACATTACGTCTTGCGTTTTATAACTTACGGCCATCTGGCCAATGGCGCGCATTATGTCTGTCTCAGATATGATGCCTATTACCTTGTTGCGTTCCACGACGGGCAAAGCCCTCTGGCCTGACAAAATAACCAGTTCTGCCGCCCGGCGTATGTCGTCTTCCGGGCTTGCGGCGGTCGTCTGCGACATCAAGGCGTTTACTTTCGTATTTGCAGCGTCTATGTCCTTTGTAACAATCTTTTTCAGAAGCAGCATGCCGTGCAATTCTTTTTCTATGACAGGAAGCTGGTGCAGTCCGTATTTTTTCATTTTGGACAGGGCAGAGCTTACAATTTCATCAGGGGTAGCGCTTACAACATTTGCTGTCATAATGTCCCTGACTTTCATAATCCCCTCGCCTCTGGCGAGTCGATCGCCATATTATTTATTTTTTTGTCACGGCTTGTGCCTTGTAATAGCGTAAAATGTGCAGTCTCCTTCGTTATCGACAATGGCCCATAACATCCGTGCTCGGATGTTATGTGCTAGGCGCACAGAGCGGGAAAGTTCCTGGAAAGACATCGTATAGTCTTCCGGCACGCAAAACACGATCCATTTCGTGTGTTCTTTAGCGGATTTGGGCCCTTTCTTCAGCTGCACACCGCGCTCATAGACGCGGAAATCGCAGCCGAATTTAAAGCCCGTTCGAACGAGCAAGCCGCGCTCGCGCAGGTCTTCGTAGACCCGATATTTCTCCGGGAATCTCTTATCAAGGCTGGTAGCGTGAGTGAATAACTGCTCAGACGTTATTGGCTTATCGCCTTGTAAGACACGTATTCTGCTTCTTTTCAAAAGAAGCAGCGCTTCAACCAGGGCTAATTCTAACCTGTCACCTAACTGTTTGCCGAAATAACCACTCTCATAGACCTGCTCGAATCCTTTCCATACCAGCACTTTGTCTTCAGCCAGAATAGTATCTACAACCTCCTTTGGTCCCCATTCGACATATTCCGGCTTCTCTTCAAAGTCAACCTCTTCTGGTTGATTTATTTCTTTATGCTTTTTCTTGCCCATGCTATCACATATCGTAGCTTATTTCTAACAGAAGTAGAAAGTATTTTCTCCCCATTACATCAGTGCAATGGAAACGAAACTTTCCACGCTAAGTGTTATTTCAACAACCTTAAAAACGTTTACTAGAAGTCTGTCTTCCCGCTTGTGCAGTTTACCGTGAAATTGCCGGAGCAGACAATCTGGCTGTTAAGTATGGCCCAGTTTCTTAATGCCCCGCTAACCGAGTCGCCAAAGCTGCAGCATATGGCCTTCACCGAACTTCTTACGACCTCCTTGTAATTTGACGTTTCGTTTGCCAATTTTTCAGACAGGTCTTTTCTTTCTACATCGCATGCCCTGAACAAGGAATTAATCCGGTCAGAATAGGATTTCAAATCATCCCTTTCTTTTTCGCATGCCACCAAAAAAGACTGGCTTGAGGTGAGCTTATTATTGCAGATATCCATATTTTGCCCTGTATCAGCGAGCATGGCTGAGCACTCTGCCTTTTCTCTGGAAAGCATATTTACATTTTTAAGCGTCTCGTTTAGTCTGGCTTCTATATCATTCGCGTATAGGACAAAACCCGTTATGCGGTTTGCTATAGTAGAAAAAGTGAAAATGAGCGTTATGGAAATTACAATGATTAGCATGTGCCTGCCGTTTGCTTTCAGAAATTTCAGTTGCTTGTTTCTGAATGGGGGCCTGTAGCTGTATTTGTATCCCTTTGCAGAGCTGTATCCCATATTATGGTATTATCGCTTCGCAGGTATAAAAATATGGGACGGGTGCGATTTGAACGCACGACAGCACGGTTCCTGCCCGAGACTTCAGCTTCACATCACAAGATCGTGTGCTCTCCCAGGCTTCGCCAATTAGGACAAGTGTCCTAATTTTGAGCTACCGTCCCGATTCTGCTCTGGATTATCGAACTAGGCGACAGAGACTTTATCTTTTTTACTATCGCTTTGGCGTCGAACACATGCGTTGCGCATACGTACAGCGTCGCTATACCTATCTTTCTTGTTGTGGTATACTTGTATATAAAAACCTCTTTTTCCGGTCTGCTCAAACAGGAAGGATGATTGCATCTGGACTTTAGATGCTTTATGTCGAATCTATCCAATATTGCGTTTCTGAAACGTTCCATTATAATCACTATTTAAAAAATTTGAAGCGCCCTCGGCAGGGCTCGAACCTGCGACAACCTGATTAACAGTTTCACCCAAACTTCCGAAAAAGCTTGTCAGGTGCTCTACCTAATTCTCACAAACCCAGTCTTCTTGTAATATCTTTAGTATGTTCTTTGGGACACAAGCAGGAGATCAATCTCCTGGTGTGCAAGAGAAGCTCTGCTTCTCTTTGCATACAAGGACCTTTCTTACAAGAAAGGGATTTGTTCTGAGCTACAAGGGCACAGTTAGAAGATATAGTAAAAAGGATTTAAATATAGAAATAACTTTAGTCCAAAAAGTCTCCTTTCTTGATTTTCTGCGGCAGATACGTTTCTGACATGAATTTTAACCCGCGGCTTGACAGCGCTTCTATCTCGGCTTTGATGCCCTTCTCTATCATGAGGTTTATTTCCTTCTGCCATTTTGGTTTTTTGAACCATTCGTAGTTCAGCAGCTCTTTTGCACGCTTGATATCCACTTCTTTTGTCTTTATAGTCATTTTCTTCAGGTCGTAATCAAAAATATCAGAAACTGTCAATCCTATGAATTTTGCCTCCGGCGTTGCTATCCTGTCTGATACATGCGCAAGGCTTATTGAGCCGGACTTTATGACCGAATAAATATAGAACCCGTAACTATCCGAATCCGTCAGAACGTAGATAGGCATGCCGTGTTCTTTGTTAAGCCTCTGTATGAGCAGTCGTGTCCCTCTTGATGGCTGCCCTCCGGTGCCGATGAGTATGCATTTCTGCTTCTGCCAGAACTTGTCCTCGTGCAGGCGTTCAAAACCAGCGTTTTTTTCCACGACCAGCGCGAATTCGGCGTCAACTTTCTTGAAATCAATCTCGTCCACCGTAGACGGAATAGACCAGCCGCCCGAGCCCAATTTAGACCAGTCAATGCTGTCGCCCCGGTCCTGTATAATTACATTTCCGGAAACAATGCCCTTCCTGTCCGTTGTGAGGTTCAGATTTTCCCTTAAGATGTCTATCGCCACTTCCAGGTCGACTATGATCGGGTCTGACTCGCTTTGCTCGTCAAAAATGTTCTCGTCACTATTGGGCAGCGTTCTTTTTAGATTATAATACATGTCTCTTATGCTTGCGTGGATTTTCTCGTCTTTCAGGGATTTGCAGAAAGCCGCCACCAG
This sequence comes from Candidatus Aenigmatarchaeota archaeon, assembly GCA_016180945.1. Lineage (GTDB taxonomy): Archaea > Aenigmatarchaeota > Aenigmatarchaeia > GW2011-AR5 > GW2011-AR5 > JACPAG01. The sequence goes on along the minus strand of JACPAG010000007.1, from coordinate 34,984 downwards.
CAGGGTCTGCATGAATTTTTTGGCGTGGGCGACGTTGAAGTAATACCTCTTTGATGTTTTGTCTCCCAGAATAATCTGGCCTGTCTTCTTGTCAAAAACCACATTGGATAGCGCCCTTATGGGTATTTCTATGTTCGGGTTTTCGCCTTTTTCTATGTCTTCCAGAACTTTATTTCCGAGTTTTTTCAGTTCCTTCACAACATCTTTTTCGGCAGGCATAATCATTCCTCCTCCCCTTTTTCTGGTCTGGACCGACGCACTGTTGTGCGTCGGCTTGTTTCAGAAAAAGTCGAGAGCCATATTATTTTTATTTTATTCCTCTTCTTTCTCCTCTTTTTGTTCTCCGGGTGTATTATTTTCGTTTTCCTTTTCTTCAGTAGATTCTTGCTTTGCAAACTCATTAAGCTTTGACCTGTTTGAGAGGAGCTCCATGAACTTCTTCTCTATTTTTTTTGCATCGCCTTCTGTAAGTTTTGATACGGCCTCTATAACAGGAGAGGCATACCGTTCGAAAATCTGCATCCTTCTTTTTTCCGCCCCTGCACGGCGCTTGCCGGAAAGGAAACGCGATAATTCACGACTTGTTTCTTGAATTGCCAGTTTTATTTCCTTGACGATTTCCGGATACGGGGCTATCGCTTCCTTGCTTTCGGATACAAAAGGGACCCATGTCGAGCACATATGTATTACCAGTACAAGAGGGCCGAAAGGCAGGCTGTTTGCGGACTGCTGCAGCCCGTATCTTTTCCAATCCACATCCTTTGCCGCTTCGATAGTGGCGCATGCGCCGGCCTGGTAAAGCAACGGCACCCTGTTTGCAATCCTTACTATTTCAATCTGCTGATCCTGCGGCAATCCGCCATAGACTATGCCAATCTCTATCTGGAATGGGCTGCCCCTATAGACAGCCGGTTCCCGCGTTTCGACAACAATAAGCTCTGCATTGGGATATTCTTTTTTCAGGTCCTTTTCCAGTTCCTTTTTGCCTATCGGCGACAAACAGTCCAAAGGAGGGCGCTGTATCTTTACTTTCTGCATGGCATTCAATAATTTTTCTATCTCTTCCCTTGTAAGTTCCTGCGGCTTTTTGTCAAGCAGCCTGGCAGTTTTGCATATCTCCTTCGCAGTTTCCGAGCCGACAGAAGAAAATTCATTTGATAAAAACGATTGGAGCGTCTTGCTCTTTGTTAGCCCCAGCATCCGCAACAGTATCCCGAATTCCACGCCATAGGGGTGGGGCTTTATCTCCTTCGGCGGTTTTGGAAGCTCGTTAGAGGAGCGCTGGAAGATGACCTTTGTATCGTCCGGCGCATGATAAGTTATTTTCGCAAAGGGGTTTGATATGGACGTCTGCCTGAGATAATCATCAGGACCCTGGGCTTTTCTATACCTGCCTATAAGTTCCATTTCTATTTTTACGCCGTGCTCACCTAATCCGTCCTCCAGTATATTTTCCTTTACTATATCCGGCTCGTTTTTTAACGTATTGATGAACAGCTCGTAATAATTCACCTTTTTGCTGCTGGCTATTTTTGACCAGACCCTGAATGGCGAGCCTGTTGTGAGCTGTGAATAAAGCAATACGGCGCTGATGCCAATGCCCTGCTGGCCGCGGTTCTGCTGCCTCTTATGGAACTTGCTTCCGTACAGCAATTTGCCGAAAATTCTGGGTATCTGCTCTTTTACGATTCCGGGCCCGTTGTCCTGGACGGTTATCCGGAACTTCTCTTCCGACAGGCTCTTTATTTTTACGGCAATATCGGGCAATACGCCTGCGTCCTGGCAGGCGTCCAACGAATTGTCACAAGCTTCCTTGACGGCCATCAGCAATGCTTTTGTAGGGTTGTCAAATCCCAGGAGGTGCTTGTTCTTCTCGAAAAACTCGCTTACGCTTATCTCCTTCTGTTCCTTTGCCATTTCCTCTGCTGTCTTCGCCATATCCCCTAACCTTCGGTTCAAGCAAAGGCTTCTACAGAAGCCTTTGATGCATCAAAGACCTTTGGTCTTTGCTTGAGTCGATCGCCACACGAAGGAACAAAGTTCCTTCGGTGCAGAAAAACCCATAGGGTTTTTCTTGCATCTTACAATTTTTGGTCGCTCTGCTCCTTTGACTCTGAAAAGCAGAGTAGAGTACCATATCGTTTTGTTATGATAAATTTTATTGCCAAATCTTATTCGCATCCCTTCTATTTATCTTTTCACATTTTTCGGGATTCCAAAAATCTGTATACGTTCTTATGTGTGCTTCCAGAAATAAACTTTTCTATGGCGTTTTTAGCCGCCTCGGCGTTTTCATAGCTTCCTATTATTGAAACAGTTTTTCCGTAAACCGACACGTATGTTTTTGTCAGTCTCTCAAGATTTCGCCTCGCTTTGCCGTTTGTCCCTATTATCCTGGACTTTATGTTCTCCGAATTTTCCGGCAACTGGATAATGTATAAAATCTTATCCTCTTCAAGAAGTTCCAAGGATTTGTCAGGCGAGAATCCGCGGCCAATGGCTTTTATTATATTTTCCGCGTCCAGCCTGTTTAACGCCTCTCCTTTTATTTCTATCTCGCTTCCCACGCTGATTTTTGTATGCGTTGCAGCCTCTATTTTCCTTTTCGTTTCGCCGTTGCTGCCTATCAATATTGGCATCCTTTTCTCCGGTATTTTTATAGTTGTTATCATTTCCATGCCTCATACCGTCAACTTAATGATGGTTAGCAATTGCTAACCATCGGCGTTGGGGTATTGACAATGGGCAATACCCCTTAAGTTGACGGTATCCACGCCTAAATCTTCAGTATGCCCTTTCTCCGAAGCCACGACGCTTCTGTCGGCGAATATTTCCATATAACATCCCCGCTCTTATCCTTCTGTATCTCCCACGGCTCAACAAGAACGATGTCGTTTTCTTTCATCCATATGCGCTTTCTGAGCCTGCCTGGGATGCGCACTATGCGGACCTTGTTGTCCTGACATCTGACCCGGATTTTATTGACGCCGAGCATGGACTCTATAACACCCAAGACTTCCCTGCCCCTCGGCATCCGGACGCGAAACGGCTGTTCACCTTCTGGCATACACAACAAAGCGTTGTGAAAATATTTATAGGCAAGTATAATTATCTAAGAAGACATTGAAAACTCCTACCTTTAGGTAGGAGATGAAATACAATGTCTTCTGGATCCCATCTTCCAACACAAGAAGGAACCGCGTTCCTTCTGTGCAGAAGGACTTAGAGTCCTTCTTGCAAACCACCGACTTTAGTCGGTGGTATATAAGGAAGATGTGATTTCCGGCCTCTTTATGAAATCGAATAAAAAGACCTGTAAAGCCGTTTTCCCTTCTTCTCGCCTACGAGCTTGAAGGTGCCTTTGACGTGATATATGTCTTTGAGGTCTTTTGCGATGCGCTTGGCGTCCTGCTTTTTAATGAATTTTACGTTATACCCGTTGTCCTTGTTTTCCACCGACAAGACGCCTTCATTTTTTATAGTCTTAAGTATTTCTTCTTTCTTCATGCCTCTTATCTGGAACATGGCTTCGTAATAGCCGCCGCTGATTTTTATGCAGTTGTCGCATTTCTGTTTCCTTAGAACTATCTCTACAGATGCGGTTTCCGTCTTCATTTTCCTGAGCGGGCTGATAAAGCCCGTCATCTGCACAGAGGCAAGCAGCTTATTTCCGACATGCCTGAGTGTTATTTTTTTCCCAGTAACGCGGTTTTTTGTTTTCACGCGCCAGAGTATTTCATTTTCAGCGCTGGATTTATGCCAGCCCTTTTCAAAACTGTAGTGCGAGCCGCATACGCTGCAGACTATCAGGGAAAAGTTCTTTATTTCGAAAAGCCTGTTCCTTTCCAGAAAACACCTTTCGCAAAAATTTTCTGCCACGGCAGGAGAACCGCATTTTATACAGAACATGATAAGAGTAGCAAGAAAAGGTTTAAGAATCATATCCAGTTGCTAATACTGATTGTTTCCATTCTGAGTATGATGGTCGGTGTAGACCTATATGCCTGTTGGCATATAAGGCAAACGCTAGGAGTATGGTGAACACACCATACTCCTCACACCGACCATCATTCGTTTATTGGAAACAATCGCTAATACTTCAGAAAAATATCTTCCAGACAAGCAGGCTGATTTCGAAAGGCTCAAACCCTTCAACGACGCCGAAATAACTATAGCGGTTTGACGATGCCACGGCTGGTATGGTCTTGAAAGGCGCGTCCATCCTGTACCTTTCGCCGGATGCCCACAAAACGGCGGACTTGAGAAGGCTGTCAGTTTTGCCGCTTTGCGGAAGCGCCCTGTCGTATTTCGCAAACCAGGCAGACCGGCCTTTGCCGTTTTCGAGTATTTCCCTGTTTATTTTAACATAGGATATGCCATTTCCTCCAACGGACTTTATTATTGTCCTGGCATCTACCTCTATTTTATTTTTAAGCGGAACAGGCGGTGTTACAAATATAAAATTTGTATTCTTGCTCTCGCCGGATATTGCGGCAAAGTAATCCGCAATCCTGTATGAAATAAACTTTGGGTCTCCGGTATCATAAAAGTCTCCTATATGAAAGTTTGCACCTGCCGCATCCCATTTAAGCCCCATAAATCCATTGAGCGGTCCATACTTTGTATTCAAATCAATTACATCAGCTTCTTGCAAGTCGGAAAAAAGGAAAACAGTCCCGTTTTCCAAAAAACGTGTCAGATTTGTTATAAGTTTTTCCTGTTTATCCGGGTTTGTATGAAACATCGATTCTTTATCGAAGAAGAATAAAATATCAAAAGTGGCGCCAGCGATTTCTTCTAATTTTATTTTTTGGATTACGATCTTTATACTCCTCTGCTTGTAAGAAAATGCTAGTGGAGACAGGATATTTTCCAGTTCTGTTTTTTTGGCGTCCGTGCAATTGCACCCGATGCGGATCTCCGGGTTTGGGATGCCGCTTATCTCAATAGAGAAATCAATCGGTTGCGGCATGAGGGCTTTTAATTTGGCGTTCAGACCGGTTATATCGTTGGTCTTGACAAACGACTCAAGCAGCCCGCTCTTTTGAACGGACGCAAGTACATCTTCAACGCGCATTTGTTCCAGTTCGTTGCCTGTTTTTGTCGTGGTTGCCGCAAAAAAGAAAGACAGGGATGCGAGCAGGATCAACGACGCGATTATTACCTCCAGGATTCTTATAAACCCTTTCCTATAAACTATAATTCGTTTCATCGTTCAGCCTATTATTGTTATATTGAATTCGCCTATCTTTTTTTCTGTTGCACCCAGGACGGTTATAATTCTGCCTATAGAAAATTTAGGCTTCAATAGTGTTTCTACGGCAGGGCTGCAATCAAGCAACGTACCATCCGGCGTTGCTATCGTCAGGTTGATGTCACCTCTTAGGCCAAGGAGTTCTTTTATTTTTTCATAGTTTTTCTTATAATCGGGATTCGACTTTTTGCAGAAATCCTGAAGCCTGTCTATTTTCTGCCTGCTCAATACATATTTTTCGCCGCTTGACAGCCCTAGCCTCCTTACTGCCGTTATCGCACCGGTTTCCCAGTTTTCCGGGAATCCTTTGTCGAAAGCAAGAAGATTGGAAATCTGTATCGTATTTGCCTTTAAGCTGTCGTAGAGAGAGCTTTCCCTAAGGAAAGCCGAATCCCTGCCTATGGTTAGCGTTATGAACGACAGCGTCCCAAGAAAAACAACAACTGAAAGAATAAATTCTATGTTTACAACGCCTTTCATATTACACCAGCTTTAGCAATCAGGATGAAGACAAAAACGCCGCTCAGCAACATTATGAGGCTGTGCTTAACACCGGCCGCCACGGAGTCTGCTCCTATCTGACCGGCTATAAGGCCCGAAAAAAATCCCTGCATGACTATCATGACAAAGAAAAGCGACTTATAGTACGTTGCCGGCTCCTCTTTCGCCCCCAGGTCCAGGGCCGCGGAAACTGCAAAGAACGCATTGCAGCTTACACATGCAATGCTGGAGCTTTGTGCGCACTCTGAGCAAGGATTGGCGTTCATGCCCTGCGTAATGCCAGCGAAACCTGTTTGCGCAGTCGGCGTTTGCACCATCGGTATCAAGAACTTTACAAGCGCTATCGTTATGCCGACAAAAACAAAGAAGATGGCGTACATCATAAACACCTGCTGGTTCAGCAAGGTTGATTTCTCCTCCTGGACATCCCTTATCATTTCTATGTTGCTGGCTAACGAATCCATCGTATCTTCTATATTGCCGCCGGACTTGTTTGCCTGGCTTACGACCATTATAGAACGCACGATAAGGCCGCTGCTCTTCATCCTTTTTCTAAAGTTGCCCAGAATCTCTTCAAGGGGCACATTCCAGCTTATCTGGTTGCTGATTTTTTTTACTTCGTCGGTCAAGGAACCGTAATCAGATCTGGTGGCGACTTTTATGGCCTGGAGTATGCTTAAGCCGGCCCGCTGCGATTCTGCCAAGTCACGCAACAAGCTTGGGAATTCCTTTTCATACGCCTTTATCCTCTTCTGCTCAAAGAATTTGTATACGCTATACGGGACAAAAAGAAAAATCATAGCCAGGAAAATAAAATTCGTCGATAAGGCAAGATTTCTAGAGAACAACACGGCAAGCAGCAACAGGAATACGAATCCCGCAGAAGAAACAAGAAGTATGCCCGTGCCTTTTTCTATTTTCATCTGGTTCACGATATACAATTTGCGAGAAGAGGGTATAAAGATTTGTCCAATATATGGACGAAAGAATCACTCTACAGGCGATATAGATTTTATGATTATAATGAAGCCTATGGACAGCAGCGGCAGCAGTATAAAAACTACAAAGGCCTGCACGAATATCGTTCCCAAGCCGCCGGAAATTGCGGAAATTATGGAGGAAAGCACTATAAAGAATATCGAGCCCGTGATTATCAGCGTGAGATATATTTCCACGAACAATGACAAGTCCTGGGCATATTTCCTTATTCTCCGCCTGTAGTCGTTCATCATTTCCTCGCTCTTCTGTTTTAGGTAAAAGGTCAAATCACCGCCGGATGCGATAATGGAGTTTATGCCCCATAACAACTCGCGGAACTCCGTGGATGGGGATCTTTTTGCCTGTTTCTTTACGGCTGCCGAGAATGTCATGCCAAAGACGTCTACATCCCGTGAAACATTGGCGGCTTCTTCGGCTATCTGACCGTACTCTTTGAAGCCGGCAAGCGTTCTGAACAGGACGATAGGCGGCAAACGGGAGCTTGATATGGTTGCCATATAGGAAACGGCAAACGGCAGGATTTTTTTTATTTTTGACTGCCTTGTTTTGGCTGCTGCGGCCGGGTAAGAGTAAAAAAGAAAGAAGAGGACTCCGGAAATCGCCAGTGACAACGTTATTGACAGAAGAAGCGCAGAAACAACAGAAAATCTTATCAGGCCGAAAATAAACGATAAAGAAATTGTTTCCAAAACAAACGCCAGTGCAGTTGTGAAAAACGCGGTAGACAAGTACTCTTCAAGCGTATAGGCTATATTTGCGCGCTGGAGATCCTCCCTTATATCGAGAAAATTGCCCTTCACGGACCTGCTTATTTTTCCAAAGAACCTGTACGAAAGGTTTACATAAGAAGGCATTCTAGACACCCAGTTTTGCCAGAAGAAGCCCCTTTGATGCGTAGAACATATTTATAATTGCAGCAACCTTTTTGTAGTCTTTTATGTTGTTGAGCACCATCCATTCCAAAACCTTCGCGCGGGTTTCCAGTTCCTTTTCTATATCGCCCTCTGCCATGCCGCTCAACGCCGCTATTTTCCTTAGCAGCATGCTTTTTTTTATGGTTTTGAACGAATCATCGTGAGGCGACCACGAAAAAATCTCATTCATAACGGGCAACGTGCTTTGGCGGTCAAAGCCGGTTATCTCGACTGACGTGTTTATCCTTCTGATGTACCTTCTGCCGTGCTTTACGCGCCTCAAAAATATTACGACATCCAGATTTTCGAGCAGGTTCGGAGGAAGGTTTATGGGCGGCGATGTCAGGCGGTCTATAAGCTTGGAGAAATTTTCTGCATGGATCGTGGACAATCCCGGATGGCCAATGGCCATCTGCTGGAATAGCACGTAGGCTTCCTGGCCACGGACTTCTCCGACGATTATGTAATCCGGCCGCTGCCTTAATGATTCTTTGAGAAGTTCGAACATATCGACCTTGCCCTCCTCTGAAATAGGGGTTCTGGCAACTTCCGGAATCCAGTGGGCGTGAGGGAGACGCAATTCTGACGTGTCTTCTATGGAAACGATCTTCATCTGCGGCTTTATGAAAAGCGAGAGCACATTAAGCAGCGAAGTCTTTCCGGTTGCTGTGCCGCCGGATATAAGGAAACTGGAACCGTGCTCTATGAGCAGCCAGTAATATGCCATCATTCTGGCATCGCACGTCCCTCCCCTTATAATGTCCAGGGGCGTCATCGGCTCTTCTGTGAACATTCTTACTGTGAAATTGCTGCCGCGCCTGGCTATATCGCTGCCTAATGTCGCCTGCACCCTGCTGCCATCAGGCAGCGTTGCGTCTAAAAGCGGCTTGGAAATGGATATAACCCTTCCGCAGCGCTCAGCCAGTTTGTTTACAAACGTGTCCAGTTCCTCCATGGTGCCGAAAGATACGTTTGTTTTCAGCGTCCCGAATCTCGGGTTCCTGTGGTAAATGTAAATATTGATGCCGATTCCGTCGCATGATATGTCCTCAATGAATCTGTCGCTAAGAAGAGGCTCTATCTTTTCCAGGCCGACAAAATCACGGAATACGTAATACTTGAGCACCTCTTCCATAGACTCGTCTATTTTCGGCTTCAGGTACTCCAACGCCAGGTCGAATATGTCCGCGATGTAGCCCATGGCATTTTTTTGGCGCACCTGGGAAAAATCTATATTTATTTTCTCCTGGATGTAGTCCTTGATGTCTTCAAGGAGTTTCTGCCCGGTTTCGTCAAGCCTCGGTTCCACGACGCTATAAACAAGCTCGTTTGATCTTTTATCAAACGTTATATGGGCATATGCAAAGACCCTCTCCCCGGTTTTTGGCTTAGACGGAATAAGCGGATATTTTATGTCTATTATCTTCAAATCCTCTGTTGTTTCATTGGTCATGGCCTCCAGTTCTTTTTCCTTGAAGACCTCGGCCTGCGTTCTTATTTCAGGAATTGCGATTCCCTGTAAAGATGCTCCTACTATGGAAAACTTGCCTTCCCCTTCTAATGCTGCGGGCTGCGAAGAGCTTTGCGAAGCTGAAAAACCACCCGAACCCGAAAAACCAGAAACCCCTCCGGAAACCATAGGAGGCGGGAGCATCGTCATAGTATAGCCTTTCCTGATACCTTCCTCTTTTTGGACTTTTGGTTTTATTTTTATATTGAGGCGATACTTTTTTTCTTCCGGCTTCGCTATTTCTATCTCGTGCATCACTTCCTCTGCCAGCGGCTTAACAACCGTTTCTTTTGAAAGCCGCAGCACAAGACGCTTCCTCCCGTGGGGCGTTTTAAGGCTGAAATATTTTATTTTCATTATGCTCCTCTCTGTATTCTTATTTCGTCGTTGGCGGAAACTATTTCTATATAAGTTACGGTGCTTGGTATGTCACCTGTTATTTTATAATTCTGGCTTATATTAAAGACTTGCCTGGCATAACTCTCGCCGTCGATGGACAGGTTTAGAAAACAATCCTTCCCCTTTTCGCAGGGATTGCCGTTTCCGTCAACGGCTCTTATTCTATAGCCTTTTCCTGAGATTGCGCCGGGGATTTTTATCCGCAGGACGGCGTTATTCTGGGAAACCTTGACCAAAGACGTTGTTATAAGATTCGAGACAGACACAAGCTGGTCGCTGACGGAGCCTTTGCTTATCGCATCTTTGACTGACGTAAAACTGACAATAACGAAACTGGCCATCGCCACGCCGGCGGCGAAAAGCAGCACCTCGCTAACGAGCCTGTATTGTCCTTTCATACTCCCCTTTGCTCCGCAACTCGAAGAAAGCAGAGCTTTCTTGAGTCGCCAAAATGCTTCGCATTTTGCGCGAAGTCGAGTGCCATTTTATTCGGCTACTTACTCTGCACAATCAAAAGACAGAAGTCTTTTGATGCATCAAAGACCTCTGGTCTTTGCTTGAGGCGATAGCCATATTATTTATTATGATTGTATTTTGTGAAGGCGGTATAATAAGTTTATTAAGTATAGCAAAAAACATTTGTGATGGATAATCATGACATTTGACTTGGTCGCGCAATCGCTCTGGTTCATCTTTCCCGCGTACTGCGCGAACGCATTTCCGCTGCTCGTAAAGGGCAAAAGACCGCTGGATTTCGGCAAAAATTTAGGGAAACACAGGATTTTAGGCGACGGCAAAACGATAGAAGGGGCTATAGGAGGCATATTTTTCGGGATTTTAATAGGATGGCTACAGATGGGTTTGCATAGCTACTTACCTTCTGATTTAATGCTGGCCAGGCTCACGATACAATTAATCATTTTATTAAGCACCGGAGCAATTTTAGGTGATATCATAGGCGCTTTCATAAAAAGAAGGCTTGGTCTGCCAAGAGGGCACCCGGCTTTATTCCTGGACCAGCTGGATTTTCTTGCTATCGCCCTGCTGTTTTCCAGCTTTGCCGTTAAGATTAATCTGAATACTGTTGTTGCGCTGGTTGTCATAACGCCGCTGCTGCACATGGCGACAAACAGGATTGGCTATTGGATAAGGGTGAAGAAGGTGCCTTACTGAAGTAAAGCAAGAAGAAATTTTCAGATTCAGTTTTGTTAACTTTCTAGTTTATTTCTATAAAACTATAATCCCTCATTTAGGTAATAAAAATAGCTATTTCTTAAGTAATAATTATAAGACCTGCCACTGAAATGTACCAAAGGCATAATATGACAATTCCATTGAGGAATTTTGAATAAATATCCGTGTACCTTCGCTACTTTTCCAAATTTGTCTTCTTTAACAAGCTTTGTTGAAAAAGTCGTGTGCACAAGGAGAAACAAGTTTCTCCTGTGCAGGCGAATCATGGATTCGTCTTGCATCATACTGATGCACACATACGGGTGACCCATTGGCGTCAAAAGACAGCCAATGGGTCTCTTTTTCAACAAAGCCTCTTTAACATTTACTTTTTGTTATCCACCAATATAACCATCAAAACCCGACTATATTCTTAATCGCTTCAAGGCCGTAAAAGCCGGCGTACGCTATCAAAGTGAATTTCACCAGCTTGCCGGCCAGTGTTGCCAGGAAGAATTTCTTCAATGGATAACGTACAGCGCCGCAGAATATGCCAACAATGTCAAAAGGGAGAGGGGTGGCTGAAAATACGAAGATAATCAGCGGGGCATTGTACTTCTGGAACATTTTTTCTATGGCTCTAAATTTTTTCTTATATTTCTTCGCAGCCAGGCTCACGCCGTAACCGGCATAATATGATGTCAGCTCGCCAAACGCAGAACCGAGCCCGGCCGCTATTCCAAGCGGCAAGGGATTTATTACCGAACCAAGCAGGAAAACAACTATGAATGCAGGCGACGGTATGAAAAGCGTGAAGCTGCTCAGGAAACCAATAAGGAATATACCTACCAAGCCGTATGTATTTGCAAGACTTATGAGAAACTCGGAGCCGAAGACCATGGATATCTAATTTAGATTAGTAAAACAGAATAAAAAGACATCAGGCTTTTATGGAATTAAACAGCATCCAAAAATTTTTCACCCGCCTCTAATTCTTCCTTGCCTTTTGGAGTTATGATATAGTAAATCTCTCTCCCGTGTTTTTCTGAGCGGACGTATCCACCTTTTTCTAGCATGTACAAAACTTTGTACGAAGTCACATTTCCGACCCAGAACCCGAACTTCTTATTTATCTCCCCGCGGATCACATAACCTGTATAACTTTTTTTGCTGAGCAGCCTGAGAATATGCAACCATAAATTTTCTACATAGACGCTAGTTTTCAGCCTCTCAAGAGGTCTGCGCATTATTGTTTTACGACTGTAAAAGATAAATACTTTACTAGGCAATCTTTTACCATGGTAAAAGATATACGGCTCGCTATAATAGGAATAGGCAACTGCGCCTCGAACTTGGTGCAGGGATTATTTTTTTACAAAAACAAGCCGCTGTCGGTGCACAATGACATAGGCGGCTATAAAATAACCAACATAAAGCCGGTTGCAGCAATAGATGTCGCCGCCAATAAAGTTGGCAAAGACCTCGGCGAAGCGATATTCGCAAAGCCGAATAACACAGATGTTATTTGCAAAGTCCCGAAGCTGAAAGTGCCTGTAAAAAAAGGCCCTGTGCTTGACGGCGTCGGCGAATACATGAAGCAGATGGTTTCCATGGACACCAAGCCGCCTGCAAACATTGCAGAGCTGCTGAAAGAAAATAAGGTCGATGTCGTCCTGAATTTTCTTCCGGTCGGCAGCTACGAAGCAACGCGGTACTATGCCGGCGAGGCTATAAAAGCCGGCTGCGGCTTTGTGAACGCCATACCTGAATTCATCGCGTCTGAAAAAGAATGGGAGAAAAAATTCAACAAGGCAGGGCTCCCTATAATAGGGGACGATACGAAGGCGCAGATAGGGGCCACCATCGTTCATCGCGTCCTGACTAACTTATGCATGGAACGCGGCGCAAAAATTGACCGTGCATACCAGATTAATGTCGGAGGAAATTCGGATTTCTACAATATGCTTGAGCGTTCCAGGCTGAAGAGCAAAAAAATTTCAAAAACAGAAGCCGTCCAGAGCCAGCTCACATCGCGCTTAAGCGATGAAAATCTGCACATCGGACCGAGCGATTACGTGCCGTGGCTTAACAGCCGCAAGCTGGCTTTCATGAGGATAGAAGGCCGGTTGTTTGGCGACATACCGTTTTCTATTGACGTGCGGCTGGACGTGGAAGACAAGGCAAACTCTTCGGGCGTTGTCATAGACGCTATTCGGTGTTGCAAATTAGCCATGGACAGAAATGTTGGAGGCGCACTAATAGCGCCGTCAGCATATTTCTGCAAGCACCCGCCCCAGCAGTATCCGGACAGCGTGGCAAAACAGATGCTGGAAGAGTTCATTTCCGGCCAGAGAGAAAGGTAAAGGGCAATAGAATGTTACCAAGAAAGCGTTTTTCTTTTCTCAGTATAAAAGTAGGCATGCTGTTTTCCAAATTGCCATTAACGCCTAATCAGTGGACACTTATTTCAGTGCTGCCTGCTATCGTTTCTGCTTATTTCATAATCAATGAGAATTTTCTTTTGGGGGCTTTGCTCTTCGGCACAGCCTCTTTTCTGGATTTGGTTGACGGTTCTGTTGCCCGCGTGACAGGCCGTGTGACAAAGAAAGGCGCTTATCTTGATACGATTATAGACAGGTATATCGAAGGGCTGATAGTCTTTGGGCTGCTTTTTGTTTCTCTGCCGATACCAAATTCAACCCTCTGGATTGTTTTGTACCTGTTCGGTTCAATGATGACCACCTATGCAAAAGCGGCCGCAAAGGAGAAAAATCTTACAGAAGAGGAATTGCGCGGCGGGCTGACGGAAAGAGCGGAGCGCCTTGTTCTTTTGTTTCTCGGCCTTCTTCTTGCGAACCTCAGCAAGGCTTATTTATCTTATATTGTAATTATTTTAGCGGTACTGTCGAACGCAACAGCGTTGCAGAGAATTTATATTGCCTTGAGGAAAAAGCAAGATTTGTAATCGGCTGATGAATATGGCATATAAGCAGGTTATCGTCGTCAGGAACGACATAAAAATGAGCCCGGCCAAGCTGGCTGTCCAGGTTGCGCATGCGGCTTTATCGGCGGCTTCGCAAACTGGAAAAAAAACAGTTTCTGCCTGGCAGAAAGAAGGCCAGAAAAAGGTTGTCCTTGCTGTCAAGGATAAAAAAAGCCTATTGGAACTGGAGAAGAGATGCAGAGATTTCAGGCTGCCTTGCTCATTAATCTCGGATGCCGGCTTGACAGAACTCAGGAGCGGGACAACGACATGCTTAGGCATAGGGCCGGACGAAGAGAAAAAAATAAACAAGGTCACGGGTTCGCTGCCGCTGATGAAATAACTGCGATGTTTGCTGCCGTTTAAATACTTTTTCTTAATTGTTGATTAGTTGCAGAGGTTTCGGTATGAAAATATTAAAGGGGATAGCCAGAATACCAATAAAACTAGATGACAGTTCATCGTATTTTCTCGGTATACCGAAGACGGCCCTCTTGAAGGTACATGGTACACGCATTGATGTCTACGCACGCTTTTTTAATCCGCCTTATCTAGATGAACTAACGATACCTAGCGGAAATGTTGTTCTAATAAGAGAATCACAATTTCCTCCTGTAAAAAACCGAGTTGCCCGGAAAACTTTTTTGGGCGCGTATGGTACAAATATGTTCTGAGAAAGACTCCGGAAATAGACTATCTACGGGCTGTTATCAATGAAATGCAAAATGCTGGCGTGCCAAGGGGGTCTCTTCATGTATACAGACAAACATTGACTTTGAAACGACTTGACTAATAGCATTTTATTGATTTCTTCACTACTATTCTAATGAAGCTGCATTACAAATACTGGACAAAATCAAAGGGCATAGGAGGTTTTCTGGAAAAGCCTGACGATTTTGCCGTCCGTGAAATCATAGAGCCAAAATTTTTGAGAAAGTTTAATGCTGGTAAAGACGAAAGAAAGTACACATTATTTCTTGTAAAAAAACGCAACCTCACAACGCAGGAAATGATAAAAAAGCTGGCTTCTCTTGGATTTCGCGATATAGGTTATGCCGGGCTGAAAGACAAGTTCTCGGTAAGCTGGCAGTATGTAAGCGCGATCGCCGAAGCCAAAACGTACGAATCAGACAGCTTAACAGCCGTGCCTGTGGGCAGATGCAAGAAAATTTTTCCCGGCAATCTTATAGGAAACGAGTTCGTCATAACGCTGCATGACTGCAAAAATAAGAGGCGACTTTATTCCGTAATCAGGGAGCTTTCCATCAGAGGAATGCCGAATTATTTCGGGCTGCAGCGGTTCGGCAAAAACAGGGATAATCACACAATAGGCAGGTATCTTGTCAAAAGAAAGTTTGCTGCTGCGTCAAAGTCTATAAACAAAAACGGCAACAGGTACAAATCACTAAATCATGTTCCCAAATCGCTGCTGAAATTTCTCATTAACGCCTACCAGTCATGGCTTTTTAATGAAATGCTGAACAAATACATGGGGGCAAACGAAAAACCCTGTTTCAGGAACGCCACTATATTTGGTTACAAGACACGTTTTGGGAAGAGCCGCGCAGACAGGCTACTCGGAAACATATGCAAAGCAGAGGGCATCGCGCCGAAGGATTTTCGTATAAACGAGCTGATGTTAAGCTGTTTCGGCGGCAAGAGAAAGGCATTTATTAAATTATCGAAAATAGACTATATTATAGGAGGGTCTACGGTCAAGCTGGTGTTCGCCCTGCCAAAAGGCAGCTATGCGACCGTGCTGCTAAGGGAGATATGCAAGAAAAGAGAACTGGTAAATAAAAATTAAATAATATGGGATACGACTTACGACTGAAAGGAGTAAGGGGTATATGGCAAACATAATTATGGACATACTTTTTTACGCAACGGCTTACGTGACGCTGTTCGCTTCCATATTCTGGTTTACGACTTTTTTTACGGCAGCCAAAAAACGAAGCGCAAAAGCGGTGCATCCGCCGTTATCGATAATCGTGCCGGCATATAACGAACAAAATAACATAGAGAAATGTTTAACGGCCTTGGAAAACCAGAAATACCCGAAATTGAAAATAATTGTCGTGGATGACGGCTCTACTGACGGTACGGGTTCTGTTGTAAAACGCCTGATGAAGAAATACAAAAATATAAGTTATCTCAGGAAGGCCAACAGCGGCAAAGCCGCGTCCTTGAACTACGGTCTAAAATATGTCGGTACAGAGCTGTTCGGTTTCATAGATGCCGACACGTTTTTGTCGGGCAATGCATTGCTGAACATGGCAGGCCTGATACACGGCAGGACGGCATCGGCTATAGCCGCGCTGAAGCCGTACGAGCCAAAAACCAGAATAGAAAGGCTGCAGAGGATAGAGTACGCCCTGTCGTCATTCACAAAGAAGCTCCTCAGCTTTATAGGGGCGCTCTACTTCACGCCTGGCTTTGCGATTTATAAAACAGCCATAATCAAAAGACTTGGCGGCTTTGACGAAAAGAACATAACAGAAGACCTGGAGATAGGGCTGAGGCTAAAAAATAACGGTTACAGGATAGAGCACGCTCTTGAAGACAGCGCGCAGACGGTTGTTCCGAAATCTTTCAGGGAGCTTTTCAAGCAACGGCTTAGATGGTACAGGGGGTATATTTACAATTCCCGGAAGTATTCCTATATGTTCTTTAACAAGCGCTTTGCCGATTTTGGCGTGTTTATCCTGCCGTTGCAGTACCTCGTGCTGGCGCTCGTAATACCGTTTCTTCTGGTGAGCATCTACGACGGAATTATATATGCCAGCCAGCGCATCATAGACCTTTTTATCGTGAATTTCGACCTAAATTATCTCCTCAGCGCATCGCAGATAAACATCATTACGCCGACAACATTCTTTCTGATAATCGCCCTTGTTGCGTTTTTCTTCATGATAAGGCTCAGCAACAAGAGCGCGAAGGAAAAAATAAGCAAGCTGGATTATCTGGTTTACATCATAACCTACCCTTTCATAAACCTGTTTCTGTGGGTAGCCGCATTTACCTATGAGATGGTCAGGGCAAAAAGGAAGTGGTAAAGCCCTTTTCTTTCTTTTTCGAAAAGAAAGAAAACAGTATCTTCTATTTTTATATAATATGCTTCTTTGACTGCAAGCAGAAACCACAAGGTTTCTGATGTCTCGAAAAGCTATGCTTTTCGCAGACAAGCTACTTTCTTGCGAAGAAAGGAGCTTGCTTTAAGAAATTTCAGCGTTACTTTTATGCTATGAAAGTAAGAAAAGAAAAGTACGTTATAACGTTCCTGCTTACAACGCTCGTTTTCATTATCGGCATAATGATAGGTTCCGAGATAACGCGCGCCAGGGTCGAATCTATACAGCAGAGCCTTCAGCTTGACGTTCTTGAGTCCCAAAGTCTGGAAATCGAGCTTTCTATATTGAATCAATTCGGCAAAAAAGAGGACATGTGCGCATACATAGAAAGCCGGCTGCCGGATATAGCAAAGAAAAAGGTGGAAATAGGAAGAAGGTTTGACATAGGCGACGTGCCTAAAGACGAAGCCGAGCTTCTTGCGTCCCAGTTTATAGTCTCATTGGGCAGATATTTTGTTTTCAACGAAATACAAACCGAAGAATGCAAGCTGACAAAACCCACCGTCCTATTTTTCCCGGATACCTCAGAAGCCTCCCGGGAGCAGGCAAAGGTTCTCGACAACATTGTTTTCAGGCTCGGCGATGTCAACATAACAGTATTCACATTCAACAGCATCTTCAAGGAAAAGCAGGGGATTGTGAAGATGGTCTATAATCTGAATAATGTCACAAAAACTCCTACCATCATGATTAAAGGCACGAAATACGAAGGATTCCAAGAAATGGAAAAAGTTACCGGCATTTTATGCGGCAATTACGACCTGGCTATTTGCAAGTGAACTGCTAAAGTAAGGATGTAAATCTATTTTCCATAGAAAGCATTTGACTTACCTGATATCCATGAAAAATGTCAGCGTTGTTATACCGACCCTGAACGAAGAAGCATCAATAGGCAAAGTGCTTAATGAAGTGCCAAAAATTGATGGTTATAGAATAAAAGTATTTGTCGTAGACGGGCTTTCGAAGGACAGAACTGCAGAGATAGCCAGAAAAAACGGCGCGTCTGTCATAATGGAAAAGCGCAGAGGCAAGGCCCGGTCTATAAAAACGGCATTCAGAAAAATTCCGCGAAAGACGGACTATATCATAATGCTGGATGGCGATTATTCTTACAACCCTTCCTATATCAGGAAATTCCTGGCAGAATTAAAAAAATACGATGTTGTTCTTGGCTCGAGATTTGCCGGTCATCTGGATGAAAAATCTATGCCCAAGATAAACTCATTTGGCAATATAGTTCTTACAAAATTTGCAAATATGCTTTACGGAACAAGCATAACTGATTTATGCACCGGATTCGTAGGCATCAGGAAAGAGGCGGCGGATAAAATAAAGATCTCATCTGAAAAATTTGAACTGGAGATAGAAATGTTTACGGAATATCTAAGAAACAAGCTAAGCGTAAAAGAAATACCTATCGCATACAGGAAAACGCTGTCAGAATCGAAGGTAAACCCTGTTTTAGATGGTGTAAAGGACATAGTCTTCCTTCTAAAAAGGAGATTTTTATGAGGAGTATAACAAGTATATGGAAAGGTAACAGACTGTTCTATTTGCTGCTCCTGTTTTCTACGGTATTTTTTGTTTACCAGCATTCTACAGGCCTGTCATGGGACTTTTCTGTTTATGTTTTGAATGCCAAGTACATGTTCAGCAACGGCTTCTATTTTGAATGGAACAGGCCGCCGTTTGTTCCGTTCGTCATGGGCATCTTAAGCATTTTCGGCTGGGTTGCGGCGGAATACTTATACATAATTCTTGTTTCGGCGTTATTCGCCTATTCGTCTAAATTGCTGGCTGAGAAGATAAACGTAGACAAGTCGCTATTTTACGGCCTGCTGCTTTCGCCGTTTGTGCTGAATACGGGACTTTCCGTCGGAACGGAATTGTTATATTTATCTTTTCTGCAGTTGGCTCTTGCTTATTTGGATAAGGCCCGTTCGGCTGCTTTTATTTCTCTGTTATTCCTAACACATTACAGCAATTTCATTTACACACTTCTCATATTTTTCAGAAGGCATGCTAAAAAAATACCGGTCTCGTTTGGCATTATAATCCTGTTTTTTGCGCCTTGGCTGCTGTACAACTTTTATTTGTCCGGAGACCCGCTGACAAGCGTAGCAGATGCGTACGCCGGAAATGTGAAATTCAGGGATTATATAAAAATGCCGTTTAATTTTTCTGACGTTCTGGATGTCTCCGGCTATTACATACTTCTTTTTGCTTTTGGAATCTACAAACTTGGCATAAGCAGGAAATTCGGAAAAATGGATATTTTAATGCTTGCAGTCCTTGCTCTCAGCCTGCTTTCGTATTATACAATTCCCATAAAGACTTCGCGGTATTTGTTTAATCTGACATTACCGTTGGTTTATTTTTCGGCTGTGTGGATAAATAAGTTGAAATTACGGAGGGCCGCCGCAATAGCGATTATAATTGCGAATTTCTCTTTAGCCTCTATTTACTTTGTGAATCTAGAAAACAGAGGAGTCTACGAGGACGCCTTGTCAAAAGCAGACAACTGCATGATAAAATCCAACGCATGGCCGTTTATCAATTACCTTGGCAAGCCGTCAGAGCCTTTTCCGAGGAAAGAAAACATGGCTAATGAGATAAGCAACGGCACACGGATTATACTTTTCAAGAGAGGCGAGCCGGATTACGCATCGGACAAGGATTTCATAAGCTCGTTCCCTGTAATCAACGAAACAGAAGGCTATATAATTCTTGGCAATACCTCTAAATGCACGCCTGCCAGAAAAGTTGACAGGACTTATATTTCTTATTTGAACGAACTGGGATACGGATTGACGCCGTGCAATGTTCTTCCTCTCAAATGGACGTGTTTTACTAAGTAAAACTTCTGCCCCACATGTCAATACTTACCCGCATAAAAACGGAAAAATCATTTTACACGGCGTCAGATTCAGCGGCTGGCCCATTCAAAATAATAACCACCGAAAAAATACTGGGCGTTCATGGCGTAAACGGCAAAATCCCAAGAGAAGCCGGTGCTGTGCTGGTAGAGGTAAAAGGTAGTCGTAGAGAGGAATAGAAAAGAGATAAGCATGTTTGTTCTGAAGAAAACAACTAACTTATGAATTTATTTCTCATTTTAAGACCGCTTACTTAGGTATGGCAAGAATGATGCTCATCATTTCAGCTTACTTCATCTCCTCGCCAACGCATCTATCTTCGTTTCGTCTATATCAAAAACGGCAAGGACAAGCCTGTCGGCTGCGAGCTGGAGGTTTCTGGAAGTGGTGCCTTGGACCAAAACAGTTTTTCCGTTCAGGATAACAGACGTTTCTGTTGCGCCTGTATCGGGGCCCCTTATTTCTATGGTCGGGTTGCTGATTGATGCGTTGGAGAAATTCACCAGTTCGTTAGTTGTGTAGTAGAACGGGTAGAATTTCAGCAGAATGCCATCGTAAGTATAAAACGTCCTTAATTTTTCCCGGATGTTGAATAAAGCCACGTTGAAGTAGGCAAGATCCTGCTCATTCGTGCCGTTGTAAAGGATGTTTATAGAATCTGTTCTCAATAAATTTCTTATAGCCGCCTCGTCAGGCGCTTGTACTTTTATTGATTCCCTTATGTCGTAAGAAAACACATATACCTGGTTTGCGTGGCCCGGTATTGTTATTTCACGGAGTTCTGTCTGCTGGACGCAGCCGGATATAAGGGCGATAACCACGATTAAAATACCAAGAAATTTCATACCAATAAGTTTTCGCAAAAAGATTTAAGTAGCTCTATTTTCTTTTGTTTCTTTTCAGAAGAAGGTAAGCTATAACCAAAACAGCGGCTATCAAAAACGTAACGGCTGCGGAGTCAGCCGGCTTTGCCGGGATAGTAGTGGTTGCTGCAGTTGTTGCCGGCACTGTAGTAGTTGCATTGGCTGTCGTGGTTGTTGTTATAGTCTTCTCGGTGGTGACTGCAAATACGCTGAAGCCGGGGGTTTCGGCATCGAACAGAACTTCTACCGGGCTTTCACTCAGCTTCGTTGTTTTCAGCTTCTGCCATCCCGTCGTATTAATGTATCTGTTAAGTATCACGTCTTCGTCACTTGCGCTATTATTAATTAACCATGCTTTCGTGACATTGAACTGGACGCGCGCGGATTTGATGTTGTCCGATGCGAGATTTTCAGTATTAATTTCTATGTACTGGAAGACCCTGCCGCTGATTGTGTGCGTTACAGAAGCCGGCTGGCCTGTCAGTTTTGTTACTGTTATCCTTACGTCGTTTGCGCTGTTTTTCACTTCTATCTGGATTTCCTTAATGCCAATATCTTTCTCATCATATTTCAGTTTGCTGACAACCCCTGGAGCTGCATTTACAGATGCAACATCTTTTTTAGGCGTCGTGCCGCCACTTGGCACAGTCGTCGTTGCAGCTGTGGTCGTGGTTGCGGCAGGGACGCTGTACGTCACTGAAATAACATGCTGGCCTGACGTAACATCTTTCAAAATCAGGCTGCCTATAGTAAGGTTTGATGAAGCCACCTGAACGCCGTCTACGGTAACGTTAATGCCTGTTGAGCTATTGTCAAGGCCGGGGACCTTGCCGGTCAGGTTCAGCGGCGCCCGCTGGGGCTGGTTTGTTGTTACGTTATACTGATTTGCAGTGCCGGCAGCTCCTGAAGGCGGGGCAGTTTCGTTCAGAATAGGGAACGTCATCTCGGCCGTGAAGTTTATCAAAACTATTCCGTTGCTGTTGGGCTCCCATCCAAATGAGCCGTTTACATGAGCAGATGATGACAGGACTACGTCAAAGGTTGTTATAAATAATGTCACATTAGCGCCGCTCGGGCCATGCGTGTCGCTGAACGAGAAGTTGCTTTCGCGGCGTATGACGCTCAGGTTTTCTACGAACACAGAGCCGTTCCAGACGCTTATCCTCACGCTCGAAAGCCTTGTCATGTTGAACTGTTCTGTTCTCGAACCGCTAACCATCGTCACGTTCATGGGCTGCATTATGCTTATGCTGAGGTTGTCAAGCGTATAGTTTGTAAAGGCGTTCGTGACATTCATTACATAGGAGATATTAAGAGCGCTGCCGAACTGCGGCGGCGAGTCAGGGCTCCAGCCGCTTATTGACTGGCTGTTCACGAAAATAGGCGAAGTGGTGCAAGAGGTTGTGCCGCAGGCCGTGATGTTCGTCATCGTGAACAAAACAGTTATGTCCGTATTGTTCGTCATGTTTGCTACGGTCTCGTTTGGTATTGACACGCTAAGAAGCGATATGCTCTGGTCTGAACCAGCGGCAGCGCCGCCGGTGAAGGAAACGTTCAGGCCTCTTGAAGACAGCAGCACGGTCTGCGTATAGTTCGTGCCATTCCAGTAGGCAGTAAAGCTATTGGGGTTTGGTATGCCCATCGTGAAGTTCCTTGTCACGTTTGTAATAAAATCCTGAATCTCATTTGTCTGAATGAATAGAGGCGTCAGCGACTGGGTCGGAAACTGGCTGTTGTTTATCGGAGACCTTATCGTATAATTTGCCGCGCCCAAGCCGCCGGTAAATATAATCCTGAACGTCAGATTGTACGACCACAGCTTCATGAAATTGGGCCCTTCAAAAAAGGACTTGTCAAAGTACAGTATTTCGCCGTAAGAATTATTGGCAAGCTCTGGCCTGCCTAACGTCGGATTAAACGTGTAAATAGGCGTCATGACCTTGTAACCTTTGTCAGACTGGTTCCAGAAGGTAAACGTCAGCGAGGCATTTGACGTGCTTGTTTCAACAGCCTCAGGCCGGGGATTTCTTCTCGAGCTTACGGCTGTTATGTTTCTGATGGTGCTGTTGATTATGCCGGTTACGTTTCTTGAAGTGAACGTAAAATTGAATGCCTGCGCGGCAGTATAGAATGAAAAAGCAGATATGTTGGCTGTTATCGTCAGGTTTACCGTGACGCCTATGGGTGTTGTGTCTGGCGGTGCAGGCTGCGTTACACTATTTACAGCCACTATGCATGAGACTGTTGTGGCATTAACCCTGCTAAAACCGGTTCCACCATTGCATGGCGTCATGTTTACAATACCATAAGGCATATAAAATGTTACATTCACAATATCGAATGACTGGTTTGCAATCAACCGTGCTGAAAGCGTGTAATTTTTCGTGAGGTTGCCTACTTCCAAGACAATCGTGCCGCTGTTGTCAATAACTGTGACATTATCGTTGCCCATATTAACAGTTACTGCAAAAACAGGGCTTATCGTGAACAAGGCGAATACCGCAACCAGAATCAAGAACTTCTTCATTCAACCACTGCATTATTTTTAACTTTGTTTCAATAAAGGTTTCGATGTCACTTTTTACTTACGTGTCCTTCTTTCTTTTCCGGCATGAAAATATACTGGCGCCTGCCCTTTTTGCCAAGCAATCTGAAATAGGCGACTGCCGCAAGCAGGATTATGACAACAGCCACTATCAGGTATATAGTTGTTGTGTCTATCTTTGCCGGTGCAGTCGTGGTTGTAGCAGGCACGGTTGTTGGCACGGCAGTTGATGTCGTGGTTATGACTTTATTTCCGGTTATTGCGAACGTCGAGAATCCAGGCGACTCTGCTTCGTACGTTATATCAGTAGCGCTTTCTGATGCAAGCACAGTAACCAGCTTGGTCCACTGGCTTCCGACAAGCCTGCTCAGGGCTATTGTAGTCTTGTCAATTCCTTCGGACGATATCCAGGATTTGGCCACCTTAAAACTGATTTTTGCCTTTGCTATAGAACTGGCTGCAATATTGGACGCTTTTATTTCCACGTATTTGTAAACCGAGCCGGCTGCTGTAACAGGCGCCGGTGTTTCAGCGGGCTTTGAAATCTCTGTTACCGTGACAGAAACGCTTGGCGCGTTAACTGCTGCTGTTATGGTAATCTTGTCAACATGCGTTGTGTTCACTTCTACTGTCTTTGGAACATCAGCCGTCAGGTTAACTTTTACTATTGCTGGTATCGTTGTTGTAGTGGTGGTTGATATAGTAGTTGCAACTGTAGTTGTCGCATTAGCTGGCGCGGTTGTGGTTGTGGCAGCGCCGCCACCGCCACCTGTGGTGGTTGTTGTTCCGCAATCTGCCGAACACGAAGACGATGATTCGCCGGAATCGCAGAAGCCGTCGCCGCAGTATGTCGAAGCAGCACGGCACAAATCATGGACGCAATAGCCGCCTGAACAGCCGCTGTGCGAATAAGATGTAGCGTTAGTCACGCCGCTGTAAGGACGGCAGGCTCCGCCGTTGGCTGTAAGGTTTATTGAGATATTGAGAAGATTAGGACCGAATGAACTGACAGCCTGCAGAGAAGCATCAGAACTATTAGCTCCAGTGTATGGATAGACTCCATTTACCCGGAATGAAACGTTATGGCCGCCGTCTATTGTGGCTACAACAACAGGTATAATGTAATAGCCGTCCCTGCCAGAGGCAATGGTGCCTATTGTATAGTTGGCAACTAATGTGGCGTTGTTGACAAATGCCTCTACCACAGTTCCGCTGGCTGCCGGCTGGCCGCCTATAAAAACATAGCCTTTCCAGAACGTTATGCTTTCGGCCAGTGAAACGGAAACCAGAAGTAATGCAAATAGAAAAAGAACAGCCTTTTTGTTATGCATCCCTCAACCACACCCACCTCCCCTTTTTTGCACAGCAAAAAAGTCGAGAGCCATATTACTTTTATTCGGCATGGAATCTTAAATTGCTATTACATGCCTTAGTAAAATAGATAAGTCAAAAATCAAAGCTCAAACGTGTCTTCTGCAGTCATGTTGACCCAGACATATCCGCCATTAAATGTATAATTCGCATACTGCAAGCTGGATCCGGCCCAGTCTGTCCTGTCAAATAACTTCCAACCGCTTGATGTTCCATCTGTATTACCGTATACAAATCTGTAGTTTGTCCTCAGGCTGTAGAGTATCTTTGAAATGTTGAAGTTCTGCGTTGTGCCGGCTGTTCTGCCTATTGACTCCATTATTGTCTGCGAAGGTATGTCTACGCGAGCCCAATTTGGTGCGTTCTTTCCTACTACCTGTTGTTCGATGTTCGATATTATCGTCCTGTTTGCCGAAGCAACAGCTGTCCAGCTTGTTGACAGTGACTGGTTTGTCACGTTTGTCGTCGCAGCCACGTCAGTTGCGTTTATCTGGACGCCCACAACGGCTCCTGCGTCAGACTCGTCGGATACGTTAAGCACTACAAATATAATCTTTGCGGTCGAAGGTGTCAGCCTTATCACATCAGTCGGCGTGAATGTTATTCTGGCTGATGTAGGTGCTGTTACAGTGCTGTTTATCAGCGTATCGGTTGCGTCAAGCGAGCCTGTTGCAGAACCGTCGTCGTTGAACAGCTTTATCTCGCTTACGTTAGCAAACGAAGCGTTGCCTCTTAACGTCACGTTTATGCTTGTTACGTTCACCACTTCGCCGCGCGCCATGAGCGAGAGGTTGAGGAATGCGACCTTCTTCTGGTTGATTTTCACATTGGCTGAAATATCAGATGTCGTCGAAACTGTAAGGTTGCCTGCGATTGTGCCATTGGCGGATGATGTTGTCGCCAGTATAGGCGTAATCGCCACGTTTCCGATAGCAGACACGACAGATGTGTTGCCAGCGGGGTTCAGCTTGAAGCCGATGGTCTTTCCGCCTGTTGTTGTTGAGCCGGCTGTGAAGTTCACGACAACCAAAAGCATGTTGCCATCCCTGTCATTTACACTGACATTAAATGCAATGCCGCTGAAGTTATAAGTGCCGTCTGCGCGAGGCGCGGATGTGTTTCTGGCGATAAGCGTGAGGAAGTCTTCATTGAACGTTGTGTTCGTTCCGTTGTACAGCGCCACAGACTCTATGTCGGCTGTTGAAACAGTTCCTGTAAGCGTCAGGTTTATTCCAGTCATGTTCATGCCTTCTCCCAACGCAGAGAAGTTGTAGCTGATAACGGTTATGTTTCTCTGGCCGACTGTCACAGTAGCAGCTATCTGGCTTGCGCCTGTGATTGTCAGGTTTCCGTAAATGGACGAGTTGCTGGAACTGACTGTAATCAGCGTTTCAGTAATAGACACATTTGTTATGGACGATGCGGTGGATATGTTGGCTGCAGAGTCAATCCTGAACCCGATTGTGCGGCCTGTTGTAGCGACATTCGTGAGATTCACGACAACCAGCAGGATGTTGCCATCCCTGTCGCCGGCTGTTACGTTGAACCCTAATCCGCTGAAGTTATAAACGCCGTTGGCAGGCACTGAAGAGTTCCATGCAATCAATGTCAGGAACCCCTCGCTTCCTGTAAATGTAGTGTTCGTGCCATTGTACAAGCCGACGGCTGTAATATCTGCGTCTGTCGCGCTTCCGGTTCTTGAAAGATTAATTGCGGTTATGTTCATCTGCTCGCCGGCAACGCTAAAGTTGAAGCTGATAGCTGTCACGTTTTTCGTGCCGACGGCAACGCTGCTTCCTATCCTGTCTGTTCCTGTGATGGTAAGGTTTCCGACAATCGTTGCATTATTGGACGCTTCTGTTACCAGTGTCTCTGTTATTGACTGATTGGATACGCTGCTGGTTGTTGTGATATTACCTGTTCCGTTAATTATGAAGCCAATTGTCCGGCCAATTGTAGCTGACGAAGAAAGATTAACCACCACAAGCAATTGATTGCCAGACGTTGTAACATTAAACCCGGTATTGTTGAAATCGTACCTTCCGAGCGAATCAGGCGTCGTGTTCCATGCAATCAGAGTTGCGTTAGCGGTGAATACATTACTGCCGTCCGAAGACGAGTTGTACAAGCCGACTGCAACTATATCAGCGTCTGTCGCTGTTCCGGTTCTTGTAAGCGTGAACTTTGTAATATTCATCTGCTCGCCGCTAGGAGCAAAGTTGAATCTTATAACACTCACGTTAATCGAACCAACTGTTCTTGTTGAGGCAATGTCAGTTGTGCCAGTAATTGTAAGATTTCCGACGATTGTCGCATTATTCGATGTAGTGGTAAGCAGGTACTCTGTTATTGACTGTCCGCTTATGCTGCTGGTCGTAGTGACGTTGGCAACATTGTTAATCATGAACCCGACCGTTCTTCCACCGGTAGCGCTTCTTGAAACGTTGAATGCGATTATCAGGAAGTTGTCCAGAGCAGTAGAAACATTGAATCCAAGTCCAGTGAAGTTGTATGTCCCGTCAGCGCGAGGTGCGGACAAGTTTCTTGCTATCAGCGTCGCGTTGCTGAGATTGAGGAAAGTGCCGCCAGCCACGTCAGGCGTTGCATTGTAAAGCGCAACGCTTATGATATCGGCTGCTGTAGCCGTGCCTGTTCTTGTAATGTTAATCTGCGTTATGTTCATGCCTTCGCCGCGCGCAGAGAAGTTGAACCTTACTGCAATTGTTTCGTTCATGGTATTGTTGTCGTTCAGGATTACGGTAGCCGGTGCCATGTTTGTTCCTGTTATCGTCAGGTTGCCGTAAATTGTCGCGTTGGTGGAATAGACCGTAACGAGGGTTTCTGTTATAGACTGGTTTGATACAGACGAGCTTGTGGTGATGTTCGAAGCGCCGCCAATTGTAAATCCTATTGTCCTGCCGCCTATTGCATTTACCGAGATGTTGACCACGACAAACAGATAGTTTCCTGATGTTGTAACATTAAATCCGAGACCGCTGAAGTTATAAACGCCGTTGGCAGGCACAGACGAGTTCCATGCAATCAGCGTGGCAATAGTTGTGTTATCATTAGCCCCTGATGAGTTGTACAAGCCGACTGCAACTATATCAGCGTCTGTCGCGCTTCCAGTCCTTGAAAGATTAATTGCGGTTATGTTCATCTGCTCGCCCGAAGGCGCGAAGTTGTATGTAATAACGCTGACGTTTGTCCTCCCTGCTGACACGTTTCCTGCGCCTGCTGCGAATGCGTCTGTTCCGGTTATTGTGAGATTACCGACGATTGTGGCGTTGTTGGAAGCGGTTGTAACAAGGGCTTCTGTTATTGACTGGCCGGATATGGCTGATGTTGTCGTAACGTTTCCTGTATTGTTAATCATGAACCCAACATTGCGTCCGGCTGTGGCGCTTCTTGTTATGTTAAATGTTACGAACAGGAATTGGTCGGTAACCGCGCTCACATTGAATGCAATGCCGCTGAATACATACCTGCCAAGCGAATCAGGAGCGGATGAGTTTATGGCTATCAGTGTTGCATTCTGCAATGAGAATTCACCGCTTGTTCCGTTCGTTGAGTTTTGAGTTCCGTTGTAAATAGCGACTTCTGAAATATCAGCACCAGTTGCCGAACCTGTTCTAAGCAATGTAATCATGCTTACGTTCATCTGTTCGCCACGCGCAGAGAAATTGAATCGTGCCGCGAGGGAGGAGTTGTCAGTGCTGTTCTTGTTTATTGAGATATTTCCTGGAATCGTATTTGTTCCCGT
The DNA here is from genome assembly GCA_016180945.1 of Candidatus Aenigmatarchaeota archaeon. GTDB lineage: Archaea > Aenigmatarchaeota > Aenigmatarchaeia > GW2011-AR5 > GW2011-AR5 > JACPAG01. The sequence goes on along the minus strand of JACPAG010000007.1, from coordinate 6,702 downwards.
GATGTTCAGCAATCCGTAAACAGCTATTGTCGTCGAGTTCGTGAAGTTGGCGTATTCGCCCACTGTCGTGTCGTACAAGCCGACATTGAACGGTTGTATGCCCGGAGTCTGGCCTGCTGTCGTGCCGTTCAAGATTATTGTTGTCGAGCCTGTTGTCAACGGAAGGCCACCCCCCTGTGTACACGTAACGTCATTTGCGCCTACTGTTGCAGTTCCCCACCCATCACCCAAGCCAGGGCATGAAACAGTCGTAGGCGCTATGAAGCCGGCTGAAGAGAAGTTGATGACTATTTTATTTATAGATTTCTGCAGGTCCGACCCTGCGGTTATCGTGAACGATATGCTCTGGTTCTTGCCGATTTCGGCTGACGTCACATTTGTTGTTGCCCTGCCTGTTATTCTTTTGACATCAACGCCGACAGTGGTTGTGTTCGTTTCTGTATCATTGTCTGTGGTTGTTATATTGAATAAGTATAAGCCACTTGCAGAGCCTGCGTATATGCCAACTGTCGTGTTTATGATAGAAACATTGAATACGATTCTTGCTCCGCTGTCTTGCGTCGTATTGTAACATGTTACAGCAGTAGCATTTATCCTAGATACCCAGCCTGGTAAGCTTGCCGTTTTGCCGCCGCAGACAACAGAATCGTTGCTCACCGGAACAGTAAAGTTTCCGGCATTATTGCCGATGACAGAGAAGTTTATCAGCACGTTTGTTATATTTCCACTGCCACCACTCGTAAATGTAAAGTTTAGCGAAGGCAGTTTCTGTCCTGCTGTTACATTTGTTGGCGTTACATTTGCCAACGTTAGGCTGTGAACTGCAAACGCAGGAATTACGTACATCGCGCTTATAACAAAAATAAGCGCTATAGAAAGCAGGACTCCTACAGTAGTCAGACCCTTGAATCCCTTAAGACCCCTTAATCCGTTCATGATTGTACCACAACACTTAAGCGGTTTCTTAATTTATGTCAAAGACCCATATATATAATTTCTCCCCTCTGCTTTCGCAGAGTCGAGTGCCATTATATATACACTTTGCATTTATTTTATCGGAACCTCGCGAGATTTCACGGTTATAGGACGATAAATATGAGAACGGCCGACGGTTGTTTTCTCCAGCTTGCCCTGGTCTTTTAGCGCTTCCAGATAACCAGCGACTACTTCGCGGCGCATGTTAAGGCGCTTGGCTATTTCAGAAGTAGAAAGAAGCTCCCCGCCCAGCATGGCAAGGATTTTTTTCTCGACCACACTTTCTCCCAACATTAGTTATAAAATTGCACCACAGCGTATATAAAGATTACGTAAGCATTACGTCAGTACTATATAGAGATTACAGAGTCATTACATGAATATTATATAGCGACGATTCGTTATCCAAGTATGATTTTTTACAGAAGAAAAATTGAATGAAGAATAAAATTAAAATAAAAAAGAAAAAACAAAAAATGTTTCTCGTTTCGCTTTAGTCACTTAGACAGCTGTTGTTGAGATTACATCGTTCTTCCAGACAACGCGCTTCTTGCCTGCGAATGCGTCTTTCTGGGAGCCGAAGTCCTGCACCTTGCTTGCTACTGCCCTTGTGTCTGCGGCTGCGTAACCTGCTACAACCAATGCGACCTTGCCTGTTCCAAAGCCGGGTTCTACCAAGTCAAGCAACGCTGTGCCTGCTCCCTGCGCCCTGTACCATGCAACGTCTTTGGTCTTGTTGGCTGCTGCAAGTTCTGCTACCAGAGAGTTGACAGCTGGTCCACCGACCAGGATGAGGTTCTTGTTTGATCTGTCAGCTGCGCTCACGTCAGCGTCCAATCTAGCTACTGCAGTCTTTATCGGAACAGACTCTCTTACGCTTGTGCCTGATCCGCCCGCTGTTACTGTCGCTGAACCGTCCACGCCTACAACTGCGAGGTTTGCAGTCACCTGGTCGTCAGGATAGTATAGTGTTAATGTGTCCTGACCGGTTGTCGTCCTTCTGGCGTACAAGCCATAAAGGTCGACATAGTCTGTCATAGTCGAGTCACTTCCCAGTGCAACGCCTCCAGGGCCTGTGCCGCTGGTGGCTGCCGAGAACGTGAATGTAGGTGCAGTCGGTATTGCTACGTTGTTGGAGCCGGATGCTTCTGTGGTTGCTCCTACGACCGCACTGTAGGCGTTGCTGCTGTCGTCCTTTTCCTCGACCAGGATTAATCCCGGCTGGAACTGTTGTGCAGCGCTTATCTGTGACACTGTCAGGTTTACTGTTATTCCAGAGCTTGCGGTTGTCAGTGCTGAAGTGACTGCAGATAAGTTGTATTGTAGCCCGCCTGTCGCTGTTTTGCCCAGATTGAGGGTTCCTGAACTGGCTGAAATCAGGTTTATGGTTGTCGGGCTTGTAGCCAATGCGGATGCCGAGCCGTCTTCGTTGTTGACAGATGTTATGTTCAACTGGTATGCTGTAGCGCTGTTGTTGAACAGCGTGAAGGTTATTGCGCCTGTAGGCAGTTGCAACTGCGTGCCGTTGCTGATGACGAAGTTCGTCGATGGCTGATACAATGCCAGATATTCGCCGTTCTTGCCCTTTAATTTAGGCCAGATTGTCTGGTACGTACCTACGGTGTTGTTCGCTGCGCTGACTCCCCAGTTTGCCCTCAGTGCTGTTGTGTTTGCAGTGAACTGATAGGTTTGGCCGTCTATGACTGTGGGATCGGCTGAGTCTATACCAACTGTTATTTTTCTTGTCACGCCAGTGAACTGGTCTGTTATTTCTATGTAGTCAGACGTGGCAGGCGTTGAGCTTACGCTGTCGCTTGTGAATTTGTACAAGTGCGTGAAATCTCCTGCGTCCACAACAAAGTACTCGTCCTTTGCTACAGACTCGTTTTCTTGGACACGGATTCTGTTGCCGCTGTTGTCTGCGAGGCTGAATGCGGTGCCTGTTGATGCAGACTTGTAACCCCAGTTTATAGTCTTTGTGTTGCTGTTCGCGTCTGTAAACTGAACTTGCAATAGATTGTCTCCAGATGGCGATACCTTAATTACGTCTCTGGTTGAGGCTGTCAGGTCTGGTGAGACAGATGGGAATGACAGGCTGAATGTCTTCCATGTAGGGTCCTTGTACGTCCCGCCTGCCTTCAGGAAGTCCTCGTTGGACGAGCGCCCGCCGACAGCGACCTGGACTGCCGAAAGGTTTCCAGATGATACTGTCAGGTTGACGTATGTTCCGTCTATCGAGTCTTCCGAGTCGCCTACTTTAACCTTGCTTCCTGTCTGCAATACCAGTTTTTCTGCTCCAAGCATCAGCTTTGCTTTGTTTGTTGTCTGGTCGGTTGTAGATAGCTGCGTAGCCGTGTCTACGAAGATGGACAATCCATTGACAGTTGTGGTGGAGCCTTGTGATATGTCCTTGCTGTCCGTTGTGCCGCCTGTTTTAACGGTCACAGACGCCTTTGGCGTGCTTGTTACACCGTCCAGCGTTACATCATAGGTCTTTCCGCCGATTGTGACTGTTCTTGTCTCGCCACCCTTCATGACAACAGTTTCCGAGCCGCCTGCCAGAACGAGCTTGTTGCCTGTTACGCTACTAGCACCGAATGTCGTGTCGCTGTGTATTGTAAAGGTCTTGCCGAATAGCTCCAGCTTTTCGCCGACTGCTGTTACTCCGTTCACAAGTTTGTCAAACGTGACGTATGTTCTGTACAAATAGTCGTTGTCTGTCGGGGATGTTGGGAATCTCCCGAAGTTGTATGTTGGGTCTACTGAAGAACTGCTTCCTGGCTTCTTGAATTCCAGTTCGTAGTTCGGGTTGCTTGCCGCGCTTGGCGTCAGGTATATGAACTGCTGATAGTTGTGCGTTGTTGCCGCGTCAGCATCGCTCAATACACCGTTCTTCAACGTTGTTGGCAGGTCATCTTTTGTTAGTGTGTTTCTCAACCCAGATTTACCCATGGTGTTGTTGAGGAACACTTTTGTCGTCGATGTTGCCAGCTGCTTTCCTTCGCCGCTTATCGATACCCCTGCAGTTGTTGCCCCGACGGTCTTTGAAGCACCTGTTTCACCGCCTAACCTGGCTGCGATGTTTATTGCGCCTACTATGTCGCTTGCCAAGCCGGTTGCGTCCGTGCTCTTAGACCCCACGACTACCAAAAAGTCGTCGGCACCTGCGGAGGTTATAAACGGCTGAGGAAGATCTGCCAGTGTCGCTGCAAACGCTATCGAAGAACCAGCCATTAGTGTTGCCAGCGTTCCTGCTGTTATGATCTTTCTTAGCTGCATTTTTTATCCTCCTATTTTTATACAAGTCCAAACTTTTTTCTAAAAGTTTGGACAGTTCGTTTGTTTGTCCGGATCAAACTGAACAAACCGAACGCAAAAAAACCGCGGCAAATCAGATTGCATACTGCAGTACGCTATTCATTTTTGCCTTCCTGTAATTTTGCGTCTTGTTGTTTTCGTTTGAGCATTAGATTTTTGATCAATTTTCTAAAAGTTTTTTGATCAAACGGTTTTTTTGATTAAACTTTTTTTCTAAAAAAGTTTAATAGATAGCTAAAACTACCTATCTTTTGTTGCAGTATATATGCATCTGCTACATATATAAAAATGACTCGAAACAGTTGCCGGCGGGCGGAACTGCCATCATATACTATATAGAAATAGGTTATAGTGGTTAAAGATAGTTATTAATTGTTGCAAAGCCTATATTTATCCTTTTTAGCTCTGTTTTATTGATTTCCAGTCTGTATATTTTTAGGTGGCGTGCTATCGGTTTTTAGCTCTTTTTTTGCACCCAGGCGGATTAAATTTGTTCTTCCCTTTGGTATCCGTTCTATAAGGCCTCTATTCTCTAAGTCGCTGATAATCCTGGAAACCTTTGATTTTGAAAAATCGGCTTCTTTGACGATGAGGCGCTGGTCCACTGGTTTTTTTTCACGCAGCAGTATCTGCATTACCTTTCTTTCGGCGTCGGTCAGAACCGGCAGGATGTCTCTCATGGGCCTTTTGCGCATGATGTACATGACCAGAAGAAAGCCCGCTGCCAGGACAGCAATGATCCCAAGGGAAAGGATCTGGTTTTCCAGGATGTTTTCATAGATGACTGAAACGTCTGTTGTAGTGCCTAATCTTGGCCTTTCCTGCGACCAGACGATAAAGATGCGCCTTCCATCAGAGCCCTCTTTCCCCCAGAAAGGCTCAAAAGGCATGAATGAAGTTTTCTCAAGCTTAGCCCTTTCAACCAGTCCGGTTCCAAGCGGCAGCTTAACGGCTATTGTGAGATTATCCACAAGCCAGATGGCTGCAAACCGGTAGCTGAAGATGTTCAGCCCCTGGAAGTCATTTATCAGGCCTAAAGCACGGAATCTGTAGGTTATATTTTCGCCGCTTATGCCAAGGCATGTAATCGACGTTCCTACGTCCTTTGCAGAAACGTCGCAGTCTACGAACTGGCTGTCTACGCTGACTTCCACGCCTGTTATCTTTGCCAGCACAAAGTAGTCTGTCCTCGGCACGGGCTCGTCATAAACCAGCTTTATCACCCATTCCGACGTCTTGTCGCTGTTTATAGAAATGTCTACGTCCCAACTCTTCAGGGATGCATGCGCTGCGGGCAGCAAAAACAGCAAAACCATTGCGGCGTAAATGCTCATTTTTAGTTTGATTGTCATCACTATAACCTAATCCATGTTATATTTAAAAGATTGCTGTCAAGAGAGTAGAAAGATGTGGAGCATATGGATGAGGAAATAAAGAAAAAGCGGAAGGACGGGTGGATTGAGGCGTGGTTTGCCATAGAAGCACTGGCTATAGACAAGGAGACTACCGAAGCTGCGCTGAAAAACCACGTCGAGAAGCTTTCAAATGCGAAAGACACGCTTGTTTACGAGACAAAGTTCAGCGAAGCGACAAGGGTCGAGAATCCGCTGCCGAATGTAAAAGAAGGATATTCCCAGATTGTTGAAGTGAAACTGTTCGCGAAGAATATCTACGCAATGATAAACGTTGTCGTGCTTTACGGGCCGTCATCCATAGAAATACTCGGACCGGCAACAAAGGAAGCCAAGCTGGACGAGCTGCAGAGCCTGTGCAACCTGCTGTCCGGCTTATTGCACCAGTTTGCAGCGCAAGGTGCCGGCGGGATTGTTATATCGCCGGGGAAGTGAAGTTACACAAAGGGGTGACAATACGAAAATTTTCGGGAAACCCCTGAAAGAATATTTTTTGCCAATAAAAATATTATGTTTTAGTTTCCGTGCTAGTTATGATATCGCAATAATTACATTGCGCTTCCACTTGACAGGCAATATCCTTTTCTGTTAAACTTAACGCAATGGACATGCGAACTTATGGTCGGCTTGTCAGTTTTCAAGCTAGTCAAAAAATACGATTTTGGCATGAAAAATGTAATAGTTTTTGGGGGTGCCGGGCTTCAGGTCAAGCCAATATAGTGTCGATAATTAATAGGACAACATCATGTTTATATGCTCCCCGCCACAATAATAAAAAATGTGCATAGACATTCTTAAATCCCCTGTCTCGGCTTTTGCCGCCGCCAAGAAAAAGCAGAGCATCAACAAGACGCTTATCGTTCTGGCCGAAGTTTCGGCCTTATTTGCAATTTCCGCTAGCCTGATAACAATAAACTCCTTATTTTCCTCTGTCGGCGTTGCCGGCGCAGCGAGCATGGCGGCATTTGTTTTCCTGCTTTCGTTCCTGTCGATAATG
>JACPAG010000002.1 GCA_016180945.1 Candidatus Aenigmatarchaeota archaeon | reverse complement strand
AGCCTGATAACAATAAACTCCTTATTTTCCTCTGTCGGCGTTGCCGGCGCAGCGAGCATGGCGGCATTTGTTTTCCTGCTTTCGTTCCTGTCGATAATGCTGATAGGCTGGGTCATTGATATTATTGCAAAGATGTTAGGAGGAAAGGGCAGCTATTTTGAAGGGCTTACGACAGTCACGTACGGTTCTGTTTTCCTGTCTGCAGGGATGTTCCTGGCTTCTTCTGCCGTGTTTGTGCCTGTTGCAGGCCTGCTGCTAAGCGCAATAATAATGCTGCCAGCGTTCGCCGCAGGCTTTGCCTCCCTGTACAGGGGCGTCAAGGAGATGTACAAGACGGACACCATTACGGCATTCGTAACCATTTCTGTCACGACTCTTACGCTGGTAATGGCCATCCAGATGGTTTTGGTGCTGCGCGTGGTAAACGTCATCAGCCTGTTGCCGATCAGGTAAAGACCGTTTCTTTTAGAAGCTAACCAAATTATTAATACCTAAATATTTATCTGGTTTAGAGTAAAACTCCTTTATCAATAATATCTAGGAGGCCTCAGTAGCTCAATCGGCAGAGCGGCAGTTTCGTAAACTGCAGGTTGAGAGTTCGATTCTCTCCTGAGGCTCTGTGTATCAATGGAATTGTACAAATGACTTCTTGCAATGCATTTTACAGTAATGATTAAAAGTCTTTCTATAATACATTTCCTCAGAGTATGTTACTATGACTTTTAAGTCATACTCTGGGAAATCCAAGTCTCAACAACATACCATGCACTTTAGTGCATGGTATTACAAAGACTTATGATTCTCACAATAAATAAGCGAGCAGATTATATATGCCCAAAGAAGTGTTTTTAGTCAAGAGCGAGAACAGGATAAAGGCAGAGGATGCCGTGAAGAGGGACGATATTGTCAGCAGGGGCAGCATAACCATCAAGACGCCGGCTTCGCTGGACATAAAAGAAGAGGGGTATTTTCTCGTCATCGATGCGCTGCCTGAAACGCTTAAGCGGGCGGAAGAATTGCTGAAGGGGCTGGCCGAGAAATACAAGGACAAGGAAACCGTAATCAAAAGGATAGAAGAGCAGGAGAACCGGGCAATAGAGGGATTCGGGAATATTTTATGACAGAAGTAATTACCAGAAGAATGATTGAGGTAAGGCATGATGGGCAGTATTTTTGGCTGTCGTGCCCCTCCCTTGGAAATGTTTTTTCAACAGCAAGAACATATCCAGATGCCCTCCAAGGATTTTATAAAGTAGTTGTTGACAGAGCCCGAAGCCTGGTAATGAATATACATTACGGTTGGCATCCGGATGCCAGCGAAATTGAATACATAAGGTTTGTGTTTGAAAATAAATCCAGATTGCATAAGATGTTTACTCCAGTTTATACCATGACATTTTCACAAAACTAGGCTATGCAAGGCACAAACTATGGCATTATATCCAAATTTTGACCGCGGGCCGGTTGGTTCACTGGACGAGCACCACAGGCTCTTGGCGAAATACGGCTACAGATACTATTGCGCGCAATGCGTAAAAAATATCGAGTCTAAAGGACCGTTAGAGCAATGCAATATATGCGGCGGCGCGCTGCAATTATTGATGTCGCCTGAGGCAAAAAAAGAAGGGTTTTTCCAGAAATTCCACAAGTACTTCATCAGAAAAAGCGAGAGAAAATCAGAGGAGGAAATGCCAACCGCTTAATATCACGTTACTTAAGGCGCAATCCGTTTGCCGGTTTCCAGATCTATGACCGCAATAACCTTCGGCGTGCACGTCTTTGCGGCGTTTATAGCGAGATGAGGCTCGGTTGTTTCTATTTCCTTTACAAAAACCCCTTTTGCGTTGTCCATTTCTTTGCCGTCTTTTAAAATTGCCTTGAATTCCTCGTCGAGGTCAAAATCATACGGGTCTGAAAGTATGCAATGGCCCGAGGCGCAGCAACCTTTCCTGTTGTAAACAATCCGCAGCCTGAACACCTTTTTTTCTTTTCTGTCGTGCTCGTAGGTTTTGTCGAGATTTACGTCGGTCATAATCAACGATATAGTCATGCAAAGAAATACTTAGTATTAATAATACTTCTTTGCTGACTGTCTGTAAACCAAATAAGTAGATGCATGTTTATTTATTTGGTTTACTATAACACAGAAAAGCTTATTAATTCAGCTGGCCTGTAGCAAGAAAATCTTTTATCCGGTGTTTTAGGTAAAGCCTGTGGCTGACTATCAGCGATATTAAAATTACAATGCCTGCTGCTTCTCCAATATAATTTAGCGGGTCGGCGTAAAACGAGTCTATCAGATCTGTAAATCTGAAATCTCTGCGCACAAAATCGCCAAGCAGAGGCCACAGCAGCGTTTGTGGGTCGCCCCACATGCGGTCCAGCGCCAGATGGCTGAAAACGCCGCCCGCCAAATAAACTATGCGTTTGCGATAAAGACCTATGGCTGCCAAAATCACCGCAAATAAAAGCGTATGGCCTATAATGCGGCCGTTATTCAATAAATTATAAAGGACTATATTGCCAAGCGGCTTGTCAATTATATCCGATAAAAGAGAACCTAGAATAAGAAATCTGTAGTCTATATCTTTTTTCAGTTTTGTGTTAAGCAGGTAAAAGAGCCCCAACGTAATTCCTATATGACCGAAGAGCAGCATTTTTAACTGCTTCTTTGCAAAGTTATTAATCTATGCTGCACCAGTGATCCAACCTGGCAAGATACGAGCTTCCCACATGTCCCACACTGCTCCGTAATGTGTCGTGCTCAAAGAACCTCTGGTTCTTTGGCATCTCGAAAAGCTTTGCTTTTCGAAGATATCCCATATTATGTTACGATGGAAACAGCTTGATATCCGGGTTCAAATCCCGGCTGGTGCATTTAACAGAATTTGGGGTACATCAATATTCCTTTGCCCCGTGGAATTTGACGCATTCCTTGCATATCATGCTTCTTTTACCGAAATACTTGAATTCCCGAAGGTCCTTTTCATCGACTTCTTTTCCGCATCCGTCACAGGTGGGCATCATTTCAGTTGTTTTCTAACACTTATAAATTTTGTCCAGCAACAGTAAAGAACAATAAACAATATGTCAATCCATTCAAGAGAGGGCTCGTGGTCTAGCGGCTATTTGCAACCGAAAATGACGCCACGTTGACGTCGTGGAGGTCCCCAGTTCGAATCTGGGCGGGCCCATCACAAAGAAGCGGGTCTGCAGTCAAAAGAATGTGATTTTCTTCCCTTGCAATCCCTTTCCTGAAATTGTTTTTATCTCCAGACAATATTTTGCTCTGCTGCATGAATATACCTTCCATGTTTTCGGATTCAGCGTCATCGGTACAGCAGGCTGTATTTCTATTATGCGAAAGCCCCTGTCAAGAAACAGCAACGTAAGCTTGTGCTTTACAAACGGCATCCAGACAGAGTTCGCATAGATCAGGGCGCCGCCGTAATCTTTGATGGAATCAAACATCAAACCTCTTATAGAATTAAAACCGCGGCAATCTTTTATGCGGAGGATTTTGTTTCCTATTCTGGTTTTTATTATTCTCATTGTTATCCTAAAGATTTCTTGACTTAAATACAGTTATAGAATTCTGTAGAGGAGAAAACCTCTATCTACCTTTACGCGAACCCGAAGAAGTAGGACAGGAAAAGAATTTTTCTGCTTACCAAAGTAAGGCAACATAATCAATAGTCATTTTCCTCGTCTGAATTTATTCAATATGTCCTCGCCTTTGTAAGACCCTTTGTATTCAGCTTTTCCGGATAGGGCAAAGAAAATCATCTGGGCTATGCGCGCATTTTTATGCAGTTCTACGGGACGGGAAACGGAAAGGTGCATGAAGCTTCTGCCCTTATAACCAGGATCCCATACGGCCGTATGGACCTCTATGCCGCACGAAAGGGCTGAGCTTCTCGGCAGCAGCAGCCCTGCTATATTATCAGGCAGTCTTATCTTTTCGTTCATGGCTGCATGGTAAGTTCCTTTTCCAAGCGCCCATGCACCCTTTTCCGGTTTTATCTCCTCGTATTCGGGCAGCTTCCTTTTTTCGTTTGTAAAGTCCAGCGCGCCGATGCCGCGCAGAGAAAAGATCTTGCCAACGGTCAAATCTATGCCGCACTGCTGAAGCTGGACTTTTTTATCAATAAAACCGCTTACGAGAAAACCCTTGCCGATTAAGCCGTCTATTTCGCTGCGCGAAAGAAGCATAACGTATAATAAATTGATAAGGATATAAGACGATACAGGTGACTGTATCAAAATAAGACTTATAACATTTCTTGAAAATTAGAATTATGCATTTTGTAGACCTTCATATCCATTCCAAGTATTCGCGGGCGACATCCAAAGACCTGGATCTGGAGAATTTAGCTAGATATGCGAAAATGAAAGGACTGGATGTTTTGGGCACTGGAGACTTTTCGCATCCGCAGTGGAACCAAGAGCTAAGGCAAAGGCTGGTCGAAGCCGACGGGATTTACGAGTATAACGGCATCAAGTTTATACTGTCAAATGAAATATCCCTTGTTTATACGCAGGGCGGAAAAGGACGTAGAATACACCACCTGATTTTGTCGCCAACGCTGGAAATAGCCGACCAGATAAACGAGTTTCTGAAATCAAAAGGAAGGGTGGATTATGACGGCAGGCCGATATTCGGATTCTCTTCTATTGAACTGGTTGAAAGATTAATGGGGATATCAAAAGACATTATGGTAATTCCAGCGCATGCTTGGACGCCGTGGTTCGGCATATTCGGCAGCATGTCCGGGTTTGATTCTTTGGAGGAGTGCTTTCAGGAGAAAACAAAACACATCCATGCGATAGAAACAGGTTTATCAAGTAATCCGGAAATGAACTGGCGTCTATCGTCGTTAGACAATATCTCTCTGGTGTCCTTTTCCGATGCCCACAGCGCTTATCCATGGAGACTGGGAAGAGAATGTTGCGCCTTTGATTGCAAACCAACGTATAATGAAATCACAGGCGCGATAAAAGAAAAAGACAAAAAGAAGTTTTTATTCACCATTGAATTCTTTCCCGAAGAAGGCAAATACCATTTTGACGGCCACCGCAACTGCAATTTTTCCTGTGAGCCGCAAGAAGCGAAAAAACTAAATAATATCTGCCCGCGCTGCGGAAACAAACTGACCATAGGGGTTCTGAATCGGGTAGAAGAACTGGCTGACAGGGAAGAGGACTTTGTGCCTGAGAACTCGATACCATTCAAGTCATTGATACCGCTATCAGAATTAATAGCAGCTGCCTTAGGGACAACGCCATATTCGAAAGGCACATGGGAAGTATACAGCAGACTTATTGACAGGTTCAAGAATGAGTTTAATGTGGCACTAAATGTCAGCAAAGAAGACTTAGAAAAAGTTGTCGACAGGCGCATAGCTGAAATTATTCTAAAAAATCGTGAAGGGCAGATAGAAATAAAGCCCGGCTATGACGGCGTTTACGGGAAGATTATGCTGGATGTGGATAAAGAAAATAATCTGAAGAGGTTTATCTAAGAAGACATTGAAAACTCCTACCTAAAGGTAGAGATGAAATAACAATGTCTTCTGGATCCCATCTTCTTTCAAACCACCGACTAAAGTCGGCGGTATATAAGGAAGATGTGATTTAGGTTGCAGTCACACCGCCAGGCGTGACATCGTCTGTTTTTGTTCCCTGGACGCTCACGGAAACGTCCTTTTCAACATAATACTTGTAATTAAGCTCGAAATCAAACGTCAAAGAAACCTCGTCCGTAGGCGTGTTAAATTTAGTAGTGCCTGATGTATCTATTTTTACCGTGCAGGACAGCGGTGCTGTTCCGTCCGAGCGCAGGTCGATGGAAAAGGTTTCTGAATTGCCGCCTTTTTGCCCTGTGCAGCTCTCCAGAGTGATGCCAGACGGCGCCTTAAGAATGATTCTATTTCCTGTTGTAGTTCCGCCAACCTGGCCGACCTTGTCATTTGTTATCGGAAAGCCGGAGCCGATGTTTGTTATATCAAAGCGGAAGTCCCTTCTTATTATTTTGTCAGTTCCCAATTCTTGCGTGTTTACAACAATCGGTACAGCACCTTTGGAAAATTTCATCTTTACAGGGCTTTCAGAATTTGATTCTGATAACGGGTCGGATACAGACTGGCCGCGGTTCTGGAGGACTTTCAGCCGTTCATAGCTGACGGCCTTCATTATGATAGAGCCGGTTGTCTTGTAATCATAAGTTACACGGGCTTTCAGAGGAAATGTTTGTCTGTCACCTTCCCTAAGATTGGGAGCCATGAATGTTGCAGACAGGAATCTCGAGTCGCCTGGCAAGTTGTCCTTTATTCTTGGAGGGGTTAATGATCCACCTGTTAGAAGTGTCCCCTCTGTAATAATCGGGTTTTTAGTGTCCGACCTTCTCCAGATGCCTTCCACGTTCAGCAGCTTTGCGTCGACATTTTTTGCTGTCGTGCCGCCAGTATTTGCGATATCCAGCGAGAATGTAGTGGTCTGGAAATCAAAAACGTCGCTTGGGTCGGCTGAGAATTTTTCAATCACAACGCCGTCGTTTGCGACGACTTTTACGGTAGACGAGCCGACGCAACCGGCTACGAAAATCAGTGCAAGCAACAAAATCGGGGAACGTTTCATTTGGATACCTTTTAACTATCTACTGTGCATCTGGGAACCCCAGCAATAAAACACCCAGGAAGTAATCTGAAATCGGTTATCCCTTTACTTCTTCTCATCCTTTATTAGCACAATTTATCTCTTTATTTCGACGTCTATGCTATTTCTCACTTCGTAGTTGTACGCAATATCTATATTTATGGTTCGGTCGCTTAAAAAGGTTATATCGCCGGGAAGGGTTAGTTCGCAAGTAAATTTCGGGAATTGCGTGCCTGAAATAAACATATCGCGGATGTCAGGACAGCTGATTAATCCCGGAGATGTTATTTTTATCTCGCCTTTTGATATTTTTTCGATAAAGCCGTTGCCGATGTTTCTGATGGTGAAGGAAACATAGGACTTTTTCCCTGCGCTGTCTATTAAAGGCAGGTTGTCGCTGAACTCGACAAGCAGCTCCAGATTATTATCGCGGTACGCATAGGACAACGGTTCTGTTACAAACTTTCCCGTCTTCTTTCTCAAATCATATTCGTTCTGCGAAATTATTTTTACAAGCTGGGTTGCAGTCAGACTTGTAGTAAAACCGGCGCGCGCAAAAACAGTAGTTGCCACTTTCTGCGCGCCTATTTCGCCGGGCGCCTGCAACGAACAGAAAAAAGAATCAAATGCGTTTGGTTTCATTTCTGCTATGGATTTTGAGCACTGCGCCGATTTGCGGAGCAACCCCGTTTCAAAGACGTCTACATTAACATCACGTATGGTTTTCACGTCCTTGTTGTCGATGTCTATGCTGAGCGTTGTTTTCGCGCCCGTGAAAATCTCTTGGGGGTTTGCATCCAGCTTTACGAGAACGCCTTTTGTGATAATCGGTGCTGTGTTGACGCAGCCGACTGCGAATACAACTACAAGAAACAAAATTAATATCAGTTTCATTTTTGCACCTATCCTATAGGCATTACAGTTATCCTTGCAGAACTGCGAAGCTCGTAAGTATAATTCAGCTCCGCCTTGATGTCGAAAGACCTGAAAGGCTCCCTGATGGCTGGTGTCTCTTTTATCCTGAAAAACAGCGGCGTTGACTCGCCTTTGAAGAGGGATATTTCTTCATATTTGCCTGTGGCATCCACCTTATAATTATTCAAGCACCTTATTGAAATGCTGTCTTCTGTGCAGGTGAAATATTCTGCAGGAAAATCTAGTTTGTCCTTTATATCGGTTTCGGTTATAGATGCAGTTTTTGTATGGAGATTCATCAATTCTTTGGGGAAAATTATCTTGAACACTTCTTTTGTGACCTTTCCATTTGCATCAACTTCAGTTTTTGGTATCTTTGAATTCAGCAGAGAGCCTATCGACGGGTCGCCAAGGCTTTTTATTGTAAACGTAATGCTTGCACCGTAAGGCGACAGAATATAAGGCGCGCCTTCGAGCTTGGCGTCTATTTTCATCGGTCCGCTGCCGAAGAACTCCGGTATATCCAGACTTATAGGGTTGCCTGCGCGCTGCCGCGCTTTTATTTCGTCCAGATTAACTACTACTGTTTTAAAAAGCGTAGAGCCTGTAAATGCGTAACGGACGCTGAAGCTCAGCTCTATGTCCGATCTCAGGTTTGCCAGCTCGCTCTTTGAAGGCGCTTTCAGGGCGAAGTTTATCTGCTTCTGGTCGCCTGGAAGGATTGTGCACGGGCTGGCAACGCCGCATCGGTCGGGTTTGCATGGTTTCGTGCCGTCGTTGCACAATATAAGATTTCCTTTATCGTCTTTTTCCGTCGGGCTTTTAAACAGCGGCGCATCGAACAAATCGACTATAACGTTTTCTGCTTTCTTGTCCTTGTCACGGTTTTCTATTACAAACGAAAACAAAATATCCTGTTCTGGCAAGACAGGGGACCTTGGTATCGTGCTTATGTCCTTTATAACCAGAACGTCGCGGAAGCCCTCTTCGGATGACGTCGGATTTGCATTTATAACGTCCGTGCCGAAACCGGGCAGGTTTACGCAGCCGGAGATGAAGACAAGAAGTAAGATAGGAAAGTATTTTTTAATATTGGCTATCATATCCTATACTTTTGTCTCTCTTATAATTAAAGATTATTTACCTCTTTTATTCTTTTTCCAACCATAATTCTGCATGGCTGATTTTTTCCAGACGTATTATATCGACCCTATAATCTACAATACGGGCTACAATATTGTAAATACGGCCACATATGCAATAATCCTTGTGGCTGCCGTAATCCTGACGTTCAAGATGCTGAAAAAACTGGACGTACAAATAGACAAGAATTTCTTCTTCGGCATAATGCCGTTTATCGCCCTGGGTAGTGTTCTTCGTGGATGGGAAGACCTTCTGGAAGCGACAAAGGCAAGCGCCGTTTTTCTTGAAACACCTCTGCGGTCATTTATTCTGATGGATGCGCAGGGCGTTCCGAGGAATCTGTTGCTGATATCGCCGGTAATGTACGTCACGGTTTTTGCGATCGCCCTGGCTTCGCTGGTTCTTGCATTGGCTGTCCAGAGACTAAAAAAAATCCCTTACCAGAAAACGTGGTTTGCAACCGGCTTAATAATCATAGCCGCTGTTCTGAGCCAGCTTAAGTTCACGAATTTCTTTGCCATGTTTCTCATGTTGGGCATTGCAGCAGGATGGGCAACGGCCTTTTTTGCAGTGAAAAAATTGGCCATAAGAAACAAAATCCGTGCCGTAGAGAAACTGTTCACGAAAGAAAACCAGCTTATCCTTTCCATACACATGTTTGATGCGTCTACAACGTTTGTGGCTCTTCAATTCTTCCCGTATTTTGAGCAGCATGTCGTATCGGGATTTTTCATATCGCTGTTCGGGCCAGCGGCCATGTTCATTCTGAAACTGGCTGTCGTGCCCCTGGTTTTGTATTACATGGACAAAGACTTTTCTCAGGACAGGCAGAAAAAAAACTTCATCAAGATTGCCATATTAATTCTTGGATTAGGGCCGGGGCTGAGAAACTTCCTGAGGCTGGGAATGGGGGTCTGATTATCCTCAACATTGTTTAAAACTACCGACTTCAGTCGGTAGATACTACATAAACAATGTTGGGATGCTATGCTCAAAGAAATCCACAGCTTTAGCTGTGGGTTATATCAGAGCATATCATAAACCAAGGCTGTCTATTATTGCTTCGTTAACTTCCTTCATCTTCTTCTCCGTAACAGCACCGTAATTTTTAATAATTCGTCTCTTGTCTATTGTTCTTATTTGATTTAGAAGTATAGTTGATTTTTCTTTGACAGGCGAATTCATAGAATCTATCTCAACGTTTGTAGGGAATTTTTTGAAATACACCTTAGACGTAATGGGTGCTACAATCGTTGTCGGACTGAATTCGTTTCCTATATCATTTTGTATTACTAAAGCGGGTCTTGTCTTTCCCTGTTCCGATCCAACGACAGGCTCAAGATTTACAAGAACTATGTCGCCACGCCTGATACGCATACTATTCCTCGTAATCGGCTTTTTCCCACTCTTTATTTATTGCTTCCAGATCTTTTTTCATTTCCAAGTAGCCCTCTTTCATCAGCCTTTTTTTATCGAGTTTCTTTTTCTTTTCAACGTAGACGACAAGCTCGTCTTTAAGCGTTATGTCTTCCTTTTCAATTATTTCCTTGGGTATAATAATGCCTATCGAATTCCCCCATTTTTTCGGCTTTACTACAGTTTCCATAAAGTCACAGTATAACTGATGTATAACTAGATATTTAAAGATTAGAAAGTGCTAATACCGGAGAAACTTTCTGGGATGGTGTTTGAGTTTGCCTATACCTCAAAGCAATAAAGGCTCCTTAACTTGCTGCCGCAGGGTAAAAGATCATTAGCAATCCAAGCACTACTGGTTATTAGCACTCCTGTCGTGCCTCGACCATCGGCAGACGCCCAACTTCCGCAATGGGCATCACTAACAGTGCCGTCGGGCCTAGTACCGGTCCATACGCCATTCATTATATCACGCCATTCACCTTTTTCATTTCGGTCAATAGGATTCATGATGCTTCCGTCAAATAAATCAGCCTTGCTATTGGCGATAACTTCACCGTCCAATCTCAGGTACTTCGTGTCCGGTATCCTGTCTATTGCGTTTGCGCCTGGGATAGAGAGCAGAGCCACCCATTTCCTAGATGCCCCGATTCCAGCAGCGTCTGCAAATTGCTGGCATTTCTGGTCTGCCCCTTCGAGACCGCCGATGTTTCCTCCATAGAATTCCGGGGTTAAAAAAGCGTATTTAACCGGGGAGGCGGATGCGACAGGTGCTGTCGTCGTAGTTGTTGATGTGGATGTTGAGGTTGATGAAGTTGAACTTGTTGTAGATGTACTGGTAGATGTGCTAGATAAGGTCGAACCTTCAGTAATTTTCCCGTCTGCACCGACGACAAATGTTCTGTCTCCTGAATTCGCTGTATTGTCGTTATCGTCCGTTACATCGATTTTATAATGGTATGTTTTTCCTGTTTCTATCTGTAATTCGGCCTGATGGAACATGCCTGTCTTATCTTCTTTGGCGTCTTTAATCTGCTTGGCAGATGCAGTTTTTCCGTATTGGTTTGTTTCCCCGTACCCGATCTCGCCGGTTGATTTTTTGTTTGTCGTCCAGGATACTATGGCTTTGGTGGTGTCGCCTGCTTTTGATTCGACTTTGATGTTGGATATCTTAGGCGCGTCTTCTATCACGCCGAGCGGCTGGGTTATCAAAACTTCCGTAGACTTCTTCGTGACGAACGTGTAACTGGGCAGCTCTGCGCGGATTCTGTCGGACTTGAAGACTTCGGTGGCTTGTGTCGTAAAGGAACAGAAGACTGGCAGTATGGATGAGAACTCGCTGCCTTTTATCTTTAGCTCTGGAACGTCAGACGTGTACGTAGTGCCGGGGAGCTTTATCGAATTTGGAATAGGGAACAAAACCTTCCCCAGAACGGTTCTTGTTGTTTCTTTTGGTAGAATAGTGCACATGATGTCATGTTTCTTTGTGCATTTTTTCCCATCTTCTTTCGTATCATCAAATGTGCATCCGTTAAATTCACAGTTGGCTTTGTCGATGGAATTGCAGAATTTTTTTGAATCATCACCAACTGTGCAGACAACGCTCCTTGTGCCGCTCCTACATGAGTCAGATGCAGCAATAGTACCAATGGTAGGCGGCAGGTCTACGAAAAATTTCTCGTTTGCCTTGAGAACGACATCGCCGTCTGTCCTTGCGTTCAGGACAGCTATAAGCAGTGAGCCGCTGTCGCCGGCTTTCAGCGGCTGCGGGCCGACATTTAAAGACAGTTGCGCAGGGCTGTCTGCCGTTGCGATTGATACAACAGGGCGGAATACGTCTTCCCTAGCGGCTATCATGCGGTCTATTTCCGCCTCTTTCGCTATTTTTACCGGCAGGGTTGAATTTGTCGAATAGCTGTAATTTATAAACACAGTAACCTTGGCGAACTGCAAAGCACTGCGGTCCGACTTTATGGCGGTCAACTTGGAAACGGTTATCCTGTCCTGTTCGCCAGGTTTTAGCACTTCTATCTTCTCCTGGCCAGAGATAGTCTTTAGTTTCAGGCCGCTGACCTCGTATTCATTATCCTTGGCATTGCACCACTGGTTGCACTCGGCACGGATGTAGATGTCTCTGGCGGTCAAGCGGCCTTTATTCTGGATAACGGCAACAACGCTGAACTCTTCTCCGGCTGGTATGCCCACGCCCGGTATAAGCGGGTCAAGGCTGACGACTTCGACGCCTTTCGGAAATTCCAGCGGGCTTTCCGAGCGGACATTCTTTATCTGCTGCCGCGCATACCATTCTGTAGGGTTTGTCGTCAGCAGCCAGACGTCTTTGACTGCATTCTTGACAGACGTAAAGGCAAAAGCCAGCGGCTCTTTCACTTTATCTATGGTGGACCTGTAAACGGCCTGATAAGGGCCTAAGGCAATATAACCGAAAAGCAGAATCAGGACGCTTACCTGCAGCACTGCGCGGAAGCCGCCGAGCTGGTATAATTGAAACGTTCCTATGAATAAGCCGGAAAGGAATGTTACAATCCAGAACCACGTCGTGCCGCCGGGGAAGTTGCTGATGGAAGCGAAGATGGCCACCCAGAAGATGGCCGAACTGTAAGCTATCATGGCACCGGATACGAAGTGGGTCAGCCAGTCCATCGGGTTTTTGCTGCTCTGGAAATTCAGGAAAAACACGCCGGCGCCGCCAGCCACCGGCGCAAGCCATAACAACAAGAGGCTTGAACCTGTAACTGTGGTGATAAAAGCGCCTATGAACAGGAACTGCAGGAAAACAAAGGCACTTCCCAGAACCCAGGGACCGAATATAAACGTCCAGATGTTGCTCCAGAAATTGTGCCAGACATCGCCGAAGGTCATGGTGCCCATGGCGACGTTTCTTTGCCACATCGCTATTCTGCCGAGCAGCCTTGACATCCCTTGTTCGTACTGCCTTTGATAAAAAAACGCAAGACGGAGGGCTTCATCATGAAGATACTTTTTGATAATTGGCGCAGCACCCTCATCGCCTAATTCAGCGGCTTTTTCCTCGGCGATATCGTCGGCTACTTTTGTAAGAATAAGCTCTGTTTCTCTTCCGGCTTCTTTTTCAGCCTGCTTCGCAAGTTCCCTAAACTTCTCTGTCTTCTTTTCTAAAGAATCATAGAGTCTATTGTATTGCGCCAACAGAATTTCCCTGTCTGTAATCTCAGAAGGGTTGAAATCCACCATCTTTATGCACCTGTAGACCCTACTATAAAGGACTCCCGCCTTCTTCACCCTTGTTTTTTTCTGCCTGCCCTGCTGGGGAACTTTCTTTTACCTTTTGCTTTATAGAAAGCTCGTTAAGCCTCTCGACAATCTTTTTAAGCAGTTGTCCCCCTTGCTCAATTTCTTGTCCAATTTCATTCATTTCTTTTTTTGTTGCTGTCTGCCCCGGTTTTATTTTCTCTTCATAAATATTATTCGCCTTTTTCTGCAGTTCCATGCGTGCTGCATTTATGGCGCTTCTTACAGCAGGCGGAAGGCTTTCCATCCTTGCGGCCGGCCCTACTTTTCCGTAAAGAATGTCGCCGATGACGGGCGTTTTCTGCGCGGCATAAGAAGTAGCAGCGCCGAATCTTTCAAGATTTCTTACGGCCTGGCCTGGGTAACGGCCGAAGTTTTTTTCATAATATCCGACCTGCTCCGCTCCGGAATTCATGCCTTGCCCTACCAAAGAGCTGTATTCGTTCTCATCCTTAATCCATTTTATATCGAATTTTTGTCTTTTGAACTGCTTTTCAACCTCGTTGTTGATGTCATGAAGAATCTCTTCTCCGGACTTTTTTTCCCGCAGCCCTTTTGCTGTTATGCGTTCGGCAATATGAATGATTTCTTGGCGCGCTTCTGACGGCGCATAAGCAGGCGCCATTATTGGTCCAGGCGCTACAGCGGTGCCAGCGGCAATGCCGGCGGCAGCAATACCTGCTGCAGCAGGAGTTTTTGCAGCAGCTTTACCTGCTCTTCCGACTGCACCAGGCGCAGCCTTTAGTCCAGCAAGCGTTTTTGCTATCTCATCTTCTCGCTTACTCTTTCTGAAGAAATTAATGGGGTTCCACATATTCGACACTATTGCATATTCAAATCTATCATTGCCAAGTTCGCTATAAGTTATTTGAAGAAGCCGCCATAAAAAGATTTTAAGGAAAAGAAGTAAGCCAACGTATTATCGTAGTGGATTGACAACTTCTATTCCTGGTAATTTTGAAAAATCTTTGGTATTTTCAGTATAGATCGTTGAAACGCCGTTCAGTTTCATAACAGACGCGATTAGTGAGTCCCAGTAAACCATTCCGTGATTTTTGGACAACACCATTGCGTTTGAAACCGCTTCTTTCGTTATGTCAAAAACCTTCCATTTCGAAGAATTAATTATCGCCTGCACCCTCTCCCCTGCCTCGGCTACGGAAAGCGGATACTGAACTTTATTCGTTAAAATAAAAAAGGACTCTGATAAATTCTGCGCAGAAACGCACAATTTTAGCTTCCCTTCCCAGCAGCTTTGGATTATTTTAAGGGCTTTTGGTCTTTTCCCTTTCTCGTTTATGTCGTAGGCGTATACAAGAATATTAGAATCAACAAGTATCAAGCTATTTTCCGGCATAGAGTTCTTCTCTTTTTTTGTACGTAATCTTGCCTAATTTGAACCCTCTTTTCAGTATTTTTATCTCCCTAATTGAAATCTCCTTCTGTTCTTTTTCCTGTATCCATTTTTTCATGGCTTCTGTAATTGCATCCCCCAGAAACCCTTTCTTGCCTTTTGACTCCTCGTTGGCTAGTTTGCGGAATTCTTTCTCAATTTCGTCGTCTACATTTATTGTTATCGTGCCCATACGACTATTTAGAAAATTAATGTATTTAAATATTTCTATTTTGTAAATATAGAATTCATGCCGTGCTCGGAGGGGGAGAGGTTAGTTATCTGCATACAATGCTTTGTCTATTTCTTTACTCGTTTTTTCTCTTTTTCTTTCTTTTCATGTACTCCCAACCATTCCAGATGTCGGCTTTTATAAGCAGTTTGACCTGAAAGTAACTCTCGCAATTCTCGCAGATATCGTGTGCCTCAATCCAGCCTTCATGTATCGAAAAGTTCCCACTGGCAGAACTTATCTCGATTGGTTCACCCTCTTTATAGACATGCAGCATGCATTCGAGTGCTTTGCCCTGAAACGCCTGTTGCCCAAACTCCTTATCGATGGTTATATGACCACATTTTGGGCACGCTATCCCTTTCTTGGGTAGAAACCAATCAAACATTCCCATATTCATTCTTATGCCGAAGCCCTTAAAATAATTATTACTTCACAACCCTCTTCGTCTCTTCTAGGTCTTCGACAGACTTGTATTTCTTTGTCAAATCGATATCGAGATAAGCACCATCAAGGGAGTTGACTATCAGCTGCTTTCCAATCTTGCAGAATTTGTCAACGGGCGTATGGCCGACTACGCTTACAGACAGGCCTAAACGGCCCAAGAATAATTCGACATCTTCGTCTATGTATGGGGAGTCTTCAGCTGCGGTGCTGAAGCTTTTGGGCCTGGCCCAGAGAAGCGGGTAGAACTTATCCGCCGGCGATAAAATTTTTCTTGGATTATAATAGCGGAAATCATCCATGCTTGTCACTCTCAGGTCGGGCGCTGCATGGCTTATCAGCAAGCTGCCGATTCTGGCCGCTATCGGAAGGGATTCAAAAAGCGACACAAATTCTTTCAGCTTCGCTTCTGCTTTGAGGCCGTAATGGTTTTCCAGCAGCTTAACGAATTCGGCTGTTTGATTCACAGAACCTTTGAATACTGGCTTGCCCGCGATATGGCTCCATTCGTGATTGCCAAGAAGCAGGAATACGTTGTTTTCGAACCTGTTTTTAAGATATATCAGCATTTCCAATATTTCTACGGAACCGTCTTTTTCTCCGGATGCGTGAATGAAATCTCCAGCCACTATAAGATAATCCCCTCTGGAGAGGCTTTTAACAACGTCTGCCTGGTCAATAATCTTTTTGAAGAGGTAGAATTTGCCATGCAGGTCTGTTATTACAATCAGCTTTCCTCCCGGCTCTACGGTTACCAAGCCGGTTGTCAACGGCTTCCTCATGAGCGCATATTCCATTCTATAGTTATTGTAGGATAAAATTAAATAGAGAAAGTAGGAATGTTGAAGATAGAATACCTATCATTCTTCGGCTGTATAAGTTAGCGAAACTATTGCATCCCCGGCCAGGCGCGAATTCTTGTCTGCGCGCAGGACGAGAGAATTCTGGCGCTTAAGGAACGTTTTGTTTATCGGCACCGACTTTCCGCTTACTGCGGTGTCCTCATAAATCACGTTGCCATTAAGCTCAACAAAGAAACGCCCTTCGTTTGTGCTGAGCAGGACTACGATGTTGCCGAACTGGAAATTATCCATCTGGTCGAGCTCGAAATTAAACTCCTTTGTTTCGTTCCTAAAGCTGCCTGCATAAATCCTCGTGTTGTCCAGCTCGTACAACGCAGGCGCCCATATTTTCCACAAAGAACTCTCAGGCGCAATTGTTATCAGGGTATTATTGACATTAAGGGAAAAGCTGTACTTTCCTATGCCGAGCCTTCTGCTTTCTAAAATCTTGCCGTTTGCTGCTATTGTAAGAGGCGCATACACGTTTGTCCTGACGACATCGAATGAGAGCGTTGCGTCTGCCGGTTTCGGCGTTAAATTGTACACAAGCGAGTTGGAGCCAAACAATAAACCGTTGATAAGCTCTTTCTTTCCCAGTTCTATAACGCTGCTCTCCTTCAGGTTGCTTATCGAGAAATTTGTGCTGAACGTGAGCGATTTAGTGGTAACTTTTTTTACTGCTTCTTCCGTTGGCTGCAGGAAACCGGAAAACAAAGCCATAACAGCTATAATAAGTAACCCCCCGGCAAGAAAGGTAACGAAAACATCAGGCTTGAACATTGATACCAGTATTTCTATTCAAAGGAAAGTTTTAATTGTAAATAAATAGAAATGCGGGAGGCAGGATTCGAACCTGCGAACGGACTAACCGACAAGATATCTCCCCTTTTTGCTCTGCAAAAAGTCGAGTGCCATAATATCTATGGGACGTTCTTGAGTATCGCTTTCATATCTTATCAAGACTCAAGACATGAACTTGCGCCTTTGACCAGGCTCGGCCACTCCCGCAGAAGAGTAGAAACCTACGGTTTCTCTCTTTCTAATCTCATTTCCCTTATGTAAAATATTAAAAAGAATTAGTTCTTTGGCGTCTCAAAGAGCTACGCTCTTTGAGGATTTCCGCAAGCGATTTTTGAATACATTGACGCAACGAAACTTGACGCACTGCTGTGCGTCAGCCTGTTTCGAAAAAGGGCTTACTTGAGTTCCTGCAGTTCTTTCCTCAAGCCTGCAAGCTGCGTTTGCAGTTCTGTCAGCGAATCTTCCAGGTGCTGGGCTTCCACGTTGCCTTGGACTACGTCACTGACGCCAACGCCGCGAGGCCTTAGAAGTTCGGAATCAATTTCCACTATACTTTTCTCAAGACGCTGGATTGTGGCGCGCATGATATTTATGGCATCTGTTCTCACGGTCTCCAGCTCGTGGAGAACGTTGAAGAGCTGCCTTGTGCCGGAAACAAAAATCTTCATTTCCTGGATACCCGAAAGAATCTCCCTGTATTTGTCGACCTTGACGAAAAGCGGGGCAGATGTCGGCGCAGAAACCGTCCTCGGTTCCTGGATGTGCGCCGGTTCGTCTGGCAGCATAGCTTCTTTTATTTCGTTAATATCAGTTGACTCTTTTCTTCTAAACAACACAGCTATCAGTTAACATTACATTTTGAGGACTTAAATATTTATGTCACGAATCGAATTACTGAAGTAAGGTAAGAATGCTGTTCCCCTTATAAAACAGTTCATAATGGATATGCACTTTTTTTCTTCTGGTGGCTGCATATCTGCCTACTCAGCGATGGTAGTCTAGTTGGTAGGACACGTATGAAAAGTGGAACCCTGCCACGGACGAGACCCGGGTTCAAATCCCGGCCATCGCATATTGGATTTGAACCCTCCGGGTTCATCTGCGAAGATGTTTCCAAAAACATCTTCGAGAGCTCGAAGAGCTTTGCTCTTCGAAGCAATCCCGGCCATCGCATTAAAGCACCCTAATTATTCCTTCTACTGCACCGGGCTTGTTCTGCGGGTCTTTGAAGACAAAACCATCCGCCTGATATCTGTTCTGCCTTCGTACCTATGCATGACCCTTTTCAATGTAGAAGAGTTCTATGAAGTTCTCCATATACCTTCCTTTATTTGTTATCCTCAACATCGTTTAAAACTATCGACTTTAGTCGGTAGATAATACACAAACAATGTTGGGATGCCATGCTCAAGGAAACCCCTGACTTTAGTCAGGGGTTATATTGCATAAATTTCAATTTATGCAATCTGCAGACTTCGTCAGAAGTCTGCTATATCAGAGCATATCATTTTGAAATCAAGCGCAAATTTCTTTATAAATATCATTACCTAAGCAATCCAAGTTCTAAATAGAAATAAAAATCAAATGGAAAATAAAAAATTCCTAAACCCTCACTTTCTTAACCCATCTTCTGGACAGGTCTGACACTGCGTCCTTCAGGCCAAGGCCAAGCGCTATCGCAACGCCCAAGCCGACAGAGCCGATGATTACCAGCAATATGTTATTCACCAGGGTTGCTGATACGCCGAGTATCGGTAATGCCAAGGCAATTGCCACGTACATGACAAAAAAGAACAACACCTTTCCTGTCAGCAGTGCATATGCTTTGCCAGGCGAACCGATATGCCCGCGGATGTACTCTGCCAATACATAGCCGACCACAAGGATGACTGAAGCGCCTATAATTTTAGGCACGAATCCCAGGATTTCCCGCATCCACTGTATCAGTTCTGCTATCTGCAGGACACCGACCGCTGCTGTAATGAAGGCCAGATATATCCACCATCTCGAAATGGCTGCGAACAAGCCTTCGGCGCTTACCAGCGGTTTCTTCGTCTCTGTTATGTAGAAGTCCAGTTTTAGTCTGTCCAGCACTTCATACACTATCCTGCCGATAACCTTGCCAAGGACCAGACCTATAACAAGCAAGATTACGGCCCCTACAAGACTAGGTATGAAATTAACTGTCTGCGCTGTAAGGTTTGACAGCACCAATCCTATATCCTGAACTACCATATATTCACCTGCAATTGTTTTGTTTTACCCATTAATAAAGATTTTGGTAAACAAAAATAGCGAAAATTACGGGGGAATTACGATAAAAACGCCGGCATAAATAACTAAAAATAAAGCGTCGGTAGCATTCTATTCCCTTTACCACAGCCCATCTTCGACATTACCATCCATTATATTTTGTAGAGAATTTGTAGCCGTATCAAACAAGTAAACTAAATCATTCGGCTGTTCTACGTCATGAATGTCTTCAAGACCCCTTCCAAGCAGTCTTGCAATCAAAATTCTGTTGGTTTCGAGGTGTGAAACAGAAGCAACTGAATTTTTTCCGGATTTTAGAATTCTTTGAAGTGCCCTATCAGACCGTCTTTGCAGGCCCTGAAAACTTCCGCCCCCGCGTATTCTATATTTTGGATTTTCTGGACCCGCTTTTCGGAGTGCCCTCCGTGCGCGTTTATCAAAATATTCCCTTCCTGCAAGCTCTCCATAACCCATGTCTCTTAGGTCCCACATCTTCACTACAGGACAACCTAACCCGTTCCCTATTATTTCAGCAGTCTGGTATGCCCTTGTAAGCGGGCTTGAATATATTAATTCCACGCGCCCTGCAAGATATTCGGTAATAGTTTGTGCTTGTTTTACCCCTCGTTCGGTTAGTGGTGTATCACGTGTAGGAAGTCTCCATTCGTCATTTGCTACAGACTCTCCGTGCCTTACAATGTAGATTTCCATACCTATTCTTTTAACTTAATTAGCGCCGGCTGCAGGAAGTTCCCAACCATTTCTTTTCCCCAGGCTTTTCTTTCTTAAAGAAAAGGCTGTTTTGAACCTGCATTGGACGGAGTCCAACACGCTTTCTTTTCTTGGCTCAAGGCGTGCGCACTTGCCTAGCATTCTTTACGAAGATGCTATTTTGCCAGGTTCTGCCAAGCCGGCATAAGGGTAAACCTGCGGTTTCCCCTTATACGAAGAACCTTTTGGTTCTTCGATACAGAAGGATTTAAAAATCCTTCTTGTATCAACCCACTTCCCTTACAAAATTATTAAAAAGAATAAGCGCCGGCGGCAGGAAGTTCCAGTCTTTCCTTTTTTGTCTTCTTCAAAAAGAAAAGCCTTTTTGAACCTGCAAGTCCAGAGGACACCAGTTCTCCCGTTTTTCTTACTTGATTTTCTTTCTTAAAGAAAATCATTCGAGACTGGCGCAATACCAGGATTCACGGCACTTGTGCCTTTATGCGACGCCGGCTTTATGGACAAAAGGTCTATCAAAAACTCCTTTAAAACCACTTTAATATTTTTCTTAACTATTTTAAATGTGATAAAGATGAGGGTCACTATTGATGGTAAAGAGATAGAGATTAACGATGATTCTACTGTAATAGATTCTCTGAAACAGCTTAAGCTAAGTCCCGAAATATTTCTTGTCAAACGAAACAACGAAATAATCCATGAAAACGAAAAACTAAAAGAAAACGACAGGCTGGAACTGATAAAGGTCATATCCGGAGGGTGAAATTTATTAACTGTTCATGTGGCGGCAATGCAATTTATTTCCGCCGTTACGAAGGCCGATATTACTGCAAAAACTGTTTTATCAACCAGATAGAAAAGAGATTTTTAAAAACCGTTTCTGAAAATTCACTTATCGGCAAAGGAGAAAAGATAGCTGTAGGCGTTTCAGGCGGCAAGGATTCGTCTACACTTCTATACCTCATGAAAAAGTTTTTTGGCGATATTGATATTTCTGCGATATCTGTCGACGAGGGGATAAGCGGCTATAGAGATGAAAGCATCAGAAAAGCAGAAGAATTCTGCAAGTCGATAAGCGTGGAGCACCACACAGTTTCGTTCAAGGATAAATTAGGGTTCCGTTTGGACGATATAAAGACGGACAATTTCTGCACGCATTGCGGCGTTTTCCGCAGATACCTGCTTAATAAGAAAGCGCGGGAACTGGGGGCTGATAAGATGGCTGTCGCGCATAATATGGACGACGAGGTTCAGTCCATCCTAATGAATATATTCCGCGGCGACCTTTCAAAATTCAGGCGTCTCGGCGCAAAGCCGCCTTCGGTAGGCGATGAAAAACTACTTCCGCGCATAAAGCCACTGAGAGACATACCGGAAAAAGAGGTCAAGCTGTACGCCATTCTTAACAGCATTCCTTATTACGACGGCGAATGCCCGCATTCGCTAAACAATGTACGCCGCGACGTGCAAAAGATAATAAACGACACGGAAGAACGGTACGCCGGCACGAAGCACCAGATAATCAGCTTCTATGATAAAATAAGTCCGGCAATTGGTTCTGGAATCCCAATCCAGAAGGTTCTGGACAGGTGCAAAATCTGCGGCGAGGCAGCTACAGGCGGCATTTGCAGGGCGTGCCAGCTTGTTGAAAATATAACTGGTAAGGTAAAAGGAATTGCAGAGTAAAAAATGCTAACTTTGGTCATACCTATGTTTGTTACATCCAGCATTCTCAAAAGGGTCTATAAAAAAAGAAAGGCATGGAGCCGCAAAGGAGATTTTGGAAAGCTGCTGGTCATAGGCGGCAGCAAATTATATACAGGCGCGCCTTTCTTAGCAGGACTGGCTGCATTAAGGGCAGGTTGCGATTTAGTAACAGTAGCTGCGCCTGAACGGGCGGCTGACATCGCTGCAAAAAATCTGAATCTTATAACGTATCCGTTAAAGGGGGATTTTTTAGCGAGAAAGCATCTTGGCGAGTTAAAAAAATTAACCAAAGGAATGGACGCTATTGTAATAGGGAATGGCTTGGGCAGACACAAGGAGACGATAAAAGCAGTAATTCAATTTTTAAGAGAAAACAGCCTTCCTGCTGTAATAGACGCTGACGCAATTCATGCTGTGGCTGGAAACAAGAAATCTATAAGAAATAATTTTATTATCACGCCTCATGCGGGAGAATTTTATGCGTTGACAGGAAAAAAAGTATCGATAGAGGTTAAAGCGAGGTCAAAATCTGTTAAGGCTGCAGCATCTGGTCTCCATTGCACAATACTTCTGAAAGGGCATGCGGATATCATTTCGGACGGGAATAAAACGGCAATAAACAAAACAGGCAATGTTTTTATGACAAAAGCGGGTACAGGGGACGTACTAGCTGGTGTTTGCGGTTCATTGATGGCGCAAAAAATAAATCCATTCGATTCTGCCTGTGCAGCAGCTTACATTAGTGGCGTTGCAGGCGATTTAGCGACAAAAGAAAAGAAACAGTCTCTGCTTGCGACAGATGTTATAGAGAAGATACCTGAGGTAATCAGGTAAGTGATTGCCTGAAGACAGCGGCCTTGTGTTTATTGATGATAGGAACAATTTCTTTCGGAACAAGATTCTGCCATCCCCTTCCAGTTTTAATTAATTCTCTTATCCTTGTGGCGTTGTACTTTGCGGGGTTAAGCATTTTCGGCTTGATAATCCTGTAACCGGAAAAGCATTTCGCTGTCCATCTATTACCTGTAACAATGACATCGAATTTTACCTTTCCTGTTATTTCATTTTTCCATTTCCTATCACTTTCAACGTCAGGCACACCGATAATTTTGTAACGATTCTTGTATTTTTTAAATGATGCGTCTATCATAGTTTTTCTTTCCTGAAAGGTGAACGGGTTTTCCGTGCCCTTTTTGTTTACACTTCCAATCACTATCACAACCTTTTGGTATTTACCGAACAGGTTCTTTATTGCATTTACATGCCCTTTATGTAAGGGCTGAAAACGCCCCGCGAATAAAGCCGTCTTTAATTTCATAATCATCCCCTTTGCTTCGCAAAGTCGATAGCCATTTTATATATATGGCTTAGACAAATTAATCTTATGAAAGCGCAGGCAGCTCTGGAATACATGATTCTGTTAGGGGTATTGCTGACTTTTCTGGCAGGCATATTTGCTTACTCCCTTCAGACGTCCAATATTTCTATACGGACATCGCAGGCAAAGGAGGCTGTAGAGTCGATTGCTGAGGCAGCCGACAGGCTGTATAAACTCGGAGGAGGAAGGACTACCGTTACTATAAATATCCCGGACAGCGTCCAGAACTCCACGCTGGCTGGGAATGCTGTAAGGCTGCGGTTGTCAATAGGCAATGACGCCGGCGACGCGATAGCATTCACATTAGCTAATGTTACTGGCGTTTTGCCGAAACAGTCCGGCAGATACGTGATACCGATAATAATCTCCAGCGCTGGCAAGGCTATAATAGGGACGATTCTGTCATTAAATCCGAAAACACTTGTCATGAACCTTAAGCCCGGCGATTCTAACTTATCTGTGCTGAACGTGACCAACGAAGCTAATTTTCCTGTAGAAAACCTGACGGCCAACAGGACAGCGGAAATTATTGATATTGTCAACCTGGCGCAACCCGCAAGCACGTTATCCGGGGGCGACTCTTCCCTGTTCACGGCAAATGTCACCATACCTGCCACAAAAACAGCGGGCACACGTTCAGGAAGCATAAAGGTTTTCAACAAAGACTTTGAAGGGATTGCAACGCTTATTGTAACGATTTTGGCAACGCCGCCTATGTGGCTGACTGCCGGTTCAAATGTAAGCTCGCTGAATACAAACCAGTCAATACAATTTTATTCCCAGTGGCGGGATGACATAGCGCTGGATAAATTTATTTTTTCGTCCAACATCAGTTCGGGATGCACTTCATGGAGCAACGAGGCTGACAACGCTTTTCTTGTGGATAACTGGACCAATACAAGCAAAATAACCCCCAACAGCTGCGAAGGGAAGGTTTTGGGATTCAGGTTCTACGCAAACGACACGGCCAACAACATAAATGTGACGGATACAGCAACCGTGATAATAAAAAATGACCTTGATTTTGTTGCCAGCATAAACAAGCTTGGCACCAGCAACGTTCAGATATTTTCCAATAACGGGGTCGGAACATTTGAGCCTGCGTTCATATTCAACGTTTCAGGCAACGGCCGCAGAATAGTTGTCAGCGACATAGACAATGACGGCGACAACGATTTTGTTTTAGGCACAACCGCTAATCAGGTTATACTGTTCACGTATAACGGCTCTTGGATGCAGACAACAGTAGATTCGGATACGAACAACGATGCTGCAACAGTTGCTGCAGACGATTCTGACAACGACGGGGATAAGGATATCATAGCAGGAACAACAGGAAACAAAATATTTCATTACAGAAACAGCGCAAGCTGGATAGAGACAACAGTTGATTCTAATGCAGGTGATACTGTCAATTATGTTATATTTGCAAACATGACCAACGATACAAACATGGATATCGTTGCGGGCATAAACAATAACAGGATTAGGATATACAAGGGCAACGGAAGCGGCGGCTTTGCATGGATTAACAGCCTTGCAACGGGTTCGGCAGTCAAGATATTGAAATCAGCTGATATAGACAGGGACGGCGACTTTGACATCGTTTCGGGGCACGGCGACAACAGGGTCAGGGTTTTCAAGAATAACGGGACGGCGAATCTGACGGAGTATTACGAGTCCGCAAGTCTCGTCGGCGGCGTGGAAGCATTAGACTTAGGAGATATAGACGGGGATAATGATACTGATGCAGTTGCAGGCACTAACAATAATGAGATAAGGGTCTTCTTCAATAATGGGACAGGCGGATTGGGGGCTCCCACTACTTATTCGGGTCCAACAAACAATATTAACGATTTAGCTCTTGGGGATATAGACAACGATGGCGACTTGGATATAGCCGCAGGGCTGAACAGGGCGAATACAAACAACATATATGTTTATTTCAACAACGGCTCAGGAATCTTTGGGTTACCGGTTTTGTACAGCTCTTCTGTCAGCAACGAGATTAGGGGAATTGCCATAGGTGATTTGGATTAAGGCCCAGTCCTCTTTTGAAATAATTTTCGCGATTTCTATAGTTTTCCTTGTCCTTCTCCTGATGACGCAGTTTATGCTTGCCAAGCAGAAAGACAAAGAGAATCTTGAAAACTTCCTTGAAAGCCGCGTGGCGTGCGAGGCATTTTCCAACGAGGTGCAGAACGTCTTTCTTCTGGGAAACGGCACAAAAAGCGCAATAAAAACAGGGCGCAACCTTAACGTCAGCCACGGCGTTATTGTTTCGGGCAGCGTCCTGTGCGTTGCATGCTGCAATCTCACTATGAACGGTTCTGCGGTGTTTAACATCACCGCAGGAAATATCCTTATACAGAACAAGAATGGTGATATCATTGTCTAAAGGCCAGATAATAATGTCCGATCTGCTGCTGGCGATTACCGTGCTGTCTATTCTTGTAATCTATCTTGGAGGGGCTATTGACAATACCTTTGACAAATTTGCAAGCAATAAGCAATTGCATGATATGGAGCTTGGAGCTGTTAAGATTTCGGATATGCTTGTCAGGTCTGCGGGCTATCCAGCAAACTGGGAAGACAATCCGGTTTCGGCTATATCTATCGGGCTTTCCTCTTCTGACAGGGTTTTGGATGGAAAAAAGCTTTCAGCTTTCACTAATCTGGACTATCAAACTGCAAAAAAACTGCTTGGCACCAGCGAATACGAATTTTATTTCAGACTGGTCAGAAATGGCACTGAAAAGGGCCTGCTGCCCGGCGGAGAAAAAACGGTAACGGTGAGAAGGATAGCATCCTATAACGGGGCTGATACAGTTGAATTCACGCTGTGGAAATAAGCTTTGTTGCAAAAGTGGTGGATATCAATGTGATATCCACCGACGGGTGACCTATTGGTATGATTTTCATGCCAATAGGTTTCTTTTGCAACAAAGCAATAGGAATAAGGGCTTTGTGTTTACGCTGGACATGACTGTAGGATTAGTTATAATGCTCTCGATTATCGCTATTTCCACAGGCTTTTTTATTTTGCCTGACAATTCATTAAACCAGATACAGCTCAGGAGGATTGGCAGCGATATTTTTGCCTCACTGGACTACGAGAACGTCCTGGATACTTTTGATAAAGCCGCGATTGAAGGAAATATTTCTTTAATCCTGCCTTTCAACACCAACGTAAGCGCAGTAATAAAGAAATTCAGCACAAATGGAGACCTTTTAGACCAGATACAGATAAACAGCGATATACGGGATAAGTTCATTTCAGGGAAACGGGTTTTTGCAGGAAATGCGGCAACAAACTTTTATGTTGCCGAATACAAGGTGTCGTTCAGATGAAAATGAAGGGGATGTTTTTCAGCGTAATCGTGCTTTTGCTGTCACTGACACTGCTCGGCTTTACATTTCTTCTATTCCGATCAAATTTTGAAAGCTCTGCAAGTGTTCTGCGCATGGGCGTGACGGACAGGATAATTGACGAGATAAAGTCATATGAAAACGGGCTTCATACAATTCTAGACAAGGCTGTAAATGTGAGAACAACAAGTAACGCCGTTGTATTCATCGAGGACCTGCCAAACTCAAACGCGAAAAGTTTCCCGGAGAATATCAATAGTTTCAAGAACTTCGCTGAAGCGAGGTCTGACTTTTTTTTGCGTCTGAACATTGCACCTAATCTGGGGCTCAGAATGATGCCGTCACAAGCCATATACTATCATCCCAGAGGATTTGGGAACGAAACGATTGA
The DNA here is from genome assembly GCA_016180945.1 of Candidatus Aenigmatarchaeota archaeon. Lineage (GTDB taxonomy): Archaea > Aenigmatarchaeota > Aenigmatarchaeia > GW2011-AR5 > GW2011-AR5 > JACPAG01. The sequence goes on along the minus strand of JACPAG010000002.1, from coordinate 198,977 downwards.
AGTGACTAATGCAAGCACCGTGGCAAGGTACAGCATTAACATAACAATCAACAGGACAGGCGCGACGCCTGTTTCATGGAACACGACAAACGAAGATCCTAATGGCATAGCTTTTGACGTGACCGTTGGCGGTTTAACCGGGACGGATTTCACGGATTCGAAAAATCTGAGCAGAACTTCTGCGTCAAGGCTGTCAATAAAGGTTCCTGGGGGCAACATAGAAATTTACATAGGCGGAAGCGAGAATAGCAGGCTAGTTATAAACAACACGAACAGCATCGTGGCATTTGTCAAAACAAGCGTTTTCTTTAGCCAGAGCAGTAATTACGTAACGTTGAACGACCAAAGTATAAATATCACAGCCGGAGAATATAACATCAGCAGGATAGATGCTGTAAGGGTGGCGTAATGCCATAAATATAACATGGGATACGACACACGAAGTGTGGGGTATATGTTTGCAAAAAAATCTGACAGGGAAGACAAGGTCAAAGAGCTGGAAAAGCGGATAGAGGAGCTGGAAAACCAGCTGGACCAGGACGTGAAAGAGCTGAAGCAAAGAACGAAAGAGCAGATACGCGACCTTGGAGACTCTTTCAAGGTACTGAAAGACGTCATGGGAAAGGTGCAGAAAGAGAAAAACGAACTCGAAGCTGACAGGAATTTTTTGATAGAAAAGCACAAGGAGCTTATAAGGAGCATACCTGTAGACAGGACAAGGCTGAAGAAAGACATACGTGAAAGGCTTCTCATGCCGCTTCACAGAACGGTTAAAGAAAACGCAGAACTAATCCAGAAAGCGGCATTGGAGGATTTGGTTGAAGACGACAAAGAAACAGGGAAAAAAACGGAAAAGGAAGATTTCATTGAGCAAATCAAGGATGCAGTAACCGAGGGCAACGGCGAAACAAAAACGCCCATCGACGATTTGTTCGAGCTTGTAATGAAAAACGGCAAAATCAAAATATCAGACGCCGCAAAAAGGTTTGGGGTTTTCGAAGCCCGGATAGAGGAATGGGCCAAGATCCTGGAAAATCACGGCTTGATAGAGCTGCACTACCCGGCGATGGGCAAACCAGAGATGAGGAAAAAGACCATCACGGAAGAGTAATTGGATAAGGCAGGCAAATATTCTAAACAGGTGTCACAGATGATCCTGAAAACTTACAATATACAACTAGACGACACAAAGATGCAGGTCAGGATAGTCGGCGGCGAGGATTTTGTTTCATTGTACAAGGTTGCTTCGCCTGAAATGAGCAAGGCGAGCATCGCGCTGATGGATTCTATGAGAGAGGATTTGCTTAAGGACTCAAAGATAGGCATGGAAGAAATCTTTGATTCTTCTGCCATAACGAAGATCAAAAACGATTTCAAAAAAAGGGCCGAGCTGATAATAAACAAAAAAATCCCTGGGCTGGATGAAAAGACCAAGGGGCTGCTGATAAATTCCCTGATCTATGAAATGGTAGGGCTCGGAGAGTTGGAAATTCTCCTGGCCGACCCGGATTTAGAAGAGATAGCCATAAATTCGGCAAAGGAGCCTGTCTGGGTTTACCACAAGAATTTCGGGTGGCTCAAGACAAACATAAGCCTGAAAGACGAGAAGCAGATACAGAACTATTCCAGCATCATTGCCAGGCGTGTTGGAAGGCAGATAACTACGCTGGAACCGCTGCTGGATGCGCATCTTGTTACAGGCGACCGGGCTAACGCAACGCTTTTTCCGGTTTCGACAAAAGGGAATACTCTGACTATACGGAAGTTTGCAAGAAAGCCGTGGACTATAACGGATTTTATCGAGAACAGGACGCTAAATCCCGAGTCGGCTGCATTTCTGTGGCTTTGCATTCAATACGAACTAAACATGATAATTGCCGGCGGCACGTCTTCAGGAAAAACGTCGCTTCTAAATTCACTGATGCCGTTTATTCAGCCAAATCACAGAATAATCTCGATAGAGGATACGCGGGAACTTCAATTACCGGATTTTCTTCACTGGATACCGTTAACGACGAGGCAGCCTAATCCGGAGGGAAGAGGCAACGTGGATATGCTTGACTTGATGGTAAACTCACTAAGAATGCGGCCGGATAGAATAGTTGTCGGCGAGATAAGAAAGGCGGACCAGGCTGAAGTGCTTTTCGAAGCGATGCTCACAGGGCACAGCGTCTATGCCACGCTACATGCGGACACGGTAGACCAGGTATTAAGAAGGATGACCAACCCGCCGATAAACCTGCCCGAGGTGATGATGGAGGCACTGCACGTCGTAGCCGTCCAGTACCGCGACAGACGCAAAGGCATAAGAAGGCTCTACCAGCTGGCGGAGATACTGCCGACAGGCGAAAGCGGGGAAAAAATAATACTCAAGCCCAACGTTCTTTACCGTTCAAAACCCAGCGGCGAGATAGTCGCGCATGACGAGTGCGTGCGGGTTTTTGATACGCTGAAAATGCACACGGCCATGAGCACGAAGGACATCATAAACGACATGAGCGACAAGATGAAAATCCTTGACTGGATGGTGAAAAACAAGGTCAATGAAATAAACAGCGTGGGCAAAATTGTCTCGGAATATTATGCCGATCCTAAAAAGGCGATGGATAAGATAGGGGAAGACTGAAAATGAATTTCTGGGATGGATATGCATTTCAGAACTTAGTTTTTCTTGACTCCGCACTTTAGGACTTTAATTAACACATCAAAATTTTAATTTTATATGCCCGCCATTTCAATTAATAGCATGCGGATTCCATTCTGCCCGTTGCCTGTGAACAGGGCAAAGGTAGTTGCAAAGAGGTTTTACGGGCTGGCAGAGCCGATATCAAAAATTTCGCCGACGCTAAGGCTTGAACTGATGCAGGGCGGCTTCAATCTTGACGAGCTGGAGTACATAAGCATCGCTATATTCACGTCTTTGTTTACATTCCTATTGGTTTTCATGCCGATGACGATCCTCATGTTGTCACTAGGAACAGAAAAGGCCATGTCGATAAGCTTTCCAGTGTCCGTATTTCTTATTTATGGAGGTCATGGAGCCGTGATCCCGAAGATCGCATCCGAGTCCGCCGAGGCCCATTAGTGGTGTTCCGCGGCCTTCAACCCGGTGCACCTCCGCCGGATCGCGGTGATGCTGGGCGAGTTCGCACCCGACTCGTTCAAGGTATTTTCGGGCATCAAATCCGGCAGCGATGTCGGCTCGATACTGAAGAGCATAATAGACAACATTTCATCGGAACAGAAAATAGCCATAAGGCGTTATGGTTCCCAGCTGAATCCGTTGACGCTTGTTTACATGATGATAGCCGTGATAATACCGTCGATGGGCATAACATTTCTAATGGTTTTGTCGTCTTTCTCAGGAGCGTCCTTCTCCGAGTCGACGTTCTGGTTCATACTCGCCTTTCTTGTGATATTCCAGTTCATGTTCCTGGGGCTCATAAAATCCAGAAGACCGAATATTGTCTGAACGGTGTGATGCTTATGTACGATTATGTTGCGAAGATTCTTCCAAGGCGAATAAGGCACAACTATGAAGATTTGCTGAGGTATATAGACGCCAAGGTAGACCCGGCAAAATTCATCGGTTTTATCATGCTTTTTGGTCTTGGCGTAGCGTTGGCGACAGCTTTTAATGCGATGATATTGTTTTCGATGGCGGCAGATACGTTCATGGTCTTGTTTTTCACAAGCTACTTCCTGTTTGAGATTACCGTCTACTTCTGGCTTTCTTTTTCAGCGGATTCCAAAGGCAAATTTGTGGAAAACATACTGCCGGACGCGCTTCTTCTGATGTCAATGAACATGAAAGCCGGCATCACAACGGAAAGAGCGCTGCTGATGGCTGCCCGGCCGGAATTCGGGCCGCTGGAGAAGGAGCTTTCCAAAGCCGGAAAACAAGTCCTTTCCGGCAAGGAAATAAAATACGCCCTGCTTGAAATACCGAGAAGAATCAAATCCGAAGTACTGGACAGGACAGTGCGGCTCATAGTCGAGGGCATTGAATCAGGCGGCGAATTAAGCGATTTGCTGGAACAAACGGCCGAGGATATACAAAACACCAAACTCGTCAAGGGGGAGGTTCAGGCAAACGTTCTGATGTACGGGATATTCATATTTTTTGCAGCCGGTTTCGGCGCGCCGCTGCTTTTTGGAATCTCCACGTTTCTTGTCGAAGTCCTGACTAGGCAAATGAGCCAGTTCAATCTGGCCGAAACAGGCATACAGGGCATAAACATAGCCAGAGGAACTTTGGCAGTCACTCCGGAATTTGACGGGAAAAGGAAGGCGTAAAATACGTCCCGGTTCTTCTGGTATTGTCATTCGCTGTATTCATTCTTGTGCGTTCGTTTGTCTCGGGAATTTTCAGCGGGCTTTGATGCTGTAAAAGAAACCTCTTGTCTCTGCCAATGGGTTTCTTTTTGGGCAACACCATGTAACAACCTTTATATACCACCTTTAGTAATAAAATTAAAAAGGAGATTTCTCATGAAGGGACAGGGCGCGATAGAATATTTAATGACGTACGGCTGGGCGCTGCTTGTGATTGTTGTTGTCGGCGCGGCGCTGTACGCGTCAGGCGTTCTGAACCCGGCAAGCTATACCTCGGCCAAGTGCACGGGGTTCCAGTACTTTGTCTGGCAGAACCAGAAGATGAACACGACGGATTATGTTATAGAAGTACTGAATGGAAGGGAAGACGTTTCCATAACTAACTTGGTTGTTGATACTACGGACTTGGGCGCATTAACACTAAACCCGGCAAACCCTGTGGGGGCCGGCAAAAAAGCCACAATAGACGGAACAGCCGACCCGACGACAAAGGCTGCAGGCGACCCGTTCAGCGTGACTGTAACGGTCATCTACAACACAACAACGATAGCAGGCATCCGCGACTCAGCTTCGTGCACTGGCAGGGTTCAGTAATTAAGAGGAATAACCCATGAAAAAGAAAAGGAAATATTAGAAAAGCCGCTAAGGACATGGAAAAATTTCTTAAAAAACTAAAAAAGTAAATCCTATTTTCTAAGAAGTTGAAAATAGATAATTGTTCCATCTACTATGATAATTATCTGATTCTTTTATCCAAGATATTCATTGTTGCTAAGATAGTCATGCCACTAAATTTTCTGTTATGCGACTACTGTAATTCCACTTCCTGTTTACCGTTTTCTTCTCTTCTTTAATGGCTTTGCTTTCTTCAGCTTAGAAGAAATCCTGGACTCGTAATGCCTGAAGATTTCATAAGAGCCCAGCAGAATGGATAGGTTTGCGGCAAACCTCAGCCATACGTCCACAGAACTGAAATCCGCATTTAACAATCTTGTAAATGCGGTGCTTATCGCTATCAGCGCAAAAGCTCCAAGATAGTAGACCCAGTGGGCAGGCAGCGCCATACCGCGGAAATGCTTTAACAAGACGGCCGACAGCAGCAGCAAACTTAAAATAAGGAAGAACATTGAAACAAATTCTACTATTATCAGTGTCATGAATCATCTACCATTATTTCATTTTTGTCCAATTTATACTTTATTTTCTTGTCTTCACCAACCGTGCTGAGAACCATTGACTTTTCGTCCCTGCTGAATTTAAGCGTGGCGTCGGTCAGCGACTCCAGCAAAGACAACTGCTTTGAATCATGAACCCCTTCCTCGACCATGAGCAGAGCTGTCGCTCCTCTTGACTTCATTTTGCCTATGTTTATCTCCAGAAATTCCTCCATCTCGTTAGGCTTGTTGTGCAAAAGAAGCGTTGACAAGGAATCGAAGACTATCCTTATAGGCGGCTTCATGGACTTCATGGCTTTTGTGAGCGCTATGCTTATCTCATTTAGTGCGTACGGGCCTGAGGTACGGATTATAAATTCTTCGCTCGGCTTTGAAATGCCGGCGTATGTGCTGTAGCAGTCTATGATTGTCATAGCAGCCTTGTCAAAGGCGCTTAAAACAGAGCCGAGGACGTTTTCCGGGAAGTTATTTGTGATGAAATAGACTACGCCTTCGTTTTTCTTTATGCCATCAACGAGGAACTGGTTTGCCAGAATCGACTTCTCGCTGCGCGGCGGTCCTATGACAAGGACTGTCGACTTGTCCGGGAGAAGATGCAGTACCATGCCAACCATTCTATAGTTATGTTGTTTAAAAATTTAAAGAGGAATTGTGTCCATTCTGAGTATGATGGTCGGTGTAGACCTATATGCCTGTTGGCATATAGGTCAAACGTTAGGAGTATGGTGAACACACCATACTCCTCACACCGACCATCATTTGTTGATTGGATACAATCTAAAGAGGTGCCGGAGCTAATCTTTTGTACAGGGAATAAATGGCCAGAAATATCAGCGCGTTTGCAACGAGCTTAAGTAGCATGCTGAATGTAAGATAAGGCTCCTCAGGAAACGCATTTGCAAGAAAGCTGTGAATTGAAAGCAAAAAGAACCCCACCAAAAAATAAATCCAGAAATGCGGTATTTTGATGCCCCTAAAATGCCTGTACAACATGTAAACAATAAAGGCCGAAGAAACTGAAAGCACTATCATTGACGTGAAATCAAAAACCAGCGAAAGTACTGAAACCATCTGCTCACCTATGCCAGTTGCATAAACGTTAATTTTCCGTCGCGGACTTCGTAAGCGCTACGTTGTTCGGAACCCATGCCCCTTATTTCCACATATTTTTCCCTGCCCTCTTCTATAAACCTGAGTGTCATGGATGTCAGGGATTCCAGAACGGCTTTTTCCTTTTCGCTGTGGATCCCCTCTTCAAGCAGCAAAACGGATTTTATAGAGTAGCTTCTCATCTTGCCTATTATAACCTGGAAAAATTTTTCATACAGGTGCGGGCTTTGCAGCAAAATCGTGCTTGCAGAATCCACGACCACGAAAGCGGGGCTTATGTCTTTTATGGACTTCGCCAGAGCGATGCTTATCTCGTTGAGCGCCGCCGGGGAGGATACGACAGTAGTTACGTCGTTATCCGGCCTCGGAACGCCAACGAAATTTGTGTAGCAGTCTATAATGCGCATCATGCCCTTCTCTATATGAAAGCTGCCGATGCCTTTTCCGAGTTCTGCTATGATGTCTTCAGGAAAATTGTTCGTAAGAATGTAAACAGCCTTTTCGCCCCGCCTAAAGCCCTCGACAACCATCTGCCTGACAAAAAGCGATTTCTCGCTGCGAGGCGGGCCCATGACAAGAATAGCAGACTGCTTCTGCACATAATCAAGGATGTCCATAGGTACATATTGGATTTCTGCCTATAAAAAATCTATCCGGCCTCTGAAAATACCTCTTCGGAAGGATAAACAACAATGCCGCCCGGCCTTTTGATTTCTATAGGATGTATTTTTGTCGAATGTCTTGTAGAACGGAGTTTTCTTATTGTCACCGCCCGCAAAAACATGCCACCCTTCTTGATATAATACAGCACGACGACACCGTCCGAGACGTACTCTTCAACGCCGTAAGCGGACAACTCGACTTCTCCTTCGCCGACCTCGCTGATTGCAAGCGTCGTGCACCCCAGTTTTTTCAGCATCTGGCCCAGATCCAAAAGCGATTTTCTTATCTTGAACGGCTCTTCAAAATACATGCCGATGATCGATATCGAATCTATCACAAGCCTTTTTGCACCGACCCTGTCTATAGAATCCTCTATAGTAGTGAGAAGGCCGTCAAAATTGTACAGCTCGGGCTGGACTATAAGCAGCTTTCCTTCTTCAGCAAGCTTGTCCACCGGCCAGCCAAAGAAACGCATCTGGTTCATCGTTTCTTCCAGGCTTTCCTGCAGTGAAATGTAAACGCCGGGCTCGTTGTGAAGGGCGCCGTCAATCAGAAACTCCATCGCAAAGATGCTTTTGCCTGTGCCTGTCATGCCTGTCAGCAGGACGACAGATTTTTCAGGTATGCCGCCCTCTATCAGCTCGTCGAAGCCTTCTATGCCGGTATGGACTCTTATCACGTCTGTTTCGCTGCTGACCTTTATTTCTACTTCCCTCTTTGTTAATCCTTGAAATTCGCCGCTCCTGAATGTTTCATTTCTGAACAGCAGTTCAGCATCTTTTTTTATGCCTTCCAATTTTTTATGATGCTCCTCAAGCTGTTCATGCAGCTTCTTTTTTTCAGCGTCTTCATGAAATTTCAGCTGTATTTCTTCTGCCATATTTCTCCCCTAAGCTTCGCCCAAGCGAAGGACTTTAAGTCCTTCGATGCACCGAAGACCTTTGGTCTTCGTGTGTAGTCGAGCGCCACACGAAGAACCTCTGGTTCTTCGGTGCAGAAAAACTCCATGAGTTTTTCTTGCATATAATAATTTTTGGTCGCTCCGCTCCATTGTTATATTGTCGAAACTGCAATAAAAAGATTTTTTCATTGAAGTCAACGACCAGCTTCTGAAGAGGCTGGCGTGACATAGGCAGAACCTAAATGTTCTGCCTTGCAGGAGAAGCTCCGCTTCTCCTTGCATCGGATAGAACGCTATATTCATCCCAGACTTCTAAAGTCTGGGCGTTCTATCCGAATGTAAGGCAAGAATGTTTGCTTCAATAAGGAGATGGTCCGCCAAAATGGATATGCAATCAAAAAATCGGAATGAAAATGCATAAATTATAGCATATCTTCAGTTTACTTGCCGATGTTATTTTTTTAAAGCTTCCATACAAGAAAATCTAGGTTTTATGAGATTATTCTGCGAGGTTGTGACAAAAGACGTGCTGCCGGCCCTGAGGTCCTTCATCGCAGAAGAACTGCTGTACGAATACAAGCTGAGCCAGACGGAGATTGCCAGGCGGCTCGGCATATCGCAGCCGGCAGTTTCCCAGTACCTGCGCCGAATACGAGGCAGCAACAAAAGAATGATAAGCAACGAAGATGTCCAGAAAGAAATAAAGAGACTTTGCCAGCGGCTGTACAACAACGAGATGGAGAACGGCCAGCTCGTGAATGAATTCTGTAATCTATGCAATCTTGTTGTTGACAAGCTTAACATGAATTTTGATTACCCGAAGACGGACACGTGCGAAGTCTGCGGCAAGAAAGAAGAACTAATTGTGAAGGATAAAATAGCAAGCCCTGTTCAATAGAAGCATTGTACTTGGTGCATTATTTCTTTTTTGATAAGCGGCTTCCTGCAATACCTATTACTGCCAAAATTACGCCCGGCACTAAAACCAGCAGGAAATTATAAGCTATTGTGTCAATGATGAGACTGACGAGAGGGCCTGCCAGGGACAGGATTTCTTGTGGTATTGTGGCTTTTGCAAACCCGATGATGAAGTAGCTTATGCCAACGGAAACCATGGAAAGCCCTACACCTTTTGGAATTCCCCATCCGCGCAGGAAATATACCAGAAAGGCGGTTGAAATTACTGTAAGCACGGCGAACAGGATCAGATAGCCGCTATATAATTTATTTGCCTGCAGAGAGACAACTGCAAGTGCTGTCTGGGGGGTTTTTATGCATTCGAGAAGGCTACAGGAATAATTTCTGAAGTACAAATTGTTGAATCTTTTGTCTGCAATCTCGCCTATAAAATCATTTGACTGGCAACTAACAGCGACGACCTCATCTCCTAGTTTTATTTCCGCTGTTTTGGAATTCTGACAGTTCTGGGAAATAAACAACATAAGCTGCTCTTTTTGCACTGTTAACTGTTTTGCACTCAGGTCCACGACATACGGCTTGAGCTTACTGTAATCTGTTATCTGCGCGAATGAAAATAACAGTATAAAGGCGCTCAGGAACAGAGTGAAGAGAATCCCTGCTACCACTTTTCCTATCTTACGTTTTGAACTCATACTTTTGTTCTTCCCGCTTTCTTTTCAGCTTCTGGAGTATTTTTTTTATTGCCGACTCCTCTTTTTTCGGTTCCTGCCACCCTTTCTGGGGGCGAAAACCCTCTCTGGTGGGCCACATGAGGTACAAGAATACGCCTATTCCGATGATTACGACCAGGACTATCACTATAAGAAAAATATCAAGCCCCGGCTCTTTTGCCTTTGTTATTGATGCCTGCAAATCGGCGACCAAGGACTTAACGCTGTCAAGCAGCTGGCTGGCTGCGAAGTAGTCTTTTGACTGGATGCTGGCGTTTGTTTGCGTCAGCTTGTCTTTTATGCTGCTGAAGGCATTTCTTATTCCTGTGGTGTTGATGCCTTTCGACTCGAGAGCGGTTATGTTTTTTTCCAGTTCTGTTATAGCATCCAGCAATTCCTTGTACAAAGGCACGATGGCGCTTTCAACAGTTGCGTTGCTCGGCAGGATGCGCAACGTAAACGTCGATGATGCAGTAGCCGAGGCGTTGCTTGTGCTGACAGCAGGCGTGACGCTGTAGGATTTGACAGTGGCGTTAGCCGGCGCCGAAAACACAACAACGAAAGTTTTTTCCAGGTCCTTCGTCACGTTATCGAATTTTGAGGGCGAAACGCTGTACCATGCCGGCTCTATGCCGCTTATGCCGAGCTTGACGTCGTCGAGCGTGAAGTTGCCGTTATTCTTCACTGTTATGGACTTCGTTACCGTTTCATTCTGCGTCAGGTTGAAATCGCTTATAGGGCTGCTTATTGTAACAGAGCTTTTCCGCGTATCAGTTGTTGTATTAGTTGGTGCGGTTGTGGTGGTGCCGCCGCTGCCGCTGCTTGTTGTCGTCGTGGCAGAGCCGGAGCATGGCGACGATGATGATGCGCCTATAGTGCACGTCTGATTCCCGGAACAGCTGGCAGACGAGCCCCACGTGCCGGAAGAGCATTGCTGATAAGCCGCGCCTGTCGTGCAGTAATACCAGCTGGTGTTGTAAGCGGTTCCATTGACGTAACAGCTTGTTATGGCAGTCGCGTTGCACCAGCCGGTGTACGTTCCGCTGCTTACCCCATCTATATCGTTAAAGCATTTGAAATAGCCCGTGTCGACGCAGTCTGCATCGGCTGAACAAAACAGGACAGTGGAGCCCTGAAATCCTGTGACAATAGTAAGATTTCTCAGCGCCATGCCTGAAGGGCAGGTTGTGTTGTCAGTGCATTCGGTCACTTCTGCGAATGCGGGCGCTAACAAGACCAGAAGAAACAAAAAATAATATTTTCTCATACATAATCTCTCTACGTCGGGTTGCTTCTAAACAGGATGCTATAAACAGTCCACCAGTTGGAAGAAACGGGTATTCCGCTTGGTATGGTCATCCGCAGGACGAGATGCTTGACTCTATTGGTTATAGGGCTTGCTACGTCAGAGGTCGTATTGAATGAAATGCCGTTGGTTACATTGTAATTATCTGTGACGTTCAAAATTCTTGTGTTATTTGTAATTGTACTATCGTTGCGCAAACTTGCATAGAATCTGGTATTGCTGCCGGTTACTGTGTCATTAGTCAGGTTTATTGTTCCCTGGCTGCTTGTCCAGTTGTTCATTTTGAACTGTATCAGACCTGCGCTAAGGTTTGTCGTGAAGTTCACGTTGAGCGTGAATTCCCAATAATCAGTGCCGTTGGACAAAGCTGCTGTCTTGTTTCCGCCGAAGCTTAATATCTGGATTATCTGCTGCGTCGTGACATTGGTTTCCTCGTTGTAAATGTCCGGGTCTACAAAATTAAGACCGTTGCCGAAGACTTTGGACGCAAATGCAGCTGAGGTCTGCGCAGTCACATTTGTGTTCACGGTGAAGTTTATTTTTATCTGGTTCGTAGGTCCGGGTGTCGTGAATGTCAGGTTGAATTCTGTTACGCCGAATGTAATTCCGACCCTCTCCGAAGCATTTGTGCCGTCGAAGCTTCTGTTGTAACGTGTGGTGCCGACGAAAACATCGGTTACATCAAGCAGCGTGTAGCCCGTCGGGATAACAATTTTAATCCTGTCCGTGATGTTTTGGCTCGTGGGGGTTATGGTATAGATAAATTTCTGTTCTGTCACATTTGTATCAACGACGCGAGGCGTCAATGTCGCATTGGAATGCATGTCCAGGATTAGCTTCATCGTTGAGTTTATGGAGCCTGTGGAGATTGTTATATTGTCGGCTATCTCGGCATTGCCTGTCCGTATGCTGGAATTTATGGATATCTGCGTTGCTGTCGTGTTGAGACGGAATGCGCCGCGCGAGATATTGAACGCGACCAGAATATTCCTTTTCGTGTCCTTTGGCACGCTCAGGTTCGTGGTGAAGTTCACAAAGCTGTAATTTGTGGAGATGCTGAGCGAGGTGTTGCTGCCGAGCAACGCCTCCGAAGGGTCAATAATGGCGTTGCTGTTCGAGTCGTTGTAGACAAAAATGCCTGTTATATTGCTGATGTTGGCTGTGCCCGATGTATTGACGAGAATTGCCGACACGTTAACGTCGCCTACGGTGGCGTTAAGAGAAACATTAAGGATGACATTCATCCCTGTGTTCCAGAAATCGCCGGATGACGAGAAAGAGGACAGGGAGCCGTTCGTTACAGTAAGGTTTCCTGCCGCATAGACAGGGGTAATCATAAACAAGGCAAACGCTAAAGAGAAATATGCAAGTTTGCTGAAGACATTCATCCGCATCTTATAATTCCTATGCAATGACCGAAATATAAAGATTTTTCTACTAAGGTAAGCTGAAAGAATTCTTTTGGCTTTATAGCAAAACAAGTAAATGATTCCGGTTTCAATGCCTATTCAGCGCCCGCGGCGCGATTTGAACGCGCGACCCCTTTCTTATGAGCCTGTTGCAGAGCAAAAAAGTTTCTCACCTGCCAGGTCATCATCGGACAAAAAGTTTTGTCCTCTGTTCACCTCCGCGGCAGGTAGGAGGAAAGTGCTCTATCCAATCTGAGCTACGCGGGCATCACAAATCAAGTTAATAATAACGATATAGCTTTAAAATAAAGTAACACATGAACCTGAATGCCATTCTCAGACAGGAAAAAGGAGATCGAATTATAATAGAAACGAATCAGCGGCACTCATCTTTTCGGATTACCTCAAATAAAGCTAATGAATTTAAGCTTTTCAGGATTCGGTATTTGTATGGATTCAGCAACGGCGAAAAAGGCCTTAGCAAAACACAGGAGAGAGATGACAGCCGCCACTAAAGAACAGGTTGATGCGTGGCTAGGCGACGGCTATCCATATGGCGTGGATACGGGCGCGACTGCTGTATGGAATTTTGCTTTTTCAGAGGCAGCAAAATACGGTCTCGACCCTTCTGTAGCTGCTGATATGGCGGAGGCATACAGAGAAGGCTCGGAGATATTCGGAAAGCCGTGCGTGCCAGAACGATTTGTTTATGCCCAACTTAGAAGGCTTGCGCCCCTTCCATCTATAGCTGCTATAAAGAGAATTCTGGGCGCAGAGACGCAGGATGAAGGCAGAGAAGGAAGATTGAGAAGCCTGATAGAAAGATATGCGGCTCTTGCCGGACCTAATTATGGAATGGATCCGAAAGAGGCGGCCTCTAAAGCAGGGCGCTATCTTATATGTGTCTTGCTACCCCATTCAAGAAATTTCCAGAATAATCTCAGGCAAACGCCTTCAAATCCTCCCTGACCAGGGCTTTCAGCACTTCTTTGCCGACGTCAGAGTCTTTTGCGACGCGGACCTGGCCGTTCTTCCCTATTGTAGCTGAGAACAGGTAGTCTTCTTTTACATAAAAGTTTGCGGCCTTCCCGACGAGGCGGTCGGAAAAGACGAACGTTATGTATGCGCCGCTCTCCTCTGTGAGATAGTTGACTTCATTGCCGAGCGTTGCTACTTTTGGCGATACGTCTATCCTCAGGCCAAACTTTTCTTCCAGTTCCTTTATAGTCTTGCCCTTTTTGCCTATAAGAATTGGGATGACGTCATTCTCGACGCGTATAACTGCGCCGCTTTCTGTTAACTCCACGCCAGCAGTTTTGTCAAACTTTCTTATCTCGGCCATTATGTACCTTTTCGCAAGCTTGTTGACTGCCGATTCCTTGGAGCCTTTCACAGGTATGATGACGTTTTCTTCGCCGTACGTGTATATTTCGTATTCAAGCATATTATCCTCGAAACTGCGCACTTCAACTACGGGCCTGGCCAAATCCGCCTCCGTCATGCCTGTAGGCGTTCTCACAACCAAGGAGAGATTATAGACTTTCTCTATCCTGCCGGCTTTTATGTATATTATTGTATCTATGATATGCGGTATGATTCCCAGCTCAACGCGGCCTATAAATCGCTGGACCGCGTCCACAGGGTCGGTCGCATGAACAACGCCGACCATGCCTATGCCGGCAAGCCGCATGTCGCTGAAGACGATGAAGTCGTCTGTCTTCCGGACTTCGTCGAATATCGTATAATCCGGCCTTACAAGCAGCAGCAGATCAGCCGTGTTTTCAAACTTTCCATGGAGCTTTGCATACTGCGTTATCTCCGGTCTTACCTGCAAATCACGGGGCGATTCCATCGTCTTTACAATCTTGCCCTGCTCCTCGTAGAATTCGGCTACGCTGGCAACAAAAGTTGATTTTCCTGAACCAGGCGGACCGGCGACCAGAATGCCGTCCGCGCGTTTGGCAAGCCGCTCCTTTAATTTTTCAGATAATTTGTAATCGTCTAGTGTCAGTTTGGCTATAGGCCTCACGACCGTGACTTCTATGCCGTCCGAGAACGGCGGTCTTGCGATGGCTATGCGCATGTTGCCCAGCTGGATGACGGAAGCAGCGTGACCGCCGACCTCTATGAACGAGTCTTCCTCGTATCTGGCCGCGTCCATCACATCCTTGATTATCCCTTCCAGTTCCTCAGGCGTAATTTTTTCATCTCTTATTTTGACCAGACGGAAGTCGCCCGGCTTTCCGCGCTTTGCCAGCGGAACGCAATTCTCCTTCAGATGTATGCTCATAGTGTCGTCAGTGAACATGGAAGCAAGAACGGTTTCTTTTTTCTTTTCGTACGGTTTGAAGTATCTTGTTTTTATGCTCTCGGCTTCCGAAACGAGCGCCTGGACCATGTCGGACGTGTACATTGTGGCGTCCTCTTGCCGCGCCACATCCAGAATTAACGCGTCTATGCGGCCGTATTTGGCAAGCTGTATTTCTTCCATCGTCTGGCGCCGGCCGGTACGGACAATCATCACTTTTCCTTCTTTTTCAAGATGCCGGATTTTTTTTATCTCCTCCAGGCCTTTAAACCCGATTTCCCGGCCGCGCGAAGCCTGAGATCTAAGCTCTTCAAGGACGAATTCAGGTATAATGACCTCTACGTCCTTCAATTCGCCTTTCTCTATCAAGTCGCTTAGAATTCCGGAAATGATAACGCTGGTATCCGGTACTATCTTCTCCTTTTGTATTTTTTGTTTTTCTTTTTCCATAATTTTTCACCTTATTTTTGTATATATTTTCTGTATTTTCCTCTATTCTAACGGCTAAGGCAGATAAATCAAATCTCCTCTTTGTGGAGTTGAAATTAAATTTGCTTGCCTTAACCAGAAGTAAGAGTCTATTACTAATCTAAACGAAATACTTATAAAACTATGCTGCTCTCCTCCAGTAAGATCCCATTCTGTCAAAAGCCATGTGTATGTCATCTTCTTCTGCGGCAAAAGAAAATCTTAGATGACCTTTCCCCTCCGGACCGAACGCAATGCCCGGAATAGCAACAACGCCTGCGCCATATAAAAGGTCTAGGGCAACTGCTGTGTCTGCTGTCTGAAACTTGCCTTGAATTTCTCCGAATCGTTGCTGTGCTTTGCCCTTGGGACTGCGTCTCTCTAGAACGTCTTCGGACAGCCGCGGAAATACATAGTAAGCTCCATCAGGCTTGACGTACCTGAAGAATTCTGGCATTTCATCCAGCCGCCTGCACATTACATCCCTTCTGCGCTCAAACTCCTGCCTGAATTCTTCTACGTGGTCTTGCGGGCCTGTCAATGCTGCAAGAGCAGCGTACTGTGAGATGCTGGGCGGGCAAATGTAATTCAGGTCCTGCACACCAAATGCCTTCTCTACCACCTCCTCATTGGCTACCACCCAGCCAACTCTTAGACCTGTCATTGCATGCTCTTTGGATGAAGTGAAGAATGCTACAACATTATCCCTGTATTCTGGTACAGATGCCAGACTGAAATGTCGTTTTCCACCATATGTAAGGAACTCGTATGCATTGTCCTCAAAAAGAATAAGGTTTCTGGCTTTGGCTATTTGCCCCACGGTTCTTAACGCCTCTTCTGTGTATACCGTGCCTGTAGGATTATTAGGGTTGCAAAGAACTATAGCCTTTGTTTTTTCTGTTATGGCATTCTCGATTGCAGTGTGATCTAGTTCATAGTTTTGGCTTTCCATTAGAGGAACGGTAACAGGAACGCCTCCAGCAAATACGGTTACATCTATATGATTCGCATAAGCAGGTGAAGGTATCACAACCTCGTCACCTTCGTCTATCAACGCCATAAACGTGCAAAAAATGCCGCCGGCCGCACCTGCCGTAGTTAGAATTTCCTTTTTCGGATCTGCGACGATGCCTTTTCTCTTAAGCCTCTCTGCAACTGCCTCGTTCAAAGGAGGAAGCCCTTTACCTAAAGTGTATTTGTTAATATGCGAGGCCTCTGTCTGAAGCGCTTCAGTTAAGCCGGCTGTAACATACCACGGCATCTCGAAAGGCGGTATGCCTACGCCCAGGGACACGTGATCAGGCACATCTGCGGCATAATTGAACATCCGCCTTATCAGGGACGCGTCTGTGCGCTGCGCCCTCCGGGAAAATCTGTATTGCATAGTTCTCAGCTCGTTACTTAGTTCCCTTCTTGTGAAGCTGCGCTCTCGGCTCTCCATTCGGCATACGCCCTTGCATATTCATCCGTGCCTTGGCGCAGGCTTCTGCTCAGGACTGTGCTATGCTGGCCTACCGTTCCCAGATTTCTTTTCATTTGTTTCTGATTGAAAAATCTTTTCATTCGCTCGAAATGCCTTAGGAGTGCGACATCGTCGCCGCTTTGAATAATCTGATTTATAACAGCGACAGCGCGGGCGTAATTAAAGTCTTGCCATTGTGTCTGCGGATTGTCGATGGCGTTATCTACGAATCTTCTGATATCACCGCCTAAAATTGCGTATTTTATCATGCGACCGAGGGAGTAGTGAGGGCTTTCGAATTCCACAAAATCAGTGGGTCTTGTATTGCGCCTTTTATCAAGTTCGGCCCATATAAGATCACTGATATGAGAATTACCGGTGTCATCAAGTGCCAGACCGTAAACAGCGGCAAACCTTTCTCTGGCGTCTTTTATCGCATCTTTGCCCAGATGTTCTCTATCCTCTTCGAACATCCTATACAGTTCTTCTCTTCTGCCTTCTATAACCTTTCTATAAATTTCCGCTAAAACATCTTCGTACTGCTGAACATATGGCGGCACAAACCTGTTAAGCATCATTGTCACGACATAAACCTGCAGATTAAGATCTAACGGCCTTCTTGAGTGAAGGGATTTTGCATCGCCGAAAGGGTCTGCGTATACTGTATTGTCATCAGGGTCGGTTCCGCCAAGATACCAGGCAGTATCTCTGGAAAACGCAACAGAATGGTTGCCGCCCTGCACCTCGCCCATTATTTGGTCGTGCTCGCTTACAGAATCAACATGTCTTATTTTCACTCCTGTAGGAGAGAACAATTCTTGCATGAGCGCTTCTCCGCTGCCGTCGTCTCGCACAGGGACTGTTAACAAATTTTGCCCTTTCGGCTGTATATTCTCGCCGTGCATGGGATGGAATTCGACTATACGCGCTGTTGGTGGGAGATATCTAATCTCTTGTTCCGCGACCCATTCTTTTGATGAAGCGGCGCTGCCCAGAATTACATCAGGTTTGAGATACCTTAGTATATGACCATCTTGAGGTCGCTGCGGGCTCATATCTTTTAGAACGTCCTCGGTCTTGCGGACAGGAACAAGGAGCAGAACAACATCAGCGCCTTGAACGAGGGCTCTGTTATTTTTATAGATTGTGGCCCCCTGTCTTTCATACTGATACAATACATCTTTCTGGGGGTCATAAACCCTGACAATATGGCCCTGCCTTAGCAGTTCGGGCACATAAATCCTTCCCATCCTGCCGCCTGCGCCGCTCACTGCGACTGTCAACGGTCTGTCTATCATGTATTCACCTTTCAAATCAACATTTTATTCTAAACGCTGACATCTCAAGTATGTCACTACTTATCAATGATTAATAGTATTTAAAGTTTTCTATGCAACAGAATTGAGAGAACTATTTCAGGAGACTTCTTAAGACTTGCGGAGATGAGATAAAAATGGCTTATAAATTATTCGTGCAAGGCAGGGAAGGCGCCTTTTCAGACTTAAGATCTGTAGCCGGAAGTTTGAAATCATCTTTGAGTCCAGAACCAATTGAATTTACTGTGCAGGCATATGGCACGGACGGAAATTTTGCCTACGCATTCGGTGGCAGAGCACGGCTAAGGTCTGATGCTATGTCATCTGAAATAACGTATAATGGCTGGACTACGGACAGCGGAGGAGCAAAAGCCGATATGGTAGCCTTAGAACGCTATCTAAATCTACTCCTTATAGTTGGATAATTGCATCAGCCCTTCCAAACCATCCAGCTCTATCTCCTTCTCTACGCCGCTCTTCATATTTCGCAGTCTGACTTTTCTGCTTTTGATTTCCTTTTCACCGATGACTATAACGTACGGGATGCTTTTGGCATTGGCGTACTCCAACTGTTTTCTCAAATCACGTGACATGACATCGAACTCGCAGGCTACGCCGGCTTCGCGCATCTTTTTGGCTGTTTCAGCAACGTCTTTTTTCACGTCGCCAATAGACGCAATGTAAACCTTGGAAGGCGTTCTTGGCAGCTGAAGCGTGCCAGATTCTTTGAGCACTTCGACAATCCGCTCAACGCCGAGGGAAATGCCCGTTGCCGGTGCAGGGCTTCCGCCCAATGCTTGGACAAGATTGTCGTATCGGCCGCCGCCGGCCACGCTTAAAGATAATCTGCCTGACGGCACGGATATTTCGAACACGGTTCCTGTGTAATATTCCAATCCACGGACAAGGCTCATGTCCACCTTGATATTTTCAGCATAGCCGCCGAGCGAGCTGATAATGTCTTTTAGTTCGCCGGCGCCGTCCAGGTTTTCAATCTTGTTTATGTCCGCAATCTTTACAAAATCCAGAATTTTTTCCATCTGTTCAGAAGGAATTTTTTTGGACTTGAGCTCCTTTTTTACGCCGGCTTCGCCTATTTTTCCGAGCTTGTCTATAGAACGGAAAACATCGACACAGTTTTTAATTCCAAGAGACCTTACAAAGGACTCGGTAATTTTCCTGTTGTTGATGCGGACAATAAAATCATCAAAGCCGAGGGCTTTTAATATGGCGCAAGCAACGGAAATGACTTCGGCATCGGCTTCGCTGCTCGAGGAGCCGACGATATCTGCGTCAGCCTGCCAGAACTCTCTCCAACGGGATGCGCCGGGATTGTCGTACCTCCAGACTTTTCCGATGGCATAGCGCCTGAACGGCTTCGGCAGCTGGGTTGATGCGACAACACGGGACAAAGGAACTGTCAAATCAAAGCGAAGCCCAAGTTCACGGCTGCTCTTGTCTTTAAAGTAATAGATTTCCTTTTTAATCTCCTCGCCGCCGCCTAATTTAGCGGCTAAGAGCTTCCAGTCCTCAAAAGCAGGCGTGTCCAGCGGCTCAAAGCCGTACAGCTCAAAGAACTTTCTGGCAGTATCCAGGACGTACTGGAGCCTAATCATGTCTTCCGGCATCGTATCCCTTGTGCCCCGAGGCGGCTGGAATTTCATAGATATCACTTATTTTTACTTATATTTATCTGGTTTTATAACGTTCTTCTGCGCATCTCCAATTCCTTACTTTTCTTGTTACTGGATAGCTAGAGCAACAACATTGCCGCTACTCAAACCGAGCGACCTTCGTATGTCAGCAGGGATAGAAACACGGCCTTTGGAATCTATTCCGTAGCGGCCTTCGGAGAATACAAATATCTTTCGCTTTGTTAAATCAGCGGAAAATGAAACAGATTTGTAGAAACGCCTTATCTTTGCCGGAAGATAGATTCTTCCTCTCTCGTCAATCTTTGCAAATATTTTTTTAGAGCAAGAACTAGACAAATCTACTATCTTTCTATTCCTTCCATCATAGGAAGTGAACCAAGCCCACTATGGGGGCATTCACCTTTCATTGTTGACACCTTCCTTTCCTTACGCTAAACTTCTATATAAGCTTTTTGTGGGGCGGGGGGTTGTGTTCAAAACCCAAAGAAAAAAATTTAATAAGGCATTTCCGTTTTGATATCTTTTATCTTTTCAAAATCTTTTTTATTTTTTGTCCAAAGTCTGCAATTTTGATGAAAAGCCGTTGCCGCTATTATGGCGTCTAACAGGTCTGTGCCATAAGTCCTTCTGAATTCTGCGGCTTTGCGCAGAATCAGCTTGTCGATTTCTATTTCCGTAAACAAAGAAAGAAGGTCCATGGTTTTTCTAATCACATCTTCCTTTTTGCAATTTCCGCCAGATAACATTTCAGCTTCGGTTATTCCAGATATGCAGCCTTCAATTTCCTTTTTCGCCACCTTTTCAACTAATTTCACCGCTGGCGCGTAATTTCGTGATTCGTCAACTAAAATGCTGGTATCAAAAACGATTTTCATTTCATAAGCCCATTCTTTTTAATCTCTTTTCACTCTCTTTCCTTATATTTCTCACGTATTCAGCGCCCGTTTCCCCAATTTTCCAGCTTCCCGCGCTTTTTCTGACGATTTCCATCCTTTTTTTGATGGCGTCGTCTGCAGCGGCTTTTTCAATTTCAGGCTCTTTTAGATGCGCTT
The DNA here is from genome assembly GCA_016180945.1 of Candidatus Aenigmatarchaeota archaeon. Taxonomy (GTDB): domain Archaea; phylum Aenigmatarchaeota; class Aenigmatarchaeia; order GW2011-AR5; family GW2011-AR5; genus JACPAG01. The sequence continues at coordinate 178,186 of JACPAG010000002.1, read as the reverse complement.
CGATAACTTCGTTTGCCATTTTTGAAATGCTTCTTGCATTCCCGTACCGCCTCAAAGAGGCTTCAACGAGCCTCCTATAAGTTTCGTCCTTAATTTCGAGCGTAGTCTTTACCATCTATTTCACCGTATAACCATTTAGATGGTTAAAGTATATAAACCTGCCACCAGCGGGGTAAACTTAAATATATATGCATGCATGTATACATGTCTATGACAAGGGTTATTTCACTCTCGGATGAGGCGTACGATGCGCTGAAGAAAATGAAAGGGGAAGGCGAATCGTTTTCTAAAGTAGTCGTTAAACTGACTGAAAAGGAGAAGAACAGGGGAATAATGGCATTTGCTGGCGTATGGAAAGACAAGCCGGAAATGGAAAAGATAATGAAAAAAATTATAAAGGGAAGGAAAAAATTCAGGACAAGAGAAGTGAAATTTTGATGTATTGTCTGGATACCGATGTTATTGTGGATTTTCTAAGGGGAAAACATGCCACAGCAGAAAAAATAAAGAAAATTTCTTCTGCCTTGACAACAACCTGTCTTAACGTATGTGAGTTATATAAAGGGGCTTATTTATCCAAAATGCCAGAAAACGAAAAGGCAATAATTGACGAATTTCTCAAAAAAATCAACATCTTGAATTTTGATAATAAGTCTTGTGATTTATACGGGAGGAATTTTGCTTTATTAAGAGGTCGTGGAAGACCGACCCAAGAATTAGACCTGCTTATCGCATGCATGTGCATTTCTAATAATCAAATTCTGGTTACAGGAAATAAAAAGCATTTTTCAAATATCCCTGATTTGAAACTTGACGAATGGTAAATTTTTCTTAGAAGCCTCCTTTTTATCCACCGCTTCACGATATAGTATGCCTGCAATATTTTTCTCACGACGGCAGGCTCAATGTCCTTTTTTACTCGTCTATGCCGAGCGTTGTCGAGAAAATCTTCGAGTTCGAATATATCCTTCCTGGAAAAACGCCAATCGATTTTTGACTTGTCCAGGTTGGCAACCGCAAACGAATCGATCCAGCCCCCGTCGGAAAGATACGGGTAATAGTAGCTCATCACAAGATCCCCGACCGTAGAAAATCTGGGTTTTCTGCCGTAAAGGTTGGGGTCGCGAGAAAGGGCGATTGAGCCGTATTTTCCGTTTTCCCTGTAAATGAAAATCACGTGGTCCCAGTCATTTTTTGCCCTCAAATCAACAACCAGCGGCGGATGACCGTGTGCGGACATTATCGCCGCAGCGGTGATGGCGCCTTCGACGCAATCTGCCGTTCCTTCTTTTATAACGGTCCTGAAAGAGCGAAATCTTTCATTTTTGGTTCCATAAAAGTAGGGCATGGAAAGCAGGAATCTCTGGATTTTATCAGGCGTATCGCATCTTCTGATCACCTGTTTTTCTTTTGCAGTAAAGGTCACAGTAAGATATTGTGTGAACCGCCATATTTATCCTCAAAGACATTGAAAACACACGACTTTAGTCGTGTGATGCAAGGAAAAGCAAAGATTTTCCTGCACAGAAAGACCTTTCAGGTCTTTCTTGTGAAATACAATGTCTTTGGGATGCAAGAAGGACTTGTTAGTCCTTCTGCACAGAAGGAACTATGTTCCTTCTTGTGCCATGCTCAAGGAAACCCCTGACTTTAGTCAGAGTTATATTGCATAAATTTCAATTTATGCAATCTGCAGACTTCTTCAGAAGTCTGCTATATCAGAGCATATCATCTCTAAATGTATGGGAAGAAAGTGGGAATAACGTTTTATTTCTATTTTGGTGAAGTATAGAAGGGATTATGTCTGAACATAAAATCGGCGATGTTAGAACAAGAGGAAGTGACTGGGCAGGTCGTCCTTATGTGACAGCAGGGGATATATTCGGAGCATTGACAAAAGCAAGAGAAACCGGAGATTACAGCGGATTAAGGCGACTGGCAGAAGGCTATGCTGCTCATAACTTTGAGATAAATAGCGATGATTCTGCCCATGCTGATCCGGCAATAGAATTATTGGCTAATCCGCATAGATGGAGAAGTCCATCTTTATGATAAAAATAAAGGGCCACGGCGGGGATTTGAACCCCGACGGAAGACTATGCTGCGGTTCTTTCTAGGGCTTTCTTCCTAAGAAAGACCTCCACAGGCCTTCATGCTGCCATTACATCACCGCGGCCATCGGCTTTAAACAAAAAGACGCACATCTGTGCGTCAGTCTGTTTAGCCGGCAAAAACTTTAGCACCAAATCATTACAAACTGCTTCGCAGTTTGTTCTTAATGGCCAAGTTCTATTTGTTAAGAATGAGATTTAAATTAGTGTTGTGGGCATTATTAACTTTTAAGAAGTCTATGAACTTCTATTTCGCATGCATTTCCTCAAAGTTAAAGATAACAGACTTTACACTCCTGTTGTAGGTTATAGAAGAGGGGACGCAGAAATAGTAGTTGCCGGTATGGTCCACGTAGGTTTGCCAAGCTACTATTCAAGGATTCAAGCCGAGATAGATAAGTTGCCCGCAGGATTTTTTGAGGGCATAAGACCTCCTCTTGATGAAGCCGCTGTATTGCCTGAAAAGAGGCCTTATATTCGTTCTTTGGACAAGTTGCCTGATATCTACAGAACTTTTGCAAGATATCTTAGAATGACTGATCAGAAAGACTCCTTGACTTATAATGGCTGGAAAAATGCCGACATGACTGCAACAGAATTCATTAACATGGCCCCGCAAAGGTTGTTAAGAAGGCTACAGCGCCTTGAAAGGATAAGGGACTTCGAAGAAGCGCATAAGAAACATCCCGAGGAATTATCGCGATTCATGAAAGGCATGGCGTTATTCGTGTATAGATTTCCTTTTATAAGTAACGCCCTGTCGTATGCAATCCTTGGCCCTATGAATCACAAACTTGTCGTAACTGAGAGAAATCGCAGGTTGTTTCATACCATGGAGACTGAAGCTTTTGACGTGCCTGTAGGTGTGACTTATGGAGCCGGGCACCTTCCAGGAATTGACAGATACCTAAGGGGAGAGGGCTTCTCAAGGGACGGGGATTTTTGGGTACCTGCATGGGAAGTAGATGAAGATAAGTCATTCTGGGAATCATTCAACATTGTTATGAAAGATTCAACTGAGACTAGATTAAAAAGACGATGAACTAGGCTGTCCGTTTTTTCCTTACACGCACTTCAGCCACATCGCCCAGCGTCAGTTCGCCTGTTTTTGAAGCAACTAGCCGCTGCTCCCTGAACTCGTAGCCGAGAAGCTTTATTTTCAGCGCCTTTTCCAGTTTTTTTGTCAGATGAACAGTCGGATGCATGCCTTTCTCTACGCGGCTTATAACTGAAACTTTCTCGCCTATCTTTTTGGCTAACTCTTCCCTGTCAAAGCCGAGGGACTCGCGTCTGCTTTTTATTATCGTTGCAAAGCTAGGGTCCAGAGACACGTCTTCCAGCGACACGGGTTTTTCTTTTACCGGTTTCTCGACTTCCCTGACCTCGGTGCCATAACGAACACAGTCGCTGCAGACGTTCAGAAGAGCTTCCTCGACTACGGCTTTTCTAACGGCATTCCTGCCGCATAACTCGCACTCCATATACCCCTTGCCTCCGGCAAGTCGTATCCCATATTACATTCGAAGAACCTCTTGGTTCTTCGATGCACCGAAGACCTCTGGTCTTCGCGTGTAATTTTAGCTCCTTACAGTCGAAGTCGATTGCCAGATTATAATTTTTAACGAGCCCTATGCCATTTTATAATCGAATATTTATAAAACTTCGGGCACTTTAAATAAAGATTTCCTATTTATTATCTAAGAAGACATTGAAAATTGCTGCCTTTAGGCAGCAGATAAAATATGCAATGTCTTCTGGATCCCATCTTCTTGCAAACCACCGGTTTTAACCGGTGGTATATAAGGAAGATGTGATGCTCAAACAACAAGTGATTTCATGAAAAAAGAACAGGAAGAAGAGGTAGCAGCCTTTTGGCGGCAAAACAGCATTTACCAGAAGTCGAAGAGGAAAGGCAAAAAATTCTACTTCCTGGACGGGCCGCCCTACGCGACCGGGGCGATACACATGGGCACGGCGTGGAACAAGATACTGAAGGACATGTACCTGCGCTTTTTCCGCATGAACGGCTTTGCGGTGTGGGACCAGCCGGGATACGATACGCACGGGCTGCCGATAGAGAACAAGGTTCAGGAGGAGCTGAAGATAAAATCGAAACAGGAAATAGAAACCTTTGGCGTGGAAAAATTCATTCTGGCGTGCAGAAATTATGCGACGCGGTTCATAAACGTGATGAACCAGCAGTTCGAGGATTTGGGCGTGTGGATGGACTGGGCGAACCCGTACCTCACCCTGACGAACGATTACATAGAAGGCGCATGGGCGACTTTTAAAATCGCCTATCAAAAGGGGTTTTTGTTCAAGGGCAATTATTCCGTCCATGTCTGCAGCCACTGCCAGACGGCCGTGGCTTATAATGAAATCGAGTACGAGAAAGTAACTGATCCGAGTATCTACGTAAAATTCCAAGCAGCCGGAAAAGAAAACGAATACCTGTTAGTCTGGACAACTACTCCATGGACGATACCGTCAAACATGGGCGTGATGGTTAAACCGGATGCGGAATATGTCAAAGTAAAGATAAATGATGAAATTTTGATAGTAGCAAAGGATTTGCTTGAAACATTGATGAGTAAATTTAACATCACGAATTACAAAGTTATAGAGTCGTTCAAAGGCAAGCAGATGGAAGGTCTCCGGTACCTGCATCCACTTTCTGACCTTCTTCCGTTCCATAAAAATCTGAAAAATATCCACAGGGTGGTTCTTTCAGATCAGTATGTCAGTTTGGAAGAGGGAACAGGATTGGTTCATACAGCTCCGGGGCACGGCAAGGAAGACTACGACGTAGGCATGAAGAACAACCTGCCTGCCGTAAATCCATTAAAGCTTGACGGAAGGTTTGATGAGAATTCCGGGAAATACGCGGGGATGTACGCCAAAGATGCCAATAAGATAATTATTCAGGACCTGAAGGACAGGAACGCGCTGCTGTTTCAAGAAAAGGTCACGCACGATTATCCCCTGTGCTGGAGATGCTCGTCCCCGTTGCTGCAGATGGCTGTGCCCCAGTGGTTTTTCCGCGTCACGGCAATAAGGGATAAATTGATAAGAGAAAACGAAAAGGTAAAATGGTACCCGGACTGGGCGCAGAAACGATTCCACAACTGGCTGGAAAGCCTGGGCGACTGGCCTATATCCCGGCAGCGATACTGGGGGATACCGTTGCCGATATGGACATGCGAGAAATGCGAATCAGTTAAGGTGATAGGTTCATCAGAAGAGCTGCCTGCGAAATTAGGGGATTTGCACAGACCATATATAGATGAAGTTTTGCTCGAATGCAAATGCAGCGGGAAGATGGAAAGAATAAAGGACGTTCTGGATGTATGGTTTGACTCCGGCCTTGCCGGCTGGGCGTCTCTCGGCTATCCGAAAAATAAAAAACTTTTCAACGATCTGTGGCCGTGTGATTTTCAGACGGAGGGGCCGGACCAGATACGCGGCTGGTGGAACTCGGAACTCATAACGAGCGTGATAACATTCGACAGAGCGCCGTTCACAAACATACTTTTCCACGGCTTTGTGCTTGACTCTCACGGAATAAAGATGTCAAAAAGCAAGGGCAACATAGTAGACCCTTTTGATGCCGTCAAAAAATACGGGCGTGACGTTTTACGGTACTATCTGCTGTCTTCAGCTCCATGGAATGATTTTTATTTCAACCCAAAAGAGATAGAAGAGATATCAAAGTCTTTCAACGTCATCGAGAATACGTTTAACTTTGTGAAATCATACGCCACTAAAACAGGAAAGACAAAAAGGTTGAATATAGAAGACAAGTGGATGCTGTCCCGCTTGAATTCTCTGGTTGAAAGCTTCACCAAAAACTTTCAGGCATACAACGGCCACAAGGCGGCTGCAGAACTGTACGATTTTATTCTCAACGACTTTTCGAGATGGTACATAAAGCTCGTCCGCGACAGGGTCTGGCCTGGTTACGAAGGCAAAGACAAAGCTGCGGCCATGCATACGCTTTTCCACGTAAGCGGCACCGTGGCAAAACTGCTGGCTCCTCTATGCCCTTTTCTGGCAGAACATGTCTATCAGGATGTCTTGAAGCCACTGGGAGAAAAAAAAGAGTCCGTCCATCTCTGTGACTGGCCGCAGGCTGATAAAAAACTGGTTGACAAAGAACTCGAGGCAAATATGTCTCTGGCAAAGACAATAGTAGAGACCGCAAGCTCCATGAGGGCCGAGGCAAAGATAAAATCGAGATGGCCGCTGGCTGAAGTAAGAGTAAGCGGCCCGGAGAACAAGGAGGCAGTTGAGAAATTGTCTTCTGTAATAGGATTGATGTGCAATGTGAAAAAAGTAAGCTGTTCGGATAAGGAAAATGGTATCGGGAATAAATTTTTGTCAAAAGAGGTCAATGATGGAAAAGTTTATCTTGACACCAGGTTAACTGAGGGATTGAAGGAAGAGGCATTGCTGCGCGAAGTGCTGAGAAAAGTGCAGGACATGCGCAAAAAGGCCGGTTTGGTTGTACAGGACGAGATTTCCCTAAAACTTGAAGGGTGCAACGAACTGGAGAAGTACAGGAAACAGATGCAGAAAGATGTCGGCGCCGCATCCATTGCATTCGAAAAAGCCAAGGGCGCAACAATAGACTTCGAAGGCAGGAAAATAGGAATTGAAATAAAGAAGCTATAATCTCCCCAAAACCACATATTATTTTTTACATCCTTTCTTTTTGACTGCAAGCAGAAACCTTACGGTTTCTGATGTCCCGAAAAACAAGCAATGAGCAAAGCTCATTGATGCATCGGAGAATCTTTGATTCTCCGAATGCTTTGCTTTTCGAAGACAAGCTACTTTTTCGAACAACTAGACGCACCGCAGTGCGTCAGTCTACGTAGAAAAAGTGAGCTTATTTAAGCTTGCGCCAAAAGAAAAAAACCATGAACCACGACGAGGTCTTCAAGAGGGCCGTTGACTTCCTAAAGGGCATAAAAACCACGGACAACGTGGTGGTAATTTTCAATAACGACGGCGACGGCATCTGTTCTTGTATTCTTATAAACAAGTATCTGAAGGACAATAAGCCGTACATAATCTCACAGCCCATGCCTACGGAAAAAAATCTGATACGGAAAGTCCAGACAACCGTGCCGGGCAAGATCATAATCCTTGACATAGCCATAGACCAGCAGCAGAGCGTTCTCAAAAATCTGTCCGGCATGGCTGACATACTTATTATTGACCATCATCAGATATTCAGGGACATGAATTCTGACAACATCGTGCATTATAACCCGAGGTTTGAAAAATCCGATATTTACAAATCCGCAAGCTATTGCACTTATAAGATATGTTCGGCTTTGCAGGACATTAGCGAATTCTTATGGATAGCCGCTGTCGGAGCGGTTTCTGATTACAATCTGGATTTTTCGCAGGACCTTGTAAAAGAGGCTGTAAAAAAATATTCCCTTAAAACCAGTATTTTGTACGAAACACATTTCGGCCGTCTGGCGGACATGATTTCAGCAGCAAAGGCTACGAAAGCTCTAACGTGCGAGGAGATGGTGCAGATATTCGGGGAAATGAAAGGACCGGAAGATTTTTCGGTCAAAGACGGCAACAAGCTTATCGAATCTTTCAAGACGATAGAAAATGAGATGATGTCGATAATGGCCGACGCAGAACAAAGCGCAGAGAAGAAGGGCAAAATTCTTTTTTACAATATAAAATCCCGGTATAATCTTGCTTCGCCGGTGTCGACCAAGCTTAGCGAAAAGCATCTGGATAAGCTGGTTTTGGTGTACGAAAAAACGGGCAACAAGATAAAACTTTCAGGAAGAAACCAGGCAAAGAAATTCGACGTAGGAAGGATTTTCCAGACGGCAGCAAGAGGGCTGAAGGCTTCGGGCGGCGGCCATGACGCGGCGGGCGGGGCGACACTGGACGCGAAAGACTGGGAAAAGTTCAAGGAACGGCTGGAAGAAATAACAGGCTAGTTTCTTGCGATTATCATAGCATGTTTTTGTTCATATGGCTCTAAATCTATTAACTGAATAACGAAAAATCCGGCTTTCTTTAATTTCTCTGATTCTTCTTTATAAACCTGCGCAGGCGGCTTTGTGACGTCTATGCTCTGCGACTTGATTGCAACGAGCAGATGACCGCCTTCTTTCAAAAATTCTTTTGCGTTTCTTATTGCTATCTCCGATTCTTGCGGGTCGGCGATATCTACGTACACAGCGTCGCACTCCTCGACCCACGCGTATTCTTCCGGCTTCCTTGCGTCTGCCATAATAGCAACAATATTCTTCCTTTGTTTTGTCAGGTCTATGAGGTTTCTGAATACCCTCTCTGCAAACTCTATGGCGTAGACGATGCCTTCCAATTTAATTATATCCGAAACGTGGGAAACGGTTGTGCCGGTTGAGGCGCCTAAATAGAGAATTTTACTTCCTTCCTTAATTGGCATCTCTTTCAATCCATTTAGTATGGCCGCGGCCAGCTTGCTTCGCTCAACTATCCACTCTCTTTTGTCGTTAACGAGCTTTTCTCCGTAGACCCTTATTCCAGAAACTAGGTTTTCCGTATAGATTTTGTTGCCTTCTCTGAAAATGCCCGGGAAAACTTCTTTCATAGTAGTCTCCTGACCTCTTCAACCACATCGTCTGTTTCTCTAAGAATTTTCCAGCCCTTTTCTGTCGCCGCGCTTTCCAACTCTTTATTGGGATTAAGGGCTACAGGAACCTTCACGCTCTCCAAAATAGGGATGTCCTGTTCCGTGTCTCCAAAACCAATAAATCTATCCATTCCCGATAAGCTTTGCAAAACTTTTTTCTTGGATTCTCCTGTACCAAGACGGGTTTTTAGGGAACCTGTGTATTTGCCGTCTACAATCTCAAGCTCTGTTCCGAATACGACATCAAATCCAAGAAGCTCCTTGTAATTCTCAAGGAATTCTATTGTAGATCCGGAAACTGCTATTATTTTCAGCTTTTGTTTTTTCAGCAAGCTTATGAGTGGTATTGTGTAATCGAACAGGTCTATTTTATTGGAGCGGAAAAAGTTTTTTGACTCGCTATCCACTTCTTTCTGGCTTGCTCCCCTGAATGCCAAAGCAACGAGTTCCATCACGTTATTTCCCATTTCTCTGTAACTAATCTCGCCTTTATGGAATTTGTCAAAGATTTTCTTAGATGTCAACAAAGGGGAGGCGTCAATTATGCCCTTTTCGGCCAGATGATTCCAGAAGTGGCGGATGGCAAAGCCTTTGGTAAGCACGCCGTCTATGTCAAAAATCGCGGCCCTCATTATCCCCTCCTCCCCCTTTTGCTGATGCAAAAGGTCGAGTGCCATATTATGCTTGGCGAGTCGATCGCCATATTATTTTTCATTGTATCGCCTTCAATTCTTCTTCCAGCTCTTTTTTCAGCTTTTCTTCGAAACGGCCGGAATAAAAATCAATTCTTGCTGCAAGCATAAGCTTTGAAGAGACGGTCCTTGCGACTTTTCCCTTCTTTTCAGGCACAGCCGCTTGTATTCTTGAATCCATGAACAGGATGCCGTATTTTGGTGACTTGCCCTGTTTTTTCAGGTGCCTGAATAATGCCTTTTCAGCGCCCAATAGTTGTATGCTTGACGCGGGCAGTCTGGCCAGCTTTTCCAAGCCGCCGGCTAACGAAACGAATCGTGCCGCCAGCACAGGGTCAAGCAGCGAGGAGAAATTAGGCGCTATTTCCTTTACCGTTTCTTTAACGTATCTTTCCATCTTAGATTTTGCTTCTGCCATAGTTCTGAGCATCGCTGCATAGTCTTTTAACACGGACTCGTCTTTCTCCGTCAACTCCACGCCGGTGCTTTCGCGGAAACCGGGGAAGTTTTCTCTTTTTCCATAGGCAATAATTTCTTCCACTTCTTTCTGGCCGATATCCAGTTCCGGATAATGCAGAGAATACCACTCTTTCAGCCTTTCCAAGTATAAGCTTACCGAATCATTCAGATTTTCCAATGCATTAGATGCCTGTATCAGCAGTTTGTCCCGCCCCACGGAACCTTTCATTCTGCGCCTTGCCAAGATTGATGCGAAGGCGGAAAGAAAGCCGTTGAAATCACTGTCGCTTTGGCAAAAACCCAGAGATATCGCGTAATCCCGTATGTTTTTTCTTAACAATTGTCTGGCAAAATTATTCTCAATTAATTCGTAACCAGTCAGTTGCGGCTGCATCAGAAATTCTTCCACTGCCTTGGACGGATTTTTGCTTGAAAGCCTGTAGTGGAGAAGTTCTTTGTTGTCAGAAAAGACGAACAGCCCTACAGGGTGCTTTGCAGCAAACGCTTTCATGACTATCATCACTCAGGAAAAGCTTTTTAACGTTTGCAACAAACCAAAGGAAAGGTGATTATCATAGGAAACATCAGGACAGCCGACATAAAAAAGGCGTCTTTCGAGCTATTGGCCAGATATCCGGATAGATTCAAGGCGGGTTTCGAGGAGAACAAGAAAGCTTTGGACGAGCTGAAAATTATAGTTGACAAAAAAGTAAGAAACAGGGTAGCCGGTTATATAGCAACAATAGCCAAGCGCGGCAAACGTTAAAATTTGTTTCTTTTGACATGTCCTAAAACTCTTTCCAGAGACATCCTGAACCATGGCGTGTATTTCTCTGGATTTTTTTTCACATCAGCTTTCAACTCTTCTATGCCAATGAATTTCCACTCTTTTATTTCGTCTTTATCCGGCTTTATTATGCCATTGTGCTTTCCGGCAAAAACCCAATCAAGCTCGTGCTCGCCCCAGCTGTCATTGTACTGGGCGCTGTATTCGAATTTGAACAGAAACGCAGGGCTGCAATCTATCCCCAATTCTTCCTTTACCCTTCTTTTTGCGGCGGCACCGCATTCTTCTCCTTTCCTCGGATGGCTGCAGCAGGCGTTGCTCCAGTACAGGGGCCACGTTTTTTTTCCTGAACTTCGTCTTGTTATGAGCATCTCGTTCTCATCATTGAAGATAAAAACAGAAAGCGCCCTGTGAAGAACAGGTTTTGGATGGTGGCATCTCCCCTTTTCTTCATACCCGATTTCATTGTCCTCGCTGTCGACCAGGATTATTTGTTCCATTTATCCACCTTTCCTGTAAACATAATTATTATTTCTCCAGCCTTACCCCGTTCTTATCTATATCTGTATCAATAGGATAAAGGCCTGCCTGTTTCCATGCCTGTTTTACCTTTTCTATAGAATCTTTATCAAAAGATATGGCAAAGCCGCAGTCGCCGCCTCCGGCTCCGGATAACTTGCCGGCGGCTTTGTACTTTTCTGCAATTTCTGCCAACTGCCTGAGTTCAGGCGTTTCTATGCTAACGCCGGACTCTTTGGTAAGCTGGCGCAGCAATTCTCTGTTCCTGCGGATAGAATCCAGCATCTTTTCTTCGTCGCTGGATTTCCATGAATCTATGAGCGATTCAACGACATGGCTGATGCTATCGTAAATCGCCATATATTTCCCCGCGTTTGATTGCCTGAAAGAATCCATCTGCTTTATCATTCCGCCTGTAGAGGCGCTTTCCTTTGTCCATGCAACAGCCAGACACAGGTTTTCTGGTATCACCAACGGCTCGACAAAGAAGCCGGGCCATTTATCTTTTACGATTGATGAAAGCTTCTCTCCGGTTTCAGTCTTTTTTGTCAGCCATGTTGCGTCAAAACGTTTGTAGACAATTACACCGCCATAAGTTGATGCAGCCACATCAAATGCACTTCCGACCTTGCCCTGCGCATAATAATGGGCGATTGCTGCCAGCTTGTAGAGGTCCTCGTTACTTGCTCTATAGCTATGAAAATTAAGTATTGATGCAATGATAGCGACAACAGCCGCAGCAGAGGAGCCGAAGCCGACTTTTTTATTTTCTCCTCCTACCTCTATGTTAGTATCTTCGCCGTATGTCCGGATTTTGAACGGCTTGAACTTAAAGCCGTTTTCTATTAAAAATCTTAATGCAACTTCTATCGATTCTTTCGTGAATTTTAATTTTTCCGCATCGACCTGATAAATCTTGAACAGGCTGAGCTTGCCGTCCCAAGTAAATCTTATGTCCTGCAGCCTGAAGTCGTCTATGCTGACAGAAATATAATTTCCTGCCAGCGGCTCTACGATGCTGTGGACGCGTTTGTTGACGGCGGCAACTATGCATTTGCTGCCGTCAAGAACAGCCCATTCGCCGGCTATCATCAGCTTGCCAGGGGCAGAAATGTGGACCATAAAGAAACTTCATGTACAAAATTCTTAAAACGTTAGAATACGCTACCTTGCCCTATATTTTTGTATTTTATACTATTTATCCCTTATTTTACTACGGCGTGGGATGTCTGGTTTAAGAAAATTTCATGGATAATAAAAATGAGGTGGTGTATTTGGCTGAGTATAGATTTATGCCTGAGAGAGGCTGGGCTGATCCTGACCCTGAAGCAGAAATTCTAGCAGGTCAGATATCTGGTTTTGGCTATAAATTAGAAAGAGTGAAGGTTACCTATGATGGTTACGATACGTTTCAAGGAATAGATGTAAGCGTGGACGGCCCTATAAGTGATGCACATATCAGAAGTCTAGAAAAGGTCGGCTTTAGATTAGAAGGAAAAGAACGCGATAGAACACGTCCTCCTTCGTATTTCGACAGCTTCGTCGCTTAAATGTTTTTTCTTTCCTTATATTTTAATCCTTCCTGACACCTTCAGTTCCAAGTTCGACTTCCATAGGTGTGTAGCCTAATTCCTGTATAGCTTGTATAACCTTATTCTTATTCTCATGATAACAAAGGACTGTTCCGCCGCCTCCGGCGCCGCAAAGTTTTGCCGCCCCGCCGATGGACAAAACGGCCTTTGAAACGTCGTCTATCTCTTTTGTTGAGACGCCTAATTCAGCCAGGTAACGCTGCGCAAAATTTATCAGTGCTTTCATCTTTCCGAAATCCTTTTGTTCCAGTGCGTCGCGCATAGCCATTGTTGCAGCGCCTATTGCTTTTATACGAGGATTGCGAAAATCTTCTGGCAGGTTTCTGACGTGCTGGACCAATTCGCCTGTAGTTTTTTCCGGTTTTCCGACATTAACAAGAACGAAATTCTCTAATTTGTAAGGTATCTCTGCTTTCAATGATTGGATAATATTTTTCGGGTTACTCTTCTGGAACCAAATAAGACCGCCATAGCAGCATGCAGAATTATCTCCGCCAGAAGGAGTGCCGTGATTGAACTGTTCGATGCTAAAAGCGATTTCGTTTATCTGTTCTAGCGTAAGATTTTTTTTGTACAATTCGGCTATAGCTTTGACAATTGCTACTGACATGGAAGATGACGAGCCCAAGCCAGAACCAATAGGCACATCAGAAGAAATTTTAAGTGTCACCCCGTTATCAATGCCCAAAGAAATCAATGCCTTTCCGATGGCTGCCTTGGCAGGATACATGCCGTCTCTTTTCATGAATCCAAACAACTGCGAGAAGTTTTTTGCTTCAAATCCTGTGTCCCATAATTTTTGCACATTTTTTGTGAAAGCTATGGTTTCTGACAATGGGTATATGCGCTCTGTATTGAGCTCGCGGCTCTCTATCCGTACATCGTCAGCTTTGTCAGCTTGTACATGACAACGCTTGCCTATGGCAGCAATTATAGCAGGCTCGCCGTAGACGGCGGCATGTTCTCCAATCAGATGGACCTTACCAGGAGCTGAGACTTTTATCATAGAATCACAGTTCTGGCTAACTTTTTAACATTATCAGCGAAGCCGCTAAAATCAATGCGCCACCGGCTATCGCGCCTAGTGACGGAATCTCGTTGAAAAAGAAAAATGCAAGAAGCGGTATAGTAATCAGCGTCAGCAACAACAAGACAGAAGCTTCCTGCGCTTTGATGTATTTCATGGATTTGACCCAGAAAAGAAACGGCAGTGCGGTGGAAAAAACGCCCAACCCTATAAGCAAGAGCCAGTTATCCGCCGACAGAGAAACCTTGTCAAAAGCCGAGAAAGATATCATTATAGTCCCGAAGATAAACGCCCATGCAGAAATTTCGAGTCCTGAATATTTCCTGAGATGCCTTGCCAATGTATGATAAGCCGCCAAGAATATGCCGGAAATCAACGCGAATACGTTGCCCATAAACGAACTGGAAAGGCTGCCGCTTTCAAAATAGAATACCAAAAGAGTTCCTGAAAGCGCCAAAACCAGCGCGTAATAATTTTTTGAACTGGCGCGCTCTTTCAGCAGGAAATGAGCAAAGATAAAAGTATAGACAGGCGACAATTGCTGGAGAAACTGCGCTGTTGCTATTTTGGTATTGACAAATGCCATCATCATGGTGTAAAGCATTGACGTATAGAGAAATCCCAGCATTGCGTAGATTCCAAGTTTTTGCCTGTTCATCCCGCTAAATTTCACTGTTTTGGTTATAAAAACAAAAAGAATCAGCACCGCCGCGGCAATAAAAGACCGGTAAAAGAGCATTGATTCTATGCTTATGAAGGGGTTCAATAAACGGACTATAATCGCGACGAAAGACCAGAGCATAACCGCAAGAAGAACGTATTCATGCCCCTTGTTCATAGCATCACAAATCTTGTCGTTGAATGCTGTATCATGCCTATCAGAATAAATGCCTGTCGATTATTCTTGCCCCGTCTCCGGGCTTGCACGTGATTGTTTTCTTTACGCCGTTGAGCTCCAACAACCGTTTATTTATCTCTTTTCCGTCCTTTTCCAGGCACATAACCTTGACCTGCGGTCCGCCGTCTATTGTGAAATAGCATTCCAGGCCTTCTTCACGGAGATGCCGTACTGCGTGCATAACCTCAACAGTAGCCGGAATCCAGTATAGAATAGGCGGCTTTGTGGTCATCATCAGCGCGTGCATTTTCAGGCAATTGTATTCTGCTGTTTGTCCGACAGCAGAGAAATTTCTATTCTTTATTCCTTCTCTTATAATCTCCAAGTCTTCTTCTGCAGTCTCCAGCCAGCCGATATAATAAGGGCACGTCTCAACCGTCTGGGCCATGCCGGCCCTGCTGGATACTTTTTTCCTGCCTTCCGAGACTATCGTGGCTATCATCCTGAACTCCGGCCAATAATCCTTCTTGGCTATGGTTTCTGCGTAGCTGTCCAAGCCGTCACTCTTCTTTCCGCGGTACCATTCGACAAAGCCCTCGGCTATGCTTCTGCATGACGAACCGGAGCCTTGGCGGGATAAAATTGTCAATTCTTTCTGGTTAAGCTTCATGCCAGCGGCAGAAACAGCTGCCAAGGTAAGGGCAGCAAATCCAGAAGCCGAAGATGCCAAGCCGGCAGCCACGGGAAAGTTTGATTGCGATACGACTTTGGCTTTCGCACGTCATGCTTATGGAACCGTTTTGTGGAAGAATTAGCTTATCATCCCGCTTTCCCCAGTACTTGACAAGGGCGATGTTTGCGTTTGCCGTTGCTGTGGATTTCATAGAATCACATCAGAATTTTCCTGCTAATTTGAATACAATTATCAGTGAAATTAATGTCACAAAAGACGCCAAGACAAATGATTTTAAAAGGCCGATTTTGTCTGCTGTAAAGTAAAGCGTCAGAAAGAAAAACAAAGTCGGCACATAAGTGAGAAGGGAGCCCTCTATCATTTTTTTTGCGAATTCTTCCCCTTCATGAAAGCCCCCCAGTAAAATTGTTATACCTACGCGTATAGGCAGCGCTGCAATAATGCCCCCTATCAAAGGTGAAGTCAAAATACCGATAAATATCGCCAGAGAAACAAGGGCACCGCCTATTAAAAAATCCAACAAAACCTTGTCAAGAATTCTTTTATTTTCCACGGTAAATCACTTTTATAGATTTGTGACAATACTTTTAAATCTGGGCTCGTGGTCTAGTGGTATGACGCTACCTTCACACGGTAGAGGCCGCAGGTTCAATTCCTGCCGGGCCCATCAAAAACTTAATAAACAAAGAAAATAAAGAATTAATTATGCCTGCCAAAAGACTGACCAAGGAAGAGAAGTATATCGCTTTCGGGGCTGTCGTGCTTTACATCGGGCTGTTTCTCTGGATGATAGCCGCCGAGTCAATTATGATATAAGTGTGCCGACCTTTTCGCCGTCCAGCAGACGGAGAAGGTCTGACGGATTTTTCCCGTTCATGACGACGGTCTTTATCCTGTTTTTTGCTACCGTCTCGATGGCCAGCTTGTCGAGGACGCCGTATTTTCCCGGCTTCCCGTCGGATGCGTATTTTTTAAGCTGGTCAAATGAAATATGGTTGAGCTTCTTCGCGTTCTTGTATCGTTTGGGGTCTTTGTCGTAGATGCCGTTCACGTTGGTTAACTTGACAAAATAGTCCGCTTCGATGACGCCGGCTGCATAAGCGGCGTTCGCATCAGTCGAGCGGCCAGGGCGGATGCCGCCTATCACGCCAGAGGTATTTTTTCCCATTTCCTGAAGGGTGAATATAGAGTTTTTGTTCAGCAGAAAAGAGAGAAACCGGACGTTAACGCGGAGAAGCTCTATTGCAATCCATTCCATCTGTTCAGGTGTCAGATCGAGTTTCTCGACTGCCTTGTAATATTTTCTTATGAACCGGCCGCCCCCGATTGATATGATAAGCTGGTTATTTTTGTCAAGTTCTTTCAAAACCGGCAAAAGGCGGCGGAAATATTCCTTTTTAGGGCCGTCCTTGCCGATAGACAAAGAGCCTCCTATCTTTATGACAAGACGCATTTCAATCATTTAAATTTGGAGAAAAACCTTTTATAGTCATCCAAAGAGGTAATCAGGATACTATACCTTTGGTGACTACACGCAGAAAACAAAGTTTTCTGGTGCACCAAAAAGCTTTGCTTTTTGGGTGTCTGTGAAACAAGCTGTAGTATGGTATTACTTTCTTGTTTCACTATAAAGTCAAAATAGGTATGCAGCGAAGATGAAATATTTTGTTCTGGACAAAACCCAAAATTTTTGCCTTATCAGCATTTCAGTTTACTTAATCCCACAAAAGAACGATACAAACACTTTTATAGTTTCCATATCATGGTTATTACGATGAACCCCGAAATTATTGAGCGATACAGGAAGGCGCAGGAGAAATTCAACCTGCCGCATCTCACACAATTAAGGGAAACGTTCAAGTTCGACATCGAAGACGAGAATGAAATATTCGACCACATCAGGACGGAGATTTCCGAGAGGCTTTTTTCATTCACAGAGCGGATTCTGGAGCCTATAGTAGCGGGCTCTGATTGTTTTGCGTCCATGGTAGAGCAGAACATGGTAACAAAGGAAGAGCGTCAAACTTTATTCGCTATTTACAAAAAACTACAGGTCCTCAAATGGGAGAACAACCTGCTTATCGTAAGGCCGAACGAAAAGCAAACGCTGGACTGGATAAGAAAGACGTGGGACTTCTGGAACAGTGAATTAGGGACTGAACTTGGCAAGGTCTGCAAGAAGCTTTCCACGAACTGGGAAACCCTTGAATTCAAGACAAGGAAGGCGTATTACCAGGGCTGATTCTATTTAAAAACTCTATCAGAATGATAGATTTATAGGAAACGAGATAATACATTTTGTAATTACAGGAGGGACCATAGATTCTGTTTATGACGGGACCAGAGACACCGCAGTCCCCGCTGAGCGTTCAGGCATTCCTTCTTTCATAAAGAGCCTAAAGCTCCACGAAAAAACAGAATTTACAGAAGTTTGCATGAAGGACAGCAGAGCCATGAATCAACACGACATGGAAAATATTTTAAAGGTCATCCAAAATAGCCCCCATAAAAAGATCATCATCACACACGGGACCTATGCGATGCCGGATACTGCAAAATACCTAAAGTCAGGACTGAAGAGAAATGACCAGACAATAGTCTTTACGGGTTCTCTGATTCCCTTAATAGGATTTGCACCTTCTGATGCACCGTTTAATCTTGGCTACTCGGTTGCAAAAGTTCAGGAACTAAAACCGGGAATTTATGTCTGCATGAACGGGCGCATATTTTCTCCCGAGGAAGTTGTTAAACTCCTTTATGAAGGAAGATTTATTTCTATTTTCTCAAAGAAAAGAGCATAGCTTCTGACAGAGAAAATATTTATAAACCAGACAAATAATTAATATGGCACCGCTGATAAAAAGACTTTCTTCCGAGAGCGTGAGCAGCGTCAAAATCAACGGCAAAACAGTTTCCATGTTTTTTCTCAGGAAGAAAATAGCATACCGCTTTAAATTAATTCATGAAAAAAACGTTGCAGACTGGAACAGGCACAAGAATATAATTTATGTGAGCAGGTATGTCGAAAAACAGGATTTGCTTCCGGTGCTAGTCCACGAATGCGTCGAAAAATACGTGTCAAAAAAATACGGTTTTGACGTAGACAGGGAGGCTCACAGGGTTGCGACTGCAGTCGAAAGGAGATTTGTTTTGTCACGGAAAAGAAACTGGAGAAGACACGAACAGAAGATTTCGGTTACATGGAGAAGAGAAAACAAAAGAAAAATTGGCAGGACCAGATTTTTTTGATGATTATCTAAGATGAACATTGAAAACCATGGTCTTTAGACCATGGATGAAATACAATGTTCATCTGGATCCCATCTTCTCACAAACCACCGACTTTGGTCGGTGGTATATAAGGAAGATGTGATTACTTATCTCTTTTTTTTCTTTGCCATTTTTATCACCTTTGAAATATTTCTAAATCAAAGTTGATTTTATACGGTATAAATAGATATCGGTTTTGCTTTGTATATATCCCCTTGCTTCGCAAGTCGATTGCCATATTATGTTATGTTGCGTCATATCCAATATTATTTTTTCTTTTCCATAGGTCTTTTCTTTTTTCTAAAAAGAAAAGCCTAAATGGGCCGGGAGAGGATCGAACTCTCGACCGCTAGTTATCTTAGATTATTTTTCAGCTCAGCTGTCGTATAAGACTAGTGCTCTTACGAGAACTTCGGCAACAAACATCTCGCCGAAGTCTACCAATTCCCAATAAGTGCAAGAACCTAGGGTTCTCGCCCTTATCAACCCCATGTTCCTATGGAAGATAATATTTTCCATATTTCTTTGGGGTTGATCCAGACCTTTCTTTTGAAAGAAAGGGATGGATACTGAGCTACCGGCCCGACCTTAAGAAATGCATTTATAACATTTTAAATCTTTGCAGACTAACTCTGATTATGGAAATCAGGGAAGAGGTAATAAGCATACTGGAAGAGGCACAGTATGACTATTCGGAATATTCGGGCTGCTTTGACGTAGTTGGCAGGAAAAAAAGGGACATGGTTCTTTTAAAATTATTGGGCAACGTCGATTCTCTGCAGTTCAGCCAAGCAAACAATCTCAAAATACTTTCAACGACTCTTTCTGCCACGGCGCTCGTAATAGGGCAGAGAACCAGGCGGGAAACGCTGGAAAACGGTGTCATCTACGACAGATTTGAAATTCCTACAGTAACCCCGAAAACGCTGGAAAACATACTGGTTTTCAGGGAACTCCCTTTCCTTTACAGGTTTCGCGGCGGTTTTTTTGTAAAAGTGAACGCAGAGAAGCTTAGGGAGGGCAGGGCAAAAGAAAAGCTGACGCAGAGGGCGTTAGCCGACAAGGCACAAATAACAAAAAAAAGCGTATACGAGCATGAGCGCAGTACTGCAAATACTGAATATACGACAGCGCAGAAAATGGAAAAGGCCCTTGGAGCCAGCATCATGGAACATTTTTCTTTGAGCGACTTTCAGCTGAATGTGAAACCAAACGACGCGAAAAATGCCTTTGAAATGCACGTTTCGCGGGACATGAACAAGCTGGGGTTTGAAACGGAACTGGTGTACCAGACGCCATTTAATATCATAGCGAGGGAAAGGTTTATCGTGCTGTCAGAGGCCGGCGACAACGAATATCTGGAAAAAAACGAATCAGGGCTTCTCAGGTTTTCAAAAACCGCAAAAATGCCGGTTCTTGCCGTAACAAAAGAGGAAACTTCTCTGGACGTGCCGTCTATAAAAGAAAAAGAGCTCCGTGAACTGAGCAGCGCCAGGGAGCTGCGAAAACTTCTTAAGAGAGGCTAACCTTTTTAAACTTTTGCACAATAGCTGTGTATGGAAGTATACCAGCTTTTGGCAACCTGACGCACTGATGTGCGTCTAGTTGTTTTGAAAAGCTGGCAAAAGAAAATTGCATTTCTTCCGGGAAAACCGGAGATTAAAAACTATAAAATCGAGGTGGATGGAATATGGCAAATATCGGACAATTAGGGGGACAACCAATCTTTATTTTACCCGAAGGGACGCTAAGGACTACAGGCCGTGACGCGCAATCAAGGAACATTGCTGCGGCTAAGGCTGTTTCTGAATCTGTCAGAACTACGTTAGGGCCGAAGGGCATGGACAAAATGCTGGTTGACACTATCGGCGACGTCACTATAACGAATGACGGCGCTACTATTCTAAGCGAGATGGAGATAGAGCACCCTGCCGCAAAAATGCTTGTCGAGGTCGCGAAGACACAGGAAGAAGAGGTAGGCGACGGCACGACAACGGCGGTTGTGCTTGCCGGCGAGCTGCTGAAGAGATCTGAAGACCTATTAGAACAGGAGATACATCCGACTGTTATTCTGCGCGGTTACAGGCTTGCGAAGAGCAAGGCGCTGGAAATTCTTGATGGCCTTGGCCAGCATGTTACCATAAACGATGCAAAGACGCTGGCCAAGATTGCAATGACGGCGATGACAGGCAAGGGAAGCGAGGCTGCCAAGGAATCGCTGGCTGAGCTGGCCGTGGATGCAGTCAGAATGGTTTCAGAGACGGAGAACGGCAAGATAAAAATAAACAAGGATGACGTTAAAATCGAAAAGAAGCAGGGCGGCTCCATTGACGACACGGAACTGGTGAAAGGGCTGGTCATCGACAAGGAAATAGTCCATTCCAACATGCCGAAGAAGATCAAAGACGCCAAGATTGCACTGCTGGATGCGGCATTGGAGGTCAAGGAAACAGAAACAAACGCCGAAATCAGAATAACAAGCCCTGACCAATTGCAGGCGTTCCTGGACCAGGAAAGCAAGATGCTGAAAGATATGACCAGGAAGGTCGTAGCTTCCGGCTGCAATGTTCTCTTCTGCCAGAAGGGCATAGACGATCTGGCGCAGCACTACCTGGCCAAGGAAAAAATAGCCGCTGTCAGAAGGGTCAAGAAAAGCGACATGGAAAAGATGGCCAAGGCAACAGGCGGCAGCATCGTCTCAAGCGTTGACGAGCTTACGCCCAAAGACCTGGGAGAAGCCGGCCTTGTCGAGGAGCTGAAATTAGCCGGCGAAGAAATGATTTTTGTGCGGGACTGCAAGAACCCGAAAGCAGTTTCGATATTAGTCCGCGGCGGGACAGAACATGTGGTCGACGAGGTGAAGCGCGCGATGGACGACGCCGTCCTGGGCGTTATGAGCGCACTGGAGGTCGGCAAGGTCGTGCCGGGCGGCGGGGCAATTGAAATAGAACTTGCGCGCAGACTGAGGGAATACGCAGAAACAGTAGGCGGGCGCGAACAGTTGGCTATAAACGCATTTGCCGAGGCCGTTGAAATAATACCGCGCACGCTTGCAGAATCCACCGGCAAGGACCCGATAGATATTCTGGTCGAGCTGAGAACGCTGCATGAAAAAGGCAAAAAAGCCTACGGCGTTGACGTCATAAACGGGACTGCGGCTGACATGGAAACGCTTAATGTCATCGAGCCGCTGAAAATCAAGACGCAGGCAATAAAATCAGCAACAGAAGCTGCCGAAATGATTCTAAGAATAGACGACATCATCACGGCCAAGTCCGGAGGCGGCGGAATGCCGGGCGGTATGCCACCGGGAGCCGGCGGAATGGGCGGCATGAATGGAATGGAAGAGTAAATAATTTGAGTTGTGAAGAATGGCTAGTTTAAAAAACGAAACTGTGACAAGCGTACATAGAAGAAGTGTAGGATTTCTTACTTTAGGTATACCTTATGCATGATCAAGCCGGAGTACTAGCGGTTTTCCACGCCGAAAAATTAGTTTATCCTATCTAAACTAATGGTAATGTGACCACAAGCTCTTGGCAAATCCTTCTGATTCGCCGCGACTTTTTGCGGATTCGACTAGGGCTTCTATCCCACCTTTATCATCCTTTGCTTGCAAACAGGACACTCCATCAAATCACCTCAGGTTTTTGGCCGAAAAACTTTATATACCAAACAAGGAAATATAGTTAATATGAGCGAGGAAGAGGAGTACGAGATTGTTCCGCTAGGTCCGGTAAGGCGGCTGGAAAGGCGGCTGGAGAAAGTGGAGCGGACAGGTTCGTCGCTGGAAACAACGCGCGAGCTTATCGAAATAGTCCGCGCGAACCAGAGCGTCATAGACGAGATGGTAAAAATAAATTCGGAAATGATGAAAAAGGTCACGGACCTTCTTAACAATGTCAGCGAGCTGACCGCCAAGATAAACAATTTCATGGAACGGATAGAGTTTTCGGGCGGAGAAGGTGAACCTAGTCAGGAACTGGAAAAAAAGGTTGACGAAAGGCTCTCGAAGCTGGAGAAAAGGGTGAATTCGGTTTTGTTGACAAGCATGGCCAGAACCAAACTTCGCAGGCCTCTGGCGCAGGCTCCTATGGCGTGATACTTTCTTTAATTAGCAGGCTTAGGGAAGTAGATGGTTGCATTCAGTCTACATATTTATTAAATAATGAAACCTCTCTTTATTTCCGACTTGCCTAAAAACCCAGGTAGGCAAGACCGAGGCAGAGGTTTATCTAAGATGGACATTGAAAACCATGGTCTTTAGACCATGGATGAAATACAATGTTCATCTGGATCCCATCTTCTCACACAGGAAGGAACGGAGTTCCTTCCGTGCAGACAACGAAGAACATTTTGTTCTTCGATGTCTTGCAAACCACCGACTTTCCGTCAGAAACCAGAGGTTTCTGCGGAATTCAGGAGAGTTCTGCTCTCCGTGAATTAGTCGGTGGTATATAAGGAAGATGTGATCCTCAACATCGTTTAAAACTATTGACTTTAGTCGGTAGATAATACACAAACAATGTTGGGATGCCATGCTCAAGGAAACCCCTGACTTTAGTCAGGGGTTATATCAGAGCATATCATTTTCCACCCTACCTCTTATCATATGATGTTTGAACACATTGAAACATATTTATTAATCAGCTTCACCATAATTTCTAAAGATGGCTATGCCTTTCTCCATGCGGTCTAGGAAATATAAACGGGGTATCATAGAGCCGCTTACCGCAGGCGCTCTCACTATGCTTATGATTGGCGTTGCAATAACTGTTTTTGTATGGGGCGAGCCATTTCTGAGGAAAAGCGAAGCTGTATCGGTTCTAGAGAGTTCTGAGAAATTCATGAACGGCTTGGCTGATAAAATAAAGGAGGTCGTCAATGACCAGTCACGTACCAGGGCTTCTGTAGAGCTGCCACAATCGCCTTCGCCTGCAATAAAGATGACAATGTCATTTGACAGCGTATCCAAGATATTGCTACTGGAAATATCAGGCACATCGGGCACAATCTATTCGCCGGGCGGTTTCATAGCACTGGGCAGGAACGCGTGCACGCCCAACGAGGGGATTGCATACCAGGACGAGCCGCAGACGGTATGCGTAAGCAGCGACAAGACAGGCGATAATTACGTGACCACCTATACGCTGAAATTTATCCAGCTGAATACGGAAGGCACCCAGTCGTCCAAAATAGACCTGACAGGCGACTCAAAATCAGCAAGTTCCGGTTCCATTCTTCTTGAAAACAAAGGCACAAAAACCGATTCTATAAACGGAAAAGAGGTAAAGAAGTTCAGGGTTGCTCTTGATTTAGTGAAATGATAAGGAACTATGTTCCTTCTGCGCAGAAGAACTCTTTGAGTTCTTCTTGCATCTCTCATATTTCTTATGCCACTGATACTATGGCAGTGTTTTTTACATCCAAACATTCCACATATTCTACCACCATCTAAAGATAGGTGGAATGTTGAGATTTCAGCATGTTTATTTTATACGCCATTCCAAGTAATTATTATGAAAACGCAAAAAGGAGCGCTTGAAATTCTTAATGTTGTATTGCTAACCGGCCTGATGCTGGGCGTGGTAACCGCTGTTTTTATCTGGGGCGAGCCGCTTATCAGAAAAAACGAAGGCGTATCAGTTTTGCATAACTCTGAAATATTCATCAGCGATTTGGCGGGAGGGATAAAGAATCTCGTCAACCATCCGGGGAGGATGACGGTAGACGTGCCGCCTTCCCCGTCGCCGCAAATAAAAACGCTAATGATGTTTGATGCCGCCTCCAAGAGGCTTTTGCTGGAAGTGTCGGGCACATCGGGCACAATCTATTCGCCGGGCGGGTTTATACTGCTCGGCAGGAATGCGTGCACGGCGGACGAAGGGATTTCAAATCAAGATGAACCGCAGACGCTATGCGCAAGAAGTGAAAAAGTCGGGGAGAATTACATAACAACCTACAGCCTGAAATTCATCCAGCTGAACACGGAAGGCGTGCAGTCGTACAGGATAGATTTGACTGGCAACTCAAATACGGTCGGCGAGGGGCATGTTATAATTCTGGAGAACAAGGGAACGAAAACAGAACTAATAGACGGGAAAGAAGTCCTGAAGACGAAAATAAGCGTGGAGATGAGATAGTTATGAAAGGAAATTTGCCTTTGCACCATATTGATACTTCTATTATACTTGAACCACACCATACTGAAAATGGGCGTTGTTGCAGAAGATACCTACAAAAAGTAGATACAATTACGAAGGACGAATCTCATTGGCCGTTTATGGAGAGATTTTAGCGTCTATTGTTTCGATTGATGACTACAAAGATATGCACGATTTTCTGGATACTTTTGTTCATCTGATAAAGGTAAGAAAAATTAGTTTATACGTTCCTCGAAATATAGGCTCTATACTAAACAAAATTCTAGAACTGGATCCCAGAATAACTCCAACAGATAGAGAGATATCAGCTACTGCGGTAGAAGACAAAGCTATAAATCTTGTTACACTCGATACGAAATTAATCAATAATAAAGTTATAGAACATGGATTCGATATAAAGATAAAACATCCAAAAGAATTATTGTAGCTTGTGAAGTTTTTGATGGGCCCTCTTTAATTTGTCGAATACCCTTCGTTTATCCAATTTCTTATACAGCTCTTCCAGTTTTTTTTCATCTTTTGTCATAAGCATCACAATAATCATTTGTGCTAGGATATTTAAACATTTTAAGATGGCCATGTCCACGAGAGGCCGACGATGTTCGCTACCATTTCTTTTGCCATACCTTACGACTGAGAGGATAAGGGTTTATCGTGGCCATGCCCAGTGGATTTCGAAGAAGTCTTTTGCAACCTCGCCGAACCGCTTTGCAGCAGAACCGCCAATCACGTCAGTAGGGCCCATTTCTACTGCCTCAAGATACTTATTTGGATCGGCTTTTTTCTCCTCATCCGAAACTGTCAGATAAGACGTGCCTTCTGTGACAGGAAGACCGCCAAGACGGACAAACAAATGCTCTTTTAGGCTCTTCTCACCTGTCACAGCGCCCCAAATGTTGCTTGCTTCATCTACGGCAAGACTAGTACCGGCACCTGCAGCACAACCTGCAAAGATACCAACAACTGTCGGTGCTGTGATTAGAGTACCGATGCCGCAACCTATTATTGCATCCAAAGCTTCTGTTTTTCCAGGGACAAAACTCTGAAGTCTATCAATTAATCCCTTCTTTGGAAATACAGGATTGTTTGTCCAGCAGAAATCGCCCCGTTTGACATCGTCCATCTTTATTTTTATGCAAGGAACATTTTCTTTATTTGGCGGATCTGCTTTAATTTCCTCCTTATATTTCTCTTTATATTCTTCTGACTCGCCCTTGTCTTTTCCGACGCTTTCAAGGCACATGAAATGGTCGCCGACATTTTCGATAGTTTTAGTGCCATCTGGTGCGACCTCATATTTGTAGAGCGGGTAAGTTATACCCTCGCTACATAGCTCTTCTTTGTCCTGACACTTAGCTTCGTATTTTATCGTAATTGTACCGCTTTTCAGCTGACAAGGGCTTGCTATGTAGAACTCAGAATTCTTGTAGCGGAGTGTTGCTTCCATTACACTTCTTGCAAGATCCGGGGCTTGATGAACAATTATATCAGCGATTAGAACAAATTTTAGCGGTCCTGCAAATTTTCCGGCAGTTTTTGCCAAAGATTTTCTGCCAAACGCCTTGAAGAAGGATTTGAAAATATTTTCTTTCTTCAATAAACTTGGGTCTTTGCCTTCTAATCTAAGCGTAGTATCAAGAAATTTTTTAGTAAACGCCTCGTCTGCTGCCTTGTTGCCAAGTCTTTCTTGCGCCTTTGAAAGGGCTTTAAGACCGGCAACATCACCGGCTATATAGGCGGCAGGCATCAAATCTTCTGGTTTTAATCCAGTTGCATCATAAACCATCTGGATATATTTTGCACCGGCGCAGGCATTATCCAGTTTAAACCTTTGGACAGCGTCACGAGTTTTCAGGCACAGCGCATTATCGTCGCAAGGCAGATATTTTATGTAGGCGCGCTCTTCTTTTGTCAGGCCGAAGTAGTCTGTGAATTCAAAGCGGTTGCCAATCCATTCGCCGGCATTGCCCAGTTGCTTTATGGATTTTGTTATATCAGAACCGGGCGGCTTAGGCTCTTCAGTTGGTATAACATTAAGATTGTCGCTAAGAATAATGTTGTTTATGAGCACCGGCTTTTTCGCCAGTTCTGATTTTTGTTCTGCAATGTCAGAAGGCTCTACGTCAGTGCCGGAGTATTTGATGTAATCCCAATACGATTCGGTTGAGCCACGCTTTCCTTTTGCCGGATTATCGGGGTCCGCAGAGCCAAATAGAAATACATTACCCGTCCCTGCCTTCGCTTTCTTTCCTTGTATCTCGGGCTTGCCATCAACCGAAACCGTTACCTCTCCGTCCTTCATTTTAAGCTTGTAGATATGGTAATCTTTTGCCTTGATTTCAACCTCGCTTCTTGCTTCTCCGCTAAGAATTATTTTGTCTTCCCTAAATATCAGGTCAGCCCTATAAGGCGCATTGCTCACAGAAATGAAAATCTTTTCAACCCCTTTATCTTCCCACGGCCAACCTCCGAGCCTGCGGGCCTCTTCTACCTTTAGTTTTACTTTCATCCAAGCAGTTGTCGATGATTCGTTTTCCTGCCTTCGAAATACAACGGAACCGTCTATTGGCGTTCTGAACTCCAGTTCGCCTTTATCCGCTTTTAGGGTGTTTTTCGCAGGTCCGGTGTTCAATTCTATTTTTTCCCATGGGAGACTTGCTTTATCAGGCTCCGTGTCGGCGATATAAGATATTATTGCACCGGTGCCTGCTTCGCCGAATTCTGATTCGGTAAAGCTCTCGGCTTTTGATATTACTTCTGTCTCATACGCCGTTGCGTTTTTGAAAAACTTGTCTACTTCAGGACCAGTAATCTTACTGTTTTTGCCCTTAAGCTTGTCCGAATTCGTATATTTCGCATAATCAAAAGGCGCGATGAAGCGTGTACCGAAATCGAGATACGCCTCCCATCCTATGGCTTCGCCTGGCGGAAAGGATTCATAGTATAGAACGTAGTGCGGGTCGGCAGCCCCTGAGCCGGATATGGAGTAAGTTGGCAGGAAATCTGTTATGCCAAAAATTCTGGACGGCTTGGGCTGCGGGAAATTGAATTTATCCAGTTTTATCTCATTTTCTTTAAACTGGCAGGCCTCGTTTATTTTTGATCTTAGAAGTTCGGTGTTTAGAGTAACAACCTCTTTGTCCGGGTTAAAGACAGCTCCTACAGCACGGGAAAGCAGAACAGCAAAAATAGCTATCAGGACGACTTCTACAACTATGAATATGGTGTCTTCAATGAACCCTTTCATGACTATACCTTTATGCCGACAAAATTCGCCAGGCTTTTCAACCCTTCTTTGAATCCAGGAACAATTCCGCCGCTTAATACAAGCAGGGCTAGCAAAACCACCAGGGCTATAATCAATCCTACCAGTATGTATTCCATGCGCATGCAATCAGAATATTTATTTGTTTCAGAACTAAATAACCTTTATCTTAGGCTTCCGCCGATGAAAGACATTATGCGTTCCATGAACTGCGGATTTCCGAAAATAATAATAGCCATTATCCCCAAAGCTATAAGCATGACAACAACCTCCCATGACAAGCCAAAAGGCAATTCCATCGCTTCAGACATATCAACCACAAGCCTTGCGCGTGGCTACGACACTCGTTGCAGTTTCCAGTTTCCTCGCGCACTCGTCAACAAATCTGTCTAAGCTGACTGAAGCTTTGGCCAGAGCCAGGCACTTTTCATCATGTTTGAAAAATCCCACCAATACGGTTTCTTTTGTTTCCTTGGTTTGGTTATTGTAGAATTCTGTCAATTTTGTATTATCAACGCCTGTTAATTTATACCTTATAGGAAGCGAACTGAAGCTTATTCTTTCTGGAATCTCGACCTCTTCCGGCTGGGACGCAGCTGTTAATCCTCTGAATCCAATAACAGGGAATACTTTGGCTTTGGAAGTATAATCAAATCCTACCTTGTTAAATGTTATCTTATATTCGTATTCATCCGGAGGATTTCTGGCAGTTAAAATCTTGCAGTCAATCGTGACTATTTCGCTTGTGTCCCTGTCTGTCACGGTTACTGTTTCTGTTCCCGGAACCAGGCCGAAAAGACCCTGTCGCTGGAACACAAAATCCTTGAACACACCAGCCAGCAGAAACATTACAACAAGCGCGACAAGAACGACCATCAGCAGGACTGACATGTTTATAGCCATGCCCTTAAGCAAGACAAAGTTGCCTGTTTTTTCGCCCATAAAATCACTTATAACTTTCTACAGGGATGGTGACAACCTTTTCGCCAAGGTACAGGTCTGCGCAGCCTTCGCCACCATCTCTCCAGCAGTTTTCCGGGTCTTTTTTATCAGTCTTTTCCCAGAAACCAAATGTTATGTCTTCCCCTATTTTCCATCCGAACTTGCCGGCGAAAATGTTTTTGTCAACACTGCCTACACTAATATCGACTGCAAATGCCTTGTCGCCGCAGCTTGGCGATCCCGGCAATATTCTTTCCAGAAGGCTTTCATCCGTCTCTATTTTAACAAGCTGGATATTTGCAAGCGTCCCGCACATCTTTTCTGTTTTGGCGCAGTTTTTTTTCTCTTCCTGACTATTGCATGGCTCTTTTTCGTCATCCAACTTAAGATTAACAACCCTCTTTTCTCCGGGGCACTGGATTTCCGAAACCAGGACGCAAGGCCCTATTTTAGGCACTATCTGGAAAGCCGAAAATGAAAAGAAGAAGTCTTTCAGCAACAGCTTCTGCTTGTCGTAAACAAGACATTTCGACAAATCAGATCCGCATCTGAATTCTGTGCTCTTGTCATTGATAATCATCGGCCTTTCCATGCTCCGCAGCTTGAAATTGAGTGCTGTATATTTTGTTTCGCCTTTCTTTATTGTGATATCAGTAGCTTTGTCGTCCCTGTTTTTAGCGCCTTTAAACGAAACCACGGGAAATGCGGTAATTTCTTCGGCGGTTTTGCCGTCAAACCGCATGCCGATTGATGCATCGACGCTGTATTCGAATTCGCCGTTTATTTTTTTACTTCTCACAACTATCTCCGGTTCATTAGAAAACCACAATGAACCGGTAACGCGGTCTACAATCTTTGTTGTATTTCCAGCTTCTACTTTTTTTGGTATCAGCACAGAAGTTATGAAAATAACAGCTATGTAAGTGCAGACAAGGAGGATGACCACATACACAACAACTTTTTCTATGCCCATATCCATTTTTGTCAGCCATCTAGCAATATAAGGAGGACCTCTCCTATTAACTATGGTTATAGTCATGCAAGGAAATAAAGGATTACTTCCTTGCTGACTACACGCAGAAAACAAAGTTTTCTGGTGCACCAACTCGAGGAAAGCAAAGCTTTCCTGAGTCTCCAGAAACTTCTGTTTCTGAGAGAAAAGCTCTGCTTTTTGCGTGTATGTAAAACCAGAAATTAATATACCGATTCTTTTCTGGTTTCACTATAAATAACTAAAATAAGTATCATTATAAAGTAAGCCTAGAAATTTCATTCTCCTTAGGTTTTAGGACTGGATAATTGAGAAGATAGACGGAGGGGTGCCTTTGAGCAAGCTCGATAGTACAGGGCCTTGTAATACAAGAAGTGCCACAAAAGCCATTATCAGGCCCGCGATAACCCAGAATGCCAGGTTAGGCGGAATGCTGATACCTTTCTTATATGTCATGACTTGAATACGCCTCCTGCGCCCGATATAAGGTGCAATACGACCAATGCGAGGATAAATAAAATTATCAGGGACATCAAAGACTTTTTTGCAAGATCAATTGGAATAGGGAACATGGATATCATTTTTTAATTATTCTTTATGGTCTAGGTTGTTTTTATTCTTTCTAGGGGCTTCGGAGGGGTGTGAAAAGATAATAACCAGTCGTTACAATTATAATCATGGCCAAAGGAATGACGCTGGTAACGTTAATAGTGCTGATACTCGTGCTTGTCATATTTGTCGGCTTTTTGGTCCGCCTCCTATTCGATACAACCAACGAATCGCTGGAACAGCAGCTATCTATGAGGGCGAACGAGATAGCTGGCATAATAAACCTTCTGCAGGCATCGCCGAGCGGGACGTTTCATGTTGTTGAACTGAACAAGGACTGCACCGTAGAGATAAGCCCTGATAATGTTGTGATTTCTGTGCAATCACAACCATGGATTCCTACGCTAAAACTTACTACACTAAGACAATCTTCAAAAAGCGGCATAATAAAAACAGCCCTGAGCATTGAACCCGCAAAACTGGAGTGCAAGGACGGCGCCGCTTATATCATGCGATGCCTTGATACGATAAAGGCTTCGCAAAAAACAAAACCGTGTGAATAACAATGGCAGAGACAAGAATGTCCATACCGGAGATAATAATCTTCGTATTCATAGCTGTGATAGTAATACTCACGCCGCTGTTTCTTGCGTTCATGAACTCGCGCATATCAGTAAGCATAGAGCATAACGCTGTCAGAAGAGCGACATATGAGATAGCTGAAAATCTTCTGAACAGCGACATTTCAAGGAACGGCGGGTTGCTGCTCGGCAAACTAAATGAGCTTGATGGTGCGTCAACCGAGCCCGTGAGGCACTGCTATGCTTATCATGTTACTGTAACATCTCCCCAGAAACTGGATAATAAAAATTCATGGTCATTCGGATTTAACGGCAAGGATGACGTATTCTCTGTTGCCCTTCCTGTGTACATACATTCAAACGGCATCTTTCCTGCAAACCTGAAAGTGAGTGTTTACGATACGAAAGTGGAGCGCTGTGGAAAATGAAGGGATTCTCCGTACTTCCAATCTTTGTCGGCGTGGTTGTAGCCGTTGTAAGCGTTATAGCCATAGTGGCATCTTTGGTCATATTTGTGGTATCAGTTATATCGCTGCAGTTTTTTGGGGCAGGCGGCATAGAAGTCATAGGAACGTTCAATAAACCTTACGTTGTAGCAAATACTCTGGTTAATTCAGAAATAGATGGCAAGCCTCTTTTGGAGCCTGTCATTGTTGCATCAATGACAAAGGTTGATGCAGCTACGCTGTCCAAAGCCTCAGAGGCCATTAAGGAACTGCTAGACAATTACGATTTTCCTTATATTGTCCGGCTTGAAGGCGCCAGTATATCTGCTCTTTCGTGTACAACGCCTTTTCGCAATGACCATAAAGCCGCTGATATTTCTTCTAATTGCGGGACACCTGTAAAAGCTATTTGCGGCGGGAGATTATCGACATTAGGACCGGGGCTAACTGGTGACAAGGTTTTTGGCGGCACAGCATTCGGCGGCAAAGAAGGGCTTGAGATAGAGCATAAGGATATATGCGATTTGAAAGAATTGCGAGGCTACCGGTCCTTCTACGGCTGCATTGAAATCCTTGATAGAAAGGCCCGAAACGTAAAGAGGGGCGAGGTGATAGGTTACGTGAGCACTTGCGGCGCGGAAAAACAGGCTGGCTGTCATCTGCATTTCGGCATCACAAAAGGCGCTCTTGATGATGCAGAAGACCCCAAGATTTGTGATAAGCTAAGCACGGTCTTAGAGGAGGGCACGAATGTCCTCGCAAGGAAGGGCGCAATTGACGAGGAATCTTTTGCTGCAGAGGCTTCTATACCGTTGCTGTTTAAAGACAGGATGAAAAAACTGGTGGTGACGATAGGTGAAGGGTAGTGCTGGCTGGGTTGTATTGGGCATAGTGGTAGTCTTTGTTTTATTTATGCTTGTAAGGTTATTCTACCAGGATGCTGTAGTTTACAAGCTAAAGCACCAGCATATCGTCTTTGGAGAAGTAGAAGTGCTTAGGACAAAGAATACCCTTCTGTTGGCGGAAAAGTCTTTGAATGTCACATGGAATCTTTCTTCTTTGCGCCAAATCTTTGATGGTGGTCAAAGCGGTTTTGGAAGCGAATTCTGGTACAAAATCAACCCTGCGGATAGATCACAGATTGGTAAAATTCCTAGTAACGATGAAATAAAGGCATATCTGGCGAGTCTTTCGAAATCCTATAAAGGTTTCGACAGTGTCGACGAAGTAGACGGCATAAAATTGAGGAGCAGTGTAACACTCGTATTTACGCTTCAGGATTCTAAAATAATCGTGCAGGTTCTGGGAACCCTAAAAGCCTTTGCCGGCGATGAAAGAAAGCCGACGACAGAATCGCCAAAGAGGGTTGATAACACATATAGTTTTTTGATACAGTTAAAAAAACTTTTGGATGCAGGAAAACTATTTACCCAGACGGCGGAGAATGTGAAGATACCAGCTTATAGTTCTAACAGCAACACTTACAAATCACAGGCAGAAAATTCAATTAAGAATACATTTGAAGGTATTTCAACTGACCTTGAAAAGAAGTTTACAGTAGAAACGTCAGGATTGCTGGTGGCTACATCTACAGAAGCCGGTATCCTGCCGCCATTATCCGGCCTTCTTTTCCATTACATAATAAAAGGGCAATTTTCAGAAAGGGAAGCGCTTTATCATTATCTGGACGAAAACAAATTCGAGAAAAAGCCGTTTTCTGTGACTGTTAAGGCAGAGGATTATCTGGTGGCATTAAGCTGCACGGAAAATAATGGAAAACTTTTCACGTTCTCATCGGCAAACGACATGGCCTGCGACGGCGGCAGGATATACAGCTGCGATACAGATATAACTGGTATAGGCTCTAATAAACTGACATGCGGCGGCAGGGCCGGCGATTTTGGATGCGGCGAATCAAAGTTTAAAGATTCCAAAGCCGTAGACGAGTCGCAATGCTACTGCACCGCCTTTGGCGGTAACTGGATAGAAAAGAAATGGACATGCCCGGAGGAGAAGGAATCGGCTGTTCCAATAGATGGGTGGACATGCGTGCCTATTGAAACCAAATATCAGTGCACTGGCGATAAATGCCCCGCAGAAGCTGACAAGCCCATTGAGGGATGCGATTGCAAGGAGAAAATAACAAAGTACAGATGTACACGGGACGTTCGAGACGGCTGCAGCGAATGTACACTCGGAAGTACCGTGTGCAGTGTCCCCAAGGGCTGCAAAGCTGTATGAAAATCTGATTTAATTAAATTTATCTTATCATCTCAAGCAACCTTATCATCCAACTTCATACTTTTATTAATTCACTCGGCTAATTATATTCATGAAAAAGGGCATCTCGCTGCCGGTAGAAACAACGGTAATAATAGTCTTAGCAGTCATAGTTCTTGTGGCACTGCTGTTCTTCTTCTCGACAAGCGTGAATCCGGGAATAGACAGGATAAAGATGGAAGGGCAAAGGGCAGATTTGTGCACCAAATATGTGGCTAACAACAAGGAGTGCAGAGGGTCGCCTTCTGGAGATGTGGCTGAACTGAATAAGGTATGCAAAAGCTTGGGAACACCCGTTGTACGCGCGTGCTGTGCTACGTTCTGCCCGCAGATAACAACAAAGGCAGAATGCGAGGCTAACAATGGAAATTGCGCAGGTCTATGCAGCCAATCAACAACTGGTCTCACAGTTGAATTAGGCCGCTGCAATGATGACACAGCAAAGCCATATTGCTGCATAGCACCATCTTAGCATTTATAGTAAAACCAGAAAAGAATAAACATATAATACTTCTGGTTTTACATACAGTCAGCAAGAAAGTATTATACCAATTCTTTTCTTGCATGACTATAAAAACTTTCCCCCAAGAGATAAGTAAGATAAGAACGCAGGAACCTTCAGCTTAACTTTAATTCAGTATTGTCCAGCGCAAAGCACAGAATCATATTCAGCATTCAAAAACGAGGTGAACAGTATGGCAGAAAGGGCAGCTGACAATGTTGTCTTCATTGGCAGGAAGCCAACAATGTCTTACGTCATGGCAGTGCTGACGCAGCTGAACGACAAGGGGCAAACTGAGATAAAGATAAGGGCGCGCGGGAAAGCGATAAGCACAGCCGTTGATGTGGCTGAGATTGTGAAGAACAGGTTCGTGAAAGAACTGGTCTACAAGGACATAAAAATCGGGACAGAAGAGCTGGAAGGGGAGAACAAAGAGAAGTTGAACGTCTCGACGATAGACCTTGTTCTGGGGAAGTAAGCCCTTTTTTCTTTTTGTTAACGAAGCTGATTAGTTGGCACAATAAATAACTTGCTTTTACTGAAGTAAGGCAAGAATGTTCTTTGCTTTATCAAACAGGTGAGTTGCCTCATAACACAGCACCTCAGCATAATAGATACTGCACCCTAGGGGTGCAGAGTGCTTGAGTTTCTCTTATTCGGCATCAATCTATATAAATAGGGAAATATAACAATAATAAATGGTAAAAATGAAGGGTATATCTTTGCCTATAGAGACGATAGTCATCGTTGCGGTAGCGGTATTAGTTCTTGTTGTTGTCGCGGCGTTCTTTGCTTCCGGCACGGGAGGAAGCCAGATTTCTATTGTGCGGAACACGGCGCTGGATTCGGCGTGCCAGACTCTGCGAAGCGTTTATAACTGCGCCACTGGCAAAGGCGGCGATGTAGAGGTAAAATATCAGGAGATAGGGGAGAGTTCTCCGCAGGCGCATAGCCTAAATTTCATTTGTGAAAAACTAGCTCTGAAAACTACAGGTAGTGACAACCAGTGTTACGCAAGATGCGGGTGCCAGACTACAGCAGCCTCATCAACGACAACTACTGCGACGTAGGTCCCGGTTGCAGTAAGCAAATTAAAAATGTAAATTAGTTTCAGAACCATTTCTGCAGGCTTTTCTGGCCGGCCTTTTTCTCTTCGTCGAGCTTTTTCAGGGCGCTGTCTATGCGGTCAACAGAAAAGTCGTGCTCGTCGCAGAGGATTTTCTTGACAGCTTCTGGATCAAGTTCGCGAAACTCTATCGTATACGTGCTTTCTGTGGGGTTTGAGAAGAAATCGAAGATTTCTTCTGCGCTGACAGAAAAGTCCCATACAACTTCTTTCAAAACGGATTTTAACGTCTTCTTTTGGCGGACAAGGTCCAGCGCTTTTTTCGGTCCGTAACCGGCAACGCCTTCCGGGTCGTAATCCGTGCCTGCCAGAATGCCCAATATTATAAGCTGGTCGTGATTTATATCCAGCTTTTCAAGAACCTCGGAAAGTATTATTATCTCCGGCTTGACATCTATATAGTCTTTTCCGCGCCTGCGCTTGCCTGTTATCGAAAGGTTTCTGATGAGGCGCGGCGCGCCGAACAAAAGCGAATCATAGTCCTGCGTGGCTACGGCATAGGCGTCGTTTTTCCTGGCCATCACCGAACACAAGGCCTCGCCTTCGCTTGGCGCCTGCACGCAAGGCACGCCCATCGCGTCCAGCAGTTTTTTGCAGTCCTCGATTATTTCGTCGGTTATAGTTGACGACCTCATCGCATATTTTCTGGCTTCCGCGTACTCGCCCTTGGCCAGGGCTTCTTTCCACTCTTTCACAGCCTCGGCCCTTATATCGCGGCGTTTTGCAGCGACTTCTTTCTTAAATTCCGGCGGCTCGCCGTCGAAAACGTATACCGGCTTTATGCCGGCTTCCATCACCCTTAACGTCCGGTAGAACAAGCCTGTCAGGTGAGAGGTTACGCGACCCTGACTATCCTGCAAGGGCTGGCCGTCTTTCTGCCGTATTATGGACAAAAACTGGTATATCCAGTTGAATGCATCTATTGCTATCTGCTTGTCGAAGAGCTCGTCCAGCGTTATAGCGCGTCCTTCTACCAAGGCCGTCAGCTTTACTCCCATATTATCATAATTTGAGAAAGAACTGTTTAATAAGTAAGTGGGAAGGATGAAAAAGATTTTTATCCGATAAGAAATAAGCAAGGAAAAAGGCATGTTCTAGTTCTGGCTTACTTTCGCTTCGCAACGCCATACTTTTCACAGTATGGATGATATAGTGCGAAGCGAAAGGGACGCCGCACCCTTTAGGGTGCGGAGATTCACTTATCATACGAAGAGGGAATTCAATCCTGTCGGTCTTACCTTATTTCTTTGGTATCTCCACGCCTGCCAGGCGGTCGACGTATTCCTGCAGGCGTTTTATCTCCTTTTCAAAAACAGAAATAATGTGGTCGTTCTTCTTGTCATTCTTGTAAGTCTCGAACTCCGCCAGGGTTGTTATTATTTCCTTCTGTATCTTCAGGGTCAGGGCCCTTCTCAATCCTTCAAGGAGGTCGCCTTCCAGTGTTATGTACAGCTTCCTGTCGCCCATGTTTTTCCTTTTCTTGATTATGCCTACCAGCTCAAGGAGGTCCAGCGAAAGCGATATTGCCGAGTCAGAATACTTCGTTTTCCTGCTGAGTTCCTGCAGCGACATCGGCTTGTTCGCGACCAGCAGGGCGGATATTATCCTGCCGTGTATGTCGCTGTAGCCAAGCGATGAAGCTATAGAAGCAAACGCCGAATAAATGCGGTCTTCAACTTCTGCCATAGGTAACCATTATGGAGAAAGATTTAAGGGCTTTTCTTTTTTGTTTTGTTGTGTACGGTGCCAATAATTCGACAAGAAGGAATGGTGAAAATAAAACCTCTATCCCGTTAGAACCACAATTTAAGCTGCGTAATTCACTGCACTATATACGTCAACACGACCCCAGCCATAGCTTGTATCTTTGCCTGCCTTTCCTAAATCTTTTGCTGTATTGAACAATGCACTTTCTATTTGGGCTACTGTATATTCTGGATGAGCAAATTTGACTAAAGCCACTGTTCCGCTTACCATCGGCGTTGCCATGCTTGTGCCGCTTGCTGTTTTGTACTCGCTTCCAAGCCAAGATGAATAAATATTTACACCTGGGGCTGAAATATCAACTGCACTTCCTTTTCCAGACCATCTGGCAATTTTATCCCCGCTATCTACAGCACCAACCGTTGTTGAGTAACTTATGCACCCAGGGATTGAAACGCCCGCGCCTCCGCTGTTGCCAGCTGCCACAACTACGATTACGCTCCTGTCAACTGCATATTTAATCGCATTTGTCAAATCCGGCAAAACGCCGTCGCAGAAACCTTTGTACGTATAAGGCTGTGATGTCCCAAGGCTCATGCTTATTGCATCTGCGCCGAAATCGTCAACTGTGCCGTAAACGCCGTCCGGACCGTCAACTGCCCAGTAGATTGCTGCAACAACATCGCTGAAGTAACCAGAACCAGAAGCACTCAAGACCTTGCCAGCAATTACGCCTGCTGCAGGCGCAACGCCTTTTGCCTTCGCGTCAATGCCGTCAGCGGTTATAATCCCTGCCACATGACTGCCGTGACCATTATCGTCCAGCGGGTCATTGTCATTATTTACAAAATCCCTTCCGCCCAGATAACTGGAGCTTAACTCCGGATGGTTATAATTATATCCTGTGTCAACCACAACAACCTTTCGTCCAGCACCGCTGTTCCCGGACGATTGAACTAAATCCGCCCTTATCTGGGTGTTAGCTCCTGAATCCATGGCAAATACCTGGACATCTTCCTGCAATTCCAGTGCAGCAGCAACATCCGCATTGCAGATTAACGCCTTCAGTGTTTTTGCTTCCCTAACCACTTTACAGCCATTTGCAACTGCATCCGAGACATCTTTATCCGTATGGGCAATAACCCGGACCTTGCCACTGCCTGCTGCTAACGCTAGTGCCGAGAATACAAGAATTGCAATTACCAAAACAGGAAGAGACTTTCGCATACCTTCACCTTATACATAACTATAATTCAAGATTAGTATTTATATCAATGTGACATCCCCGGCTTCGATGCTGGATATGCCCGGGATTTTCAGTATATCCTGCTCTATGGCATCGGTGCCGCCAGAATCAGGAAGAACAAGAAGAACCTCTATGGATTTTATCCCGAAAGCTACCGGCTTTTCTTCCATTGACTTTAGCTGGATGTTTTTGTGCCGGGCTGCGATTTTTTTAATTTCTTCCTTGATTTTTTTGATATCAGCAACAGGGCTGTCCGGCATGACGGTCAATGTAGCTGCAACCTGGCCCATCACGGTCCCTCGAAGCCGCAGCTCGGACAGGTGTAGATATTGTTTTTCCTCCGGCATTTCATGCATCTTGTAATTTCCGACTTAAGGCAATCAGGACAGGGGAACTTTGTAAAATTGTCCTCTGACAGCAGATTTTCCTTGCATGAAGTACATCTGATTGGCATATGTTTATCCTTACCTTCTTCTTTCAAAATCTTTTTATACTCAAAGACATTAATTTTTGAACAAAAAATGTCTTTGGTATGATCAGAGAGCAGAGCTCTCTGGCGCCACAGAAAACATCGTTTTCTGCTGGTATCCTGAAGGACATTTATAATATGTTCGA
Source organism: Candidatus Aenigmatarchaeota archaeon (assembly GCA_016180945.1). Classification (GTDB taxonomy): domain Archaea; phylum Aenigmatarchaeota; class Aenigmatarchaeia; order GW2011-AR5; family GW2011-AR5; genus JACPAG01. Next base: position 139,131 of record JACPAG010000002.1, on the reverse strand, counting down.
TAACTTATGTCCTTCAGAATAAGTATGAGTAGGACGAAAATTTTTACCATACTTAAGCATTGTAGAATAAATCAATTGCTATAGGCATCGAATCGATGCCCCCATAGTCTAGCTTGGATAAGCCTCTTTCTTTTCGCAAAAAGAAAGACCCTTGGGAGAAAGAAAAGGGCAAGAAGGCTCCAGATAGGACGTGAGGTTGCGGACCAACCCTTTTGCTCGGCAAAAGCGTTGCAAGCAGAAGCAAAGCTTCTGCTGCACAGCAGAATGCACTCATTCTGCTTGTGACGGAAAAACGGCTAAAACCTTAAGGCTCGGGTTCGAATCCCGATGGGGGCATTAAGGGTGAAATTGTGATTGATGGACTATTGTATGCGTTTGCAGTTTATATCGCAGCAAACTATCTTATTATGCTGGTTTCATCCATCGTGTATAGGCCCCGACTGAAAGATACGGGAACCCCCAGGGTATCGGTAATAATACCCGCAAAGGACGAAGAAACAGTAATAGAGCGGACATTAAAAAACCTGCAAAAGTCCTATAGCAATCTGGAAATCATTATCGTTGACAGCAGCAAAGACGGCGCTACAAAACAAATCTGCAGGAAGTACGGAGCCAGTATAATCATGGATAGGGCAGGAAAGGGAAAGGCCTCTGCACTAAATATGGCTGTGAATAAAGCAAAGGGAAAGTTTCTTTATTTCATTGACGCAGACTGCAGGGTATCCAAATCGACGATAAAGAACCTGCTTTCTTCCATCGGCGATAGTGACGCATCTGTAGGCATTGTTATCGCAGAAGGCAGGACAGCAATGTCCATCCTAGGACGTCTTGAAACGCTGTTTCTGAACGCCACAAATTACTGGGTTTCGACAGTGCTGGGAACGGCGTTTGTCGTCGGAAGAAACTATATTATAAAGAGGAACGTATTGATTGAGGTCGGTAAATTTGATAATGTTCTTTCAGAGGACATAAATCTTTCTTACAAGCTTTACAAAGCAAAAAAGAAGGTGGTCTTCAATCCATGGGCTCTATGCGTAGAGGAGTCGCCGAAAAGACTAAATCATTTCTTCAAGCAGCAGGAGAGATGGGGAGCAGGAAGCTTTCATGAGATAAACAAGTCTTTGAGAACAAATCCCGTCCTATCGGCAACGCTGTTTTTCATAGCCCTTTTCTACGTATTTACTCCGGCGTTTCTTCTTTTGGCTATCGTAAACCCGGTCTTTCTTATACCCGGCATTGCAGGTTTATCCACGGTACTCCTTCTTTCCGCCAGACACCTGAGGAAAACCGAAATTATTGCGGTTCTTCCGGCATTGACGCTTGCAATGATTATTTTCATCGGAGTTTTCATTAGCATTCTGATAAAAAAAGCCCTTGGCAGGCGTATAGGTTGGTACAAAACACCACGGTGATATAGTGTATTGGAAGCTTATCCGTATTAATGAATGGTGGATGAACGTTGTAATCGCTACACTGGCTTCCGTGTTTTCCGGGAATACGAACGTATATTTGTTTCTGTTAATAATTCTTTCCACTTCCTGCATCTGGGCCTTTGGCTTTGCTGTAAACGACGTTTTCGACGCCGAATTTGACAAAAAGAAGGACAATACCAGAAACCCCATTTCCAGAGGCCATATAAAAAAGTCCGATGCATTTAAGGTTTCTATAGCGCTTGCTGTCGTCGGCATTTTTTCTTCCTTTCTCCTTTCTTTCATGTCTGCGTTCTTCTTTATGCTTTTATTTGCATTATTTTTTCTTTATTCGGCTGAACCGTTCAGGCTAAAAGAAAAATATCCCTTTGATATCGTCTTTCATTCACTTTTCATGCTTATAACCTTCCTGGCCGGATACGCTGCATTCCGGGGTATAGACACATTCTCGTTACTGGTTTCATCACTTAACTTAATACCCGGGGCTATAGGAGAGATACTGCAGGAAATACGTGATCACAATGCGGATAAGCTGTCCGGCTTTTCCACATCCGTCATGAGGATTGGCGTATCGAAAAGCATAGAGGCTATAAAATTTCTGTTCGTTCTGGAGATGTTCTTTTCTGTATACGTTGCATACGCATATTTTCAGAGATATTTTATTATCCTGCTTTCTTTTGTTCCTTTTGCAAAATTCTTGTTTTTTGATAATACCAAGAAAGGCAGATATTTCGACGATGCTATGCGGGCAGCCAATAAGTGCGTAGCGATATTTATAACAATTTTAATTATACTGGTATTACTCAATATGTAATATCATATTATGGAAAGGGCTATACTATGTTGGGGGATATAAACAAAAACATGTACAACGAGAGGTTTGTGAAAAACGAATACTATAATGGCATAGGAAACAGGATAGAAAAGGTAATAGGGCTTTTTGACAGGCATGATGGCAAAATTCTCGATGTCGGCTGCGGCGACGGATTGATATCGGGGCTGATAGGCAAGAAAACCGGCGCCAAAATGTATGGCGTGGACGTCGCGGATGAAGCTGTAAGGATTTCAAGAAAACGCGGCATCGATGCAAAGATTTTTGACGTAAACAAAAAAATACCGTTCAGGAGCTCTTATTTCGATGCGGTTTATTGCGGCGAAGTCCTGGAGCACGTTTTTGATGTCGATAATCTTATAGACGAAATAAAAAGGGTTCTAAAGCCAAGAGGCTATGCTGTCATAACAGTTCCGAACATAGCCGCATGGTACAACCGTGGATTGATGCTTCTCGGCTATCTTCCATTCTGGGTTGAGGCGAGCATAAAAAACCCCGTCGGCTCGCCTTTTGCCATAAGCTGCGGCCATGTAAGGGCATTTACGAAATCTGCACTCGCGCAGCTGTTCCGCATACACGGTTTTCGCATCGAGGCAGTAACAGGCGCGTATATCAATGTTAAAGGTGTGGAAAACAAAACGCCCCAGAGAATTGCGTCGAGAATCATTTCGATAGTGGACAGGATGTTTTCACGGTTCCCATCCTTGTCAACAAACGTTATACTGAAGGCTGTAAAATGAAGTTCTCTTTCATAATCCCTGCAAAAAACGAGGAAGGGTATATAGGAGAATGCTTGGAATCGATAAAGGCGCAGAAAAATAAAAACTATGAAATAATCGTTGTGGACAGCTACAGCAATGACAATACTGCAAAGATAGCATCGAGATACGGCGCAAAGGTTGTTTTTGAAAAAAGAAAAGGGCCGGCTGTCGCAAGAAACACAGGGGCGGAAAAGGCCACGGGTGACGTTCTTGTCTTCGCCGATGCGGATGTGCGTTTCAGCAGGGATTTCATAGACGAGATTGAAATCAGGTTTTTTAACAGACCAATCAAGCTGGGCGGCGCAATTTTCAGGCTTGAAACATACGATGCAAAAAGCAGTTCAGTGAAGGCGGCTTATAAATTTGCCAACGTTCTTGTAAATTTATCGAATAGGCTTGGCATAGTCATGACGCTTGGGAGCTGCTTTGTATTCGAGAAGGGGGTTTTTAATGCTGTCGGCGGCTTTAATCATGAACTTCTTACAAACGAAGACCACGATATTGCCAGGCGCGTAGCAAAGGAAAAGCATGTCAGGTATTTTTCTGACATAACGGTCTACACGTCCAGCAGAAGGGTCGCCAAGCGCGGGATTTTCAGGATGGTTATGACATATGCGAAATCCACCCTTGTTTATTTCCTGAAGCACAAATCACTCAAGGACTACTGGGACTAGCTTTGTGTAAAAAGAGACCCATTGGACTTCTGAATCCAACGGGTCACGCATATGTGTGCATCAAATAGATGCACACTACTTTTTACACAAAGCCACTGGGACTGAGGCTTTTGTAGATATTCAGAAGGCTTTTTGTTGTTTCTTCTATCGTACAGCCCTTCATTGCCGCCGGCTTGTTTTTTTCAAGCGCCTTTTTTATTGACGAAAGAAAGTTTTTTTCTCTGGCCACGATGCCGGCCTTGTTTTTCCTGATAAAATTTGCTATCACCGGCGCATCCAATGAGACGACGGACAGGCCGCGGGCCGCAGCTTCGGCAACCACTATGCCCTGCGTTTCGCTTTTCGACGCCACTACCAGGACGTCTGCAAGAAAATAAAGCCCGTTTAATTTTTCCTTTGAAATGAAGCCTGTGAAGATGACATTTTTAATTCCCAGGTATGATGCCAACTCTTTTAGATTCTTTTTTTCTGGTCCGTCAGATGCGATAATTAATGTCCAATTGTCCGGCTTGTTTTTTAGTGACGTGAGAATAAAATCTATATTCTTCTCTTTTGATATCCTTCCTACGTGGAGTATGATTTTACTGTTTTCCGGGAATTTGTATTTTTTCCTTAAACGTTCTTTTCGTATTTTTTCCGGCTTTTCGATGCCTGTCGGCACGACAACTATTCTTTTTCTGATGCCGTGTCTTTTCAGAAGGGTTCTGATTTCAGGCGACGGGGCTATAACGACATCGCACATGTTATAGAACCATGCGGAGTATCGCCACGCCGCTTTTTTCAGCAACGCCTTGAATCTGCGCGTTTTGATGAAGTAATCGGTGAATTCCGGGATCAGGGTGTGGAACGTACCGACGACGGGTTTTTTATGAAATCTTGCAGCGGCTACGCCGGCAAGCCCCACAGAGAAAGGCGTGTGGACATGGAACACGTCAAAGTTTTTTATTTTTTTAACCGGGATGCCGATGCGATATCCGGGATATCTTGAAAAGTCTATGGACGGAAAAGTGAATATATTTTTTTTATGGTTGCCGCCGGGCGAAGGACAAAATATGGAAACCGTGTTGCCATGCCTTTCCATGCACTTTGCGAACGCGTTTATCGAAGTAACGACGCCATTTATCTGCGGTTCATACGTGTCTGTGAAAAATGCTATTTTCATAATCCCCTTTTGCTCCGGCAAAAGTCGATAGCCATTTTATAATATTTTGTAAATTCTATGGATGAAAAGATTTAATTAGGTAACCGCCAGGAGCGTGAGCGGGCTGAAAATGCTCAGCGTCAGAAACAGCGTAATTACGAATACTGCGTATCCTATGATAAGCGCATACGCCGTCGTATTCTGTCGGCCGACCGTATCGGGACCGTTCTCTATGCCGTTGACGAAGAAAGACAGGATGAAAATGTTTTCTACAAGATAAATCCCGACGACGATTATGAATTCGAACGGCGTTATTTTTATCTCGCCCAGCAGCGGAATAAAGGAGCCCAGCGGAAGAGCGGATGTTTTTGAAGTGAGCTGGTTCAGTATGCCGATTATAATCACTGTAAGCGTTATGACAACGCCCGATATCATCGGCGACAGGAAAAACAGCTGGAATTTCATCGAACTGACCGGGTCTGACAATTCGTCGTTTATCTGCTCCTGCGTTGCATGTATGCCCTTCAGGTATTGCGACACGGAAATCATCGTCAATGAGGCCGTCTTGGCGCCGCGGTCTGCCGACTCTATAACCGTCTTCATGACAGATTTTACAAGTTTCGACGGGTAGAATAAAACAGCGCCGTAGGCTTTATCGAAAAACGCCTGGCGGAACGTCATGCCCATGGACTTTATGTTTGACAGGGCCCGCAAAAAAAGGTCCTTTATCTTGAGATTTTTTGTGCGGCGTATGCTGTATTCCAAAGAAAGTTCCAGAGGCGTGCCTGTACGGATCTGGCTTCCTATCTGGAAAAGCGCCTCTGCAAACTCGGACTCGATTTCGCGGGTTTTGTCGCGCAGGCCGGTTAACTGGAACGTGAGCAGAAGATAGTTGACAGCAAAACCCAGCGCTATGCCGCCCATCATTACCAGCGGAGACAGCACGCCCTGCGGCCCCTCCATCGTGAATGCAAAATATCCCAGCAGCAGCGAAATCAAAGCCGTAAGAAGCCCGAAAGGCCAGGCGGGCAAAAAGGTTTTTCCCGCCTTGAATTTTCCTTTTGGCGGGGCGCCCGGCGCGTCTGTTATGTCTATGCGGCTGAACGTTGACGGACGCGACTCGAGGATGTTGACGATCAAAAACACAAGAACGATTGGCAGGAGGATGTCGTAAACAAAAAACAGGGCGAATGCGCCTATTCCAAGGAACACGGCTATAAGGGGAAACATGACAAGCCCCAGGACAGGCAAAATTATGCCCATGGCATGGACAACCATCACAGGCGTCTTGAGGCTTTGCGTAAAATGCTTTGCCTGTTCGCGATTGCCTTCAAGAATTACGTTAACTACTTCGCTGAGCATCTGCTCCCTTCTCTCGTCGGGCTGCTTCAGCGACGAAATTATCATTTCTATTGCCTGGACAAAATTCCTGTTCTGCGACCATTTTTTTGTATAGTCGACTAAAGCATCCTCAATAGAAAAATAGTTGCCAACCTCAACGTCCCACATAAGTTTCCTGAGCTCATAAGCCAGCGGCCCTGTTATATTTTCCGCGGTAAATGAAATAGAGCGCTCAAGATTTGGCGTATTCCTCATGAACATTGCCGTGTAGAGAACCATCGTGACTATTTCCGAGCCAACGGACATCTCATAGCGCTTTTTCAGGTGCATCGGATAGGTGTAAATATAATAGAGAAAAGGCAGCGCCAAGACAAGCACAATCATCCCGTTTCCGAACGTCAGGAACGGGACGGCAAAAAACAGGTTCATGGCTATGAGCACGATGGTCGGTACGGTGACGAGCAGGGCTGCCAGTATCGTGAGCGAGGCCACGCCCGCCGGCGCGGCTTTCAGATGCGAGAATTCTATCGCTTCGGCCAATTTTTTTTCCGACTTACTGTCCGGACGGATATTCAGCCTGGCCGCAGCGCGGCAGGACTTTTCGTAAATAGTCCTTGGCAGGGAAGAAATCAATTCTTCCTCCTTGAAAATCTTGTATTCCCGCGACTGATATTCTTCAGGGAATGTGATGTTCACCTTGTCGCGCTTGAGCGGCATGATAATTTATTGTGCGGCGGGATATAAAAGAAATCACAGAGGGAATTCCTGTGTAGAAGAATAAGCCAAGGATATCAAAAACAACATAGATAACAAATATCAGGATGGTGTATTTCATTTACTTTTCAGCCACTCGTACCATTTTTCGTATATTGTTTTCGAATCAAGCTCGCCCAGCTCTTCTTTTACGGCGCTGCTGATAAGGTGAAACATGGAATTGGATTCTATTATGGTCGGCGCTTCCAGCAGCAGCGGCTTTCTGTTTGCGTTGGCGTAATCGACCAGCGTCTGGAGGATTTTTGCGCGCAGGTTTATATTGTTCCAGACGTTTTCCCACGAGCCTTTCCATTCGCGGACGCGGCTCGCTATGTCGTTCAATACGCTGCTCTCGCCTGTGAGCAGGGTCTTTGTAGGCTTTAGCATGTCGTCCTTGGCCGAATATTCAAGAAGGTTTACGAAACCGCCCTCTTCAGAGGGGTCGCGCTGCCAGTGTTTTCTGACCTCGGTAACCTCAACGATGCGGCGGAACGACCTTAATCCGTCTGGCGTGCGTAACATGTTTGCGATTATGATTATATCGGTGGCTTTAAAACTGGTCGCAGGGACACCCAAGTCATTGACGACACGGTCGAAAACGCCGTAAGCTGAATCGCCGTGTATCGTGCCTGCAACGACATTCGACAAGGCACCGATACGCATCGCCTCATAAAGGGCCAAGGCTTCGCGACTTCTGACTTCACCGACAATAAGAGATGAATCACCTAATCTTAATGCTGTGCGCAACGCCTCTTCGGCCGCAAGCTCTGTTTCGATATGTGTTATGACTGAACGTGATTTCAGCCGCTCTACGTTGTAGCCCAGTTCGCGGAGTTGTTCTATGGGAAGCTCGAGTGTATCCTCAACTGAAATCATCCTGATTTTTGGCATTATCTGCACCATGCAGCTACCCAGAAAGCTCGTCTTTCCGGAGCTTCGCGTGCCGGCTATCAACATAGTTCTTGAGCCGTCTATGAGGAACCATATCAGCCCTGATGAGAACGCGTCTATCATGCCGTTGTTTATGAAGAGCGGGAGCGTCCACGGCTTTTCCCTGTGCCGGCGGAACGCGAAGCCGAGCCCCTCGGGAGATAATGTTCTGGTTATGGCTGCGATCCTTGCACGGCCGCCGGCTACGGCAATTTCTGTATCGAGAACAGGATTCGCCTCATCCAGTGGGCGGCCGGACTGCAGACGGAATCGCGTTGCCCAGGATTCCGCGTCTTCCATTGTCGGCACGATGTTCGTTTCGCATTCCTGATAGATGCCGTGAAATAAATATATTGGAGAATTTCCGACAGGCGAATTCACCGCTATGTCCTGTATATTTTCATCCTGCAGAAGCAGCTCGAGGATTCCCATGCCGGCGGTGTAGCGCGTCAAAATATCAGCAAGCTTTTCCATTTTATTTTCCGGGACCGTAATGTTTTCATTCCTTACAACGTCCCGCAGCAGGTCCAGGCTTATCCGGAAAATATTCTCCCTCATGCGTTCAGGCTCTTCCAGTTCTGCCTCCCGCGGCTCGTGCCGGCCGATGTACTGCCTGGCCTTGTCCAGCAGCGTGTATTCGCTTTCATTGAGCTTGAATTCCGGAGGTATCAGATGGTACAGCTTTCTCACTTTCCCGGGAAGGCTGTACACCTCTGCCGTTGTATCGCCCATGACATACCTTTCGATGAGTTCTGCGTTTGCCGGCGGGGTGACGATGAACCGGGTGTACATGAAGTTCGGCTTCACGCTCGGGTGGAATATCTTCCTGTACAGCGAGCGGTTTTTGTGCTCGGCCAGATTTTCTTTTGCTATTTCTATCAGACGGCAATTGTCAAGGATCTTTTGCACCGGCATAAGGGCATTGTTCAGGTAATGCAAACAGCATTCTTTTTCCAGTCCTTGTTCACGCTCGCTCTTAATCCGGGCATGCCGTATTTCCCTTGCCAGCTGCTTGTACGCCTCGATGGGGTCGTATTTTATATTTGTTACTATGCCCTGCAATTGCCTGTACCGCAGCGGTGCCTCGCTGTCGCATTTTTCAAGAACGACGTTCTTTATAGAAACGATCCTTTCCCTGGAAATTCTTTCTATGGCGTTCGCAATCTCAAGCAGCAGCTTCACTTCAGAAAAATCATACTCGTATTCGCGGCGCTCGGCCAGAACAACGCGCACGACCCTTTTGATTTCCATGAGCTTGTCTATGACGGCGGCCATCCACACGTCGTAGTCCTCTATACTCGGCCCGTATATAGAACCCAAACAGTTGACGCGGAGCTTCTGCGTCTCCTGGTCGTACTGATAATCGATTGGCATATTTATTATGTATTCGTTTTAGTTGATATATAACTTTCTGTGATTAGTAGCTGTATGCAAATAGCAGATTTACTGGACGAAATAGGTAAAACTTGCGATATTTTCTTGCCATGAAGAAATTGGCTGTTACCCATCTCAAGAGATTTTCCAGCAGCATGACGGTGAAGCTGTTCAAAGAGTAGAAGGATTTATACCAAAATATTTTCTTCGCCAACAAAAATAAACTTAATAAACAGAAAAATACAACGTTATGCCCAAACAAGAACTTAATACATCTCTTTTCTTGTTTGGCATACTGTGAAACAGCATAATATTCCTTTTTATTTACCCGTCTCACAAGTATATTGTATGGCACTTGACATGAATAAAATACAGATGATTCTCCAGGAGCTCGTGAGAAGGACAAACGACGAACTGCTGAGGGTCAGGAATCTTGAAGACAGGATACAATCGCTGGAAGAAAGGACGAGTTCGATAGAAGAGCTGTCGCTTGAAAGGACGAGAAAGGCGAACGACAAGTTCGCCGAACTGGACGTTTCAATAAGGAACATGTCAGACGAGATTGTAAGGCTGAAGAACACGGTCGAAAAAATAGGCAGGCAGATAGACAAGTTTGCATTAAAGCGGGACATAAAAGAGGTCGAAAAGATGTTCGACCTGCTCAGCCCCGTAAAGCAGGAGTATGTCACGAAGGAGGAGCTTGGCGAGGTTGCAAGATAAAAGCCCTTTTCTTTTAAAAAAAGAAAATCGCTTGCGGAAACTCGAAGAAGCAAAAGCTTCTTGAGTTGCCAGAAAGCGAATGCTTTCTGAGCAAAGAAAATATATATAGTATTAAAACAATAAATTAAGAAGGTGCAAAAATGCTTTTCAGGAAAAAAGAGCCGAAGGAATTGCCTACAAATGAAATACAGGAGCTCTCTTCAAAGGGCGCCAGCGACAAGGAAATAATAAAGAAACTCAAGTCAGAAGGATATTCTTACGACACCATAGAAAAGAGCATGCTGCAGGCCGTCAAGGCAGGCGTAGACCAACCTGAGGACACAGCAACGCAGGAACAGCCGACGGCAGAAGCCTTTCAGGAAGAGCAGGAAATGCCTGAAATGAATCTGGCAGATGTTGAGGAGACGGTTTCGCCGGAAATTATCGTCGAGGAGCTTGTCGAGGGCGTTGTCGAAGAGAAATGGCAGAAGGTTGAATCCAGAATAGAAAATATGGAAAGCGAAATCAGCAAGATTTACGCAAGGTTAAAACAAGCAGAGCAAAGGACTGTCATTGCGCCGGTAAGGGACGAAAGGATAGATGAATACAGCGAGCGGCTGGAAGATCTGGAAGCGCGCATCGGCGGACTGGAAAAGGCGTTCAAGCAGTTCTTGCCGGCGCTGACAAGAAACATCGAATCTCTTGCCGGCATGATACACGAGATGAAGCAGCGGCAGGTTCAGGTTTGAGGAGTAGGACGAAGAATAGGTAATTGGCTATCTAAAAAACTTTTTCTACCTTGTTGATACTTATTTTCCTGTTACAAATATAACGGCTATGCCCAGGACTATCAGGATGATGACAGTCGATAGCAGGTCGCCGCTTATGCCGCGGCCTACGGCTCCGGCGGCTGCAAGAAACAGAGCGACGGCGACTATGATAAGAACCGCGGATATCTTGCCGGCGCCCAAGACTTTGGAAACGTCGGCTCCGGACATGGCCAGCAGAAGGATTGCTACCAGAATGCCGCCTACCACAAGCGCCATGCCTGAGAAAATGCTCTGGAAAAACTGGCCCAGCATCGAAGCGCCCAATCCCACGGTAAAGAATCCAACCACGGCAGAAATAACCGCTATAATCCTGTGGTCTTCGCCAAGGGCCTTGCTTTTCAGCAGGGCGGCGTACATCACAGTAAATATCAAAACCCAGCTGAGGATAAGCGCTGCAATGTTTGTACTAAGCAAGGATTCGATAGGGGACGCCATGAATATCTTAGAATTATATAGCGATGTTAATATTTATAATTAAACGGGTTCTCTAAAAAAAGATATTGTTTTTAAGTGCCCGGTGGTTTTGTGGCAGCAGCTGCACCTTTGTCAGTTCCGCCTGTTCCGTGCGCAACATAGTAAATTACAGCGAGCACCACGACTGCCCAGAATATCAGAGACGTCGTGTTCTGGTCCAGGCGGAAGCCGCTTATGTTTCCCTGCGCAGCCAGAAACAGAATAACGCCAAGCAGGACCACAATGCCCAATGCCATTGCGTTTGCTTTTTCCGACAGTTTCATTCCTATCATTGCTACGAATAAAGCCACTACAAGGATGCCTGCAAGGAACGTGGACGCGCCGCCGAACAGGCTGGTAAAGAATGCACCCAGCTGCGGGCCGCCTACTGCTGACACGAAAAAGGCAATGACAAATGCCAGTGCAACAGAAACTTTCTGGTTAACAGAACCGAAAATTTCGGCTTTCATCAGCAAACCATAAACTATGGCGAACGTGAAAATCCAAGGCAGCAGGAAATTCGTGAAATCAGGGCCGAACTGGAAAGGAAGCGGAAGCGTCATTGAAATACCTTTATTTATTCAAATAACCTTTAAGGTTATTTGACATATCCAAAAGACCTTAATATATTGTTAAAGGTCTTTTAAATATATTTATGCGGCGGTGCTTATATATTTAATTCTTCTTATGGCTTTGTTGAAAAAGAGACCCGTTGGCAGTCTTTTGACGCAAGGAGGACACCATGTGTCCTCCTGCGCTGCAGGAACTCTGTTCCTGCATGCGCCAATGGGTCACCTGTATGTGTGCATCAGATAGATGCACACGACTTTTTCAACAAAGCTTCTTCTTATTTCTGCCTGTACGCAACCGCGAAGATAAGGACGGCAATAACCACGCCGATTATCCACAGCATGTTATTCGGGTCTATAGGTAGCGGGACCATAGGCGCTATGCGGCTCCATAAAACGGCCAGAAGGATAAGGCTGATGGAGAGCACAGCCAATGTGGGAAGCGTATCCTGTTCGCCGCCTACCAATTTTTTTCCAAGGTACAGAAAAAAGACTATGACAAGTATAATAGCCGCTGCCGGCAGAATGGATTGAAGGACCTGCGTCAGCGGGGCGAAGGAGGCGGCGAAAAACCCCATGACAGCGGCTATGGCTACATTCGCCCCTTTTATCTCGATGACCTTCGCCTTGTCGAGCAGGGCATAGACGATCGCGAAGATGAACAAAAAGGCGGCTATGAACGATGTGTCGGCGAACGGAAGAAGGGGCATATTAATTACCAACTCATGTGTATTCTTTTTCCATTAAAGCTACAGTTAAATATATCCAAGCCACTAACCCTGCCTAAGACTATCGGGACATTGTCTGATTCTGCAATCGCTACAGGCAATTTAAATTCCTTACTGCCCACTCTTAATTTTAATGCGTGAATATAACATACAATTCTCGAGTGCGGCACTATCCCTCTTATATTTATGCGCCTGCCTTCTAAAATATCTGCAACAATAAGTTTTCCAATATATCTGGGCAGAATGGAAATGTCAGCCCCTGTGTCGGCCAAGACCTTGTACAAAGGTAACCATACCTTTTCACTTTCAGAAAAAACATCCATTTCTATTAGCGGCCTTTTTACTTTTCCAAAAATCGCAGAATCCTGTTCCTTGTAGTCAAATTCAGCAGAACGCAATCAAAACACCTTTTGCCGGCTTCCATGCTATGCCTACCTTCTTTTTCGGATATCTTTTTCTAATTTCATCGAATTTCTTCCCGGGGTTTTGACCGTGCCACACTACCCTACCATCCACAAGGATTTCATACTCGTACGTCTTTCTCATAATAACACCTGAACATAATTGTTGCCGAAATATTTAAAACAGGAAGGTCGCTATGGGCGGCGCATCGGCAAAGAAGGAAGAAACATAATTATCCCTGCACTACCATTTACCTTTAATAGCGCCCATTGCATACTCAATATTTACTTTTCTTCGTTCAAGCTCCATTAGTTGCTCATTCAATCTGCTTATAGAGCCGCTCTCTGCTTCTATATGCACCCCCGGTTTGGCATTTTGGATGAGTCTGTCGCGTTTAGCCTCCTCCCCAGCTAGCCTACGTTGAGTATTCTTTATCTCCTCGTTAGTTTGGTTTAGCTGTTTACGTAACTCATTAAAACCCAGACCGACATACGGGTTGTTTCCAATTGCTACAGCACTTCCAGCCATTCCGCCTCCTGCGGCGCGGCCATGCATCGGCCCGCCTTGTCTGGCTACGCCAAAATGGCCGAGGAAGAACGCAAGTATGCCTATGATAATAAGCAGGAACAGGAAATAAGGACCGGCAAGCAGGGCGAACATGCTGTAATATCCGCCGAAAATAATGAACAGATAGAAGCCGATGCCCATCAATACCGCCAGTTTCTGGCTTGGCAATCCGAGTCTGAGGACAAGGATAGTGATAACAACGATTATGAAAATGGTGGGGATGATGAGAAACATCACGATGTCATTTATGATGTTGCCGCTGAAAGGCGAGCCGGGGTAAACATTCATTTTCAGGATATCGCGGAAAATGAGCTCGCCTATGTCATTGATGCTGGCAGCAAACGAGATGCCGGGCAGGAAAGACAAAAACGCAAGAATAAACTTTTTCATAGTCTATTATACTGCGGCGAGAAATAAAAAGATATCAAAAAGAAGCACAGTATTAATTTGGGGATATTAGACTAGCTGGCATCAATTAGAAAGGCAACCACAAAAGATGCTTTATACTAGTGCTAACAATGATAAATATGGATAAGTCTATTCGTTATTCAGGTCATGCAATCCAAAGACGATTTGAAAGAGATATAAGTGAAAAACAGATTGAACAAACTGTAAGGTTTCCAGATTATACAAAAACCTCCTTTGAAGGAAGAAAAGTCGCTGTTAAGAAATTCAACGGAAAGGTTGTGAATGTTGTATACGTGGAAAAAGAAACACATATAAATGTAATAACGGTATATTGATAAGTGGTACTATGAGAATGACATTTGACAAAGAAGTTGATGCAGCATACATTTACTTAAAGGAAAAAATCGGAAAAGGGGAAGTAAAAAGTACAATAGCTTTAAACGACGATATAATTCTGGATTTCGATGAGGACAAAAGACTCATAGGCATAGAGATTCTGTCCGCAAGCAAAGTAATTCCCCAAAAGGTAGTTGCTGAAATTTCAAAAACTTCATCATCGAAGCGATGATACTGGCAGTTCTAGAATCTGAAATAAGCTTTCAAATCGTCTGCGCATTCGCCGCAGAATTCAAACCTTACTCTTTTTCTCGATCTTGCCGCTTTGAACAATTGTTCTGCAGGAATCCCGCTTCTTCCATACCATGTTTCAGTCCTTCCATAAGATTGTATGGTTCCGAAGCCGCGCTGCGTGAGCTGCCTCTGCCAAGGCTCTTGCCTTGACATGTTAAGCATTTGTGATGCATTCAGTTGCCGCCTTTGAGGATTATAAAATCAACTGATTAAGAACTATAACCACATTCAGAAATTAAAATGAAAATAAAAAAAGAAAAAGGGAAAAAACGGTTGTCTACTTACTTAGGCTGCCGGAGCAGTTGGTGCTGACGGTCCGCCCTTGTAACCCTCTATCTTTGTCAGCTTTTCTGCAGCCGTAATTTTAAGGGTTCTGATGCCTGCGAGGATATCTGATGCCTCCTTCAGGTATCCACCTGATAGTGTTTTGACATCATCAGGCAGGTACTGTGCAACAGTTCTCATTAATCCGTCCACACCTGCTATTGTAGCGCTGTAGTCTGCAATGAGTGCTTCTCCATCAGCTACTACACCTGCCAGATACCTGTCTACTGTAGTGCGGCCGAATGCTTTTGCCCTGTCAGCTTCGCCCCTGTAACCTGCTAAGGCTTTGTCTAGTTTTGCTTTTTCTGCCTCGGTCAATGCTTTCAGTGGATTTAGCTCGCCTTCGATGTCAGCGAGTTCTCTCATCAATCCCGCTACTGTAGTTTCAGCAGCTTCGAGATTGACGACTATCATTCTGTACTGCGTTTCCATGCTTGGCACATTGGCTGCAAAGTCAGCTCTTCCCTGGGCATCGTATGTGCTCACAGGTTCGCCGGCTTCCAGACCGCTGAGCTTTGGCATGTCCATGTCGGCCATTCCTTCGATAGCTACCAAGTCTTTCCTGAAGTCTTCGTACGCCGTTAGCAATCTTTCTCTAATAGATGTGGCCTTGGCTGTGGTTACCTCTAGTTGTGCTTCTGCTCTGTATATTAGTTCTGCTGGGCTTGGCAGAGCGCTGTAGCTTTTTCCATCTTTGCCCGCCGGTCCCTCTGGTCCTCTTTCGCCAGGGTCACCTCGAGGTCCTCTTTCGCCAGGGTCACCTCGAGGTCCTCTTTCGCCAGGGTCACCTCGAGGTCCCCGATCTCCTCTAAATAGACCTCTTCCACGTCCTTCTTCTTCTCTTGGTCTCACCATATTCTCACCTCTTTGAGTATAATGTTCTGTTGGTACTGGTGCTGCTGATCCAGCCGACATTGTAGGTCTTTCAACAGGCCGCGTCCCTTGTACAGGTCTTTGCCCGCCTGCAGGAGGTCCTGCTGGGTCGCCTGCTCCTGCTGCTGCTAGAACATAACCGGGCATAGGTAGCCATGATAAATCTCCAGTCATAATTCTAGTAAAAATTGACCAAAATCCGGTTTTAGCGTCATTCGGCTTATGATCTACCCGTTTTACGTCCCATCTGTCAGCTATTGTACCTGCCATATTTTTCACCTCATTTTAAAATCCCAGACTTGTTGACTGGGCTCTAACCTCGTTCAAAAGAGAAACATAACGCGGGTCTTTTTTTAGCAGCCTAGCCGCTTCTTCTTCAGCCAGCTTCTGCGCCTCGGCGTCGCTTCTGAAATGGTTTTCGCCCGCGCAAACTTCGTGCAGATAGACTGCATCTCTTTGCACTTTGCTCAGAGGCACGCCTTTTCTGTCCGCGGCTATGTAAATGTCATTGCCCTGCCTCCATCCTATGTAATCGCCCCCGAACATCCTGACCATTTCAGCATGAGGCACATCGCGATGGACTCTTAATCCATATTCTCCTAATGAAGCGCCGTCGCCGTATTTTGGCAGCGTATCAACAGGAGCATCAAATCTAGAGCCATCTCTAGAACCAGGGCTAAATAATTCTGTTACCCATTGTAGCGGACTTCCGCCTTCTATCATTCCCTGATAGATGCCTGTCATATTCACACCCAATTTTTGTAACTATTCTTTAGTTACAACATTCTATTCTATCCCACGGCGCATATATAAAGATTTCGCCACTGGAGAGTAGTATTGAATTTCTCTTCTCCGGCATATACTTTTCCATATTGGGTCAATTGAACTTTTGCAAAAATCTATTAAACATCGCACGTATTTTCGGCTGGTTTGTAATGGATTCGTAATGCAACCGTAACTTGCTTACATAGAATTTTTTGTGTTTCTGAATTCGTGGCCGCAAAAGCCGCAGAACGTTAAACTATGGGACTTGACAAGCCTCCCTTTAAAGCCGTCCCCGCAGTAATGGATGCTCGTATAGATATTCTTTTTCATAAGAATCATCTCCTTACTAATTTCGATGCATATCCAATGCCTTCCTTTACCGTCTCAATGGCCATTACACCGCCTACTGCAAGGCCAGTATCGATAAGACTACCCCACCCTTTGCCTGGAAAATCTTGCCTTGCTATTTCGCCAAATGCACGTTTCAATGCGTCATAAACAGGTTCTGTTGTGCCTATGTTTTCCCAGCTTTCCCAAGCCACCATAGGAAGCGCTGCGCCTATGGCGTATGCTTTCATTCTTTCAGAAAATGTCAGGTCCCGGCCTTTATTTTCCCTTGCACGCCGCTCGTTAAGTTCGGCGCATGACAATGAATTCAAAAAATATGGAATAAATCTGCTGTTATAACCACCCAGAGGGCTGTCCGGGCCCAACAGACCGGCTGTGTTCATGCCTACCTGCAACGCCGCTGCGCCTGCTGTTGCAGCAACACCGGCTGCAACATGCGGGTGCCTTTTAACCAGATTAACAGCATAACCAGGACTGGCTTTTATGACGTCCAACGCCTTGCCTGTATACTCTGCTATACCATTCCCTATACCCATTGTTATCACCATTAAGTAACTCTTATATGTAGGCCGGGTATATAAAGATTTGTATTATTCACTACTCATTAGTAAATAAGTACATACATGGGCATGCGCAAGGACCAAAAGAAATGGCAACTCATTAACTATGAGGCAGTATTTGTAGGTTAATTCCTGTAGGTTAACGAAATCTTTAAAAAACGGACGTAAGTTAAGAGCTGAAATAACTTACATTTAGCAGCATAATCGGAAAAATTGTGTTGCTAACCTTTTTATAAATGCACCCCATAATTAGTATGGTGGTAAGAATGGTATACCAAACTAAGGTAACAGATAAATATCAGATAACTATACCCAAAAAGCTAAGAGAGGTGTATGGCGTAAAGAAGGGATCTAAGGTATCTCTGATACCAAGAGAAACTGGTATAGAACTGCTAGCAGCAAAAAGAGTAGAAAATATAGCAGAAAAGCTATACGGCTCCATAAAATTTAAGGGAGACGCTGTGAAACATATTCACAATATCCGTAGTGATTTTGCTCTTTCAAAAACCAGAAAATCCTGATTAGGGAAATCGTATGAGGGCTTTTATCGATTCTAACATATTTGTATATGCTGCCCAGGCGCATCCAGAATTCGGAGGGGCATGCAAAAAAATAATCAAAGATATAGAATTGAGAGAGATTGAAGCTGTTACATCTGTACTAAACATAGCAGAGGTGGCAGAATTTATAGACAGGAATGAGAATCGAAAAGCTGCGACGAATGTGATAGAACTTCTGTTAGCGCTACCAATGGATATAGAGGATGTTGTAAAAGAGCACGAGGTTGATGCGCTTTCTATATTTTCAGCATCAAAGGCAAATTATTTTGATACTATTTTTATTGCTGTAATGAATGAAAAATTCATAGACACGATAATAACCAATGACTCGCATTTTGAAGGGCTAAAGGGCATTAAAGTCATAAAGCCGTTGGATTATCTAAAAATTAACGTGTGATGCAATGTGCGGTATATCATCTTTTTTCTTCTTATTCTGTCATTTCCTATAAATGCAGCCAACGTGACGGTCTTTGTTTCCCCGGACAGCAGCTTCGCGGCATTGAAAGATTTTTTAGCTGGCTCCAAGGACATTAAAATAGCAAGCTACACGTTTACAAGCATGGATGTCGCAGATCTTCTGACAGGAAAAAACGTTACGATCATAACAGACGACTCGCCGGTCGGCGGCCTGACAAACGAGAGCAGGCATATATTTTGTTCGCTGAAAAATGCTTCTATTTATCTTTATTCCGGTCCTTTGCGCTTCATGCATGCCAAATACGTAATCAGCGGAGACAAGGTTCTTGTCAGTTCTGAGAACTTTGGCGACAGCGGATTCCCGGCTTCGCCAACGCACGGCAACAGGGGATGGGGCGCAGTTGTTGAGGATAAGGGTATAAGCGAAGCATTAAAGGAGATTTTTGCCGAAGACCTGAAAAGCTCAAAAAAGTTTGCCTGCGAAAGGAATTACACAGTTAAGAAGTACGAAATAACGGGAAATTACAGGCCGGTATTTGCTGCAAAGAAGTATGCCGGCGATGTTTCGCTGATTGTTGCGCCGAATGCCGTAAAGCAGCTGGTCGATCTGATTAATTCTGCCAACCATTCCATACTAGTAGAGCAGTTTTACATATACCGTTACTTTGACAGGAAAACCAAAACCGAGAATCCCCTGCTGGAGGCGTTGATAAATGCGGCCAGAAGAGGCGTAAACGTTTCTGTCTTGCTTGACAGCTATTTTTACAATGTCGAAAGCGAAGACCCGAACAGCAATTTGTATACCGCGGAATATATTAATGACGTGGGGAAGAGGGAAAATTTATCATTGAAGGCGAGGTTAATTGACCTCGGCAGCGGCATAGAAAAGCTGCATAACAAAGGCTTAATTGCAGATGATTCTGTGCTCATATCATCAATAAACTGGAACGAGAACTCGCCTGCAAGGAACAGGGAGATAGGAATTGTGATTAAGGGCGAAGCTGCAGGATACTTTAGGGATGTTTTCGATTACGATTTTCATACGGCAAATAGGATGTCGGGATTTGCAGCAGGATCTGCAGCCGCAAGGAATTATATTGGCATTGCCCTGATTCCCGTGATTATAATTTTCCTGTTCTGGCTGAGGAAGCGGTCCAGACGTAGCATTTAGTCTATCTGTTTATCCAACTTCTAATCTTATTTATCCACCAAAAGTAAGCTTTAAATAGATATAATCTTACTTATTAATGATGAGTAAGATGGAAGAGGTGACAGTATCGTCGAAGGGGCAGATTGTAATACCGAAGGAAATAAGGGAAAGGTTGGGTATAAAGCCGGGAAAAGAGCTTCTCATCAAAGAGTCTGCCGATTCTATTACTCTGATACCTAAACCGCGAAATCCATTAGAACAGCTGATAAAGCTTGGAAGAGAGGCGCCAATGGGGGATATGAGAAAAGAAATAAAAGAGGCCAGGAAGGAATGGAAGAGATAGCGCTGGACACGTATGTTTTTCTTGACCTCTTCTCCGGAGACTCGCGGCTCGAAGGCAAAGTAAAAACATATATGGAAAAAGTAATGGAAGGCAAAATAAAGGCCGTAATATCGTCAACTGTTTTCTCTGAATTGTTTTATCACGTCGCCAAAAAATGGGGCGTAGAAAAGGCTGACGAAAGAGTATCGTTTATCACGTCGTATCCTAACTTGCGCATAGAACCGGCAGACAATGAGATTACTGTTTTGGCTGGCAGGTTGCGCTACAAGTATTATAAAAATAAGCTGAGAGAAATTTCATATCTGGATTGCATCCATCTCGCAACGGCTATACTGGCGAAATGCAAGAAATTCGTCACAGGCGATAAGGATTTCAAAGATGTGGAAGAGATAGAAGTAGAGGTATATTGATGTACGAAAACTATTCGCTGGCAATCCAGAAATTTCTAAAGAAAGGAAAGATAGAAATCGGTGACCGGATTTCTGTCAACGAATACGAAGGCGTGCTGATGCCCAAGTCGGCCGGGGATCCGGACATTCTTGTCCTGAAGCTGGACAACGGCTATAACATCGGGATTGCATTCAAAGGCGTGAAGATAAAGAAGCTGAAGGGCGAGGAGAGGATTTTTAAGGCAAAAAAACCTGAATTCGACAAAACAAAGCCCCCCGTTGCAATAATTGCCACCGGCGGGACAATAAGTTCTAAGATAGATTACAGCACAGGCGGCGTTAGGGCGCTGACAGAACCGTCAGAGCTGCTGTACAATATACCTGAGTTGTTTCACATAGCCAACGTAACCGGCATAGTAAGACCGTTCACAAAGATGAGCGAGGACATGAACTATGCTGACTGGCAGACGCTTGCAGAGATAATTGCCAAAGAGCTGAACAAAGACAACAAAGGAGTAATAGTGACGCACGGGACTGACACACTGCATTACACTTCTGCCGCACTTTCATTCATGCTAAAAAACCTGACGAAGCCTGTAATCCTTGTGGGAGCACAACGCTCTACAGACCGTGGCAGCAGCGATGCCGGAATGAATTTGATATGCTCCGTGCATGTTGCGCTAAGCAACATAGCTGAAGTAGGCATATGCATGCACGGCACCATGAACGACGATTATTGCATATTTTCCAGAGGCACAAAGGTCAGAAAGATGCACAGCACAAGAAGGGACGCATTCCGGCCGATGAATGAGCTTCCGCTGGCGAAAATATGGCCGTCTGGCAATATAGAAATAACAAATGAGAATTTCAAAAAGAGAAGCGAAGGAAAAGTGATTGCAGATACAAAATTCGAAGAGAAGGTAGCTTTGCTTAAAGTATATCCGGGCAGCGAACCTTCTGTTATGGATTATTTCGTAAAAAAAGGCTACAAAGGATTCATCTTGGAGGCAACAGCCTTGGGTCATGTTCCTGTAAGCGCAAAGAAAAGCTGGATACCTGCAATCAAGTCTACGATAGAAAGCGGCATTCCGGTGATAATAACTACGCAATCACTCTATGGCAGGGTAGACCCTTTTGTCTATTCCAATCTGCGCATACTTGCAGCCACGGGCGCTATCTTTGCCGAGGATATGCTGCCTGAAACAGCTTATGTCAAGCTGGGCTGGGTTCTGGGCCATGCGAAAAAGCCGGAAGAAATAAAGAAAATGATGCTGACTAACATTGCCGGAGAAATTACGGAAAGGATAGACCCCAGGGCGTTCTTGTATTGAACAATAAGAAGCTGTAAGTTGTCTGATGATTATAAAGTGGCAATCGGCTATGTGAGCAGAGGAATTAAATAATAATATGGCAATCGACTCGAAACAAACTGACGCACTGCTGTGCGTCTAGGTGTTGAGGGGATATGGACTACAAAAAGCTCGGACTGAAAGTAGGTTTGGAAATCCACCAGCAGCTGGCTTCGTGGCATAAATTGTTTTGCAACTGTCTGATACCCAAAAAGACGACCGAAGGTCGTCAGGCTGTTTCAAGCGAGGAATTTTTGCTGGAAACAAAAAGAAAGCTTCGGGCGGTAGCCGGCGAAATGGGCGAGTATGATCCGGCTGCGCTTTATGAATTTCTGCGCGGGCGCGCGTTTAATTACAAAAGCAATCCCGAGTCGTCTTGCCTGGTTGAGCTGGATGACGACCCGCCAAAAGAGATTAACGGAGAGGCGTTGAGAACGGTTTTGCAGGTATGCAGGCTTCTTGATTGCGAAATTCTTGATGAAATCTATGTCATGAGAAAAACAGTTATTGACGGCTCGTCTGTTTCAGGATTCCAGCGGACGGCTTTGGCCGGCATGAACGGGAGTATTGATACGGCATTTGGCACCGTGCCAATAGCTACGGTCTGCATAGAAGAAGATTCTGCGCCGGCTGTCAGCAGGGAAGCAGGCGGCGTGGAATACCGCCTGGACCGGTTAGGTGTTCCACTAATAGAAATAGCCACAAGCGCTGACGTGCACTCGCCTGCGGAAGCAAAAGAAACAGCCGAGCGCATCGGATTGCTTTTGCGCAGCGTTTCTGTTGTCAGAGGCATCGGTTCCATCCGCCAGGACATAAACATTTCAATAGCCGGCGGAGAACGCATCGAGATAAAGGGGTTCCAGGAACTGGAGCGGATACCTCAGGCAGTTGAAAACGAGGTCAACAGGCAACTGGCGCTGCTGGAAATAAAGGACGAGCTGCACAAGCGCGGCATTGTTGTTTTCGTCCAGCCGAAAGATGTCACGCATGTTTTCAAGAACACGAGAAACAATTTCCTGAGAAAAATTGTAAGCGAAAATGGGAAAGTTTTCGGAGCGGTCCTTCCAAAATTCGCCGGCTTGCTGAAAAAACAATGCGGCGACCGGACCTTCGGCAAAGAGCTGGCGAGCTATGCCGAGGCCTATGGCTACGGCATTATTCATAGCGACGAGGATCTGGAAAAGCACGAACTGGCAGGGGAATTTGTAAAATTAAGGGAAGAGCTTAAGCCGGAAGAGCACGACATCATAGTTATAACAGCTGGCAGAAATCCTGCTGCGGCAATAAATGCTGTTCTGGCACGGGCAAAACAGTGCTTGATAGGAATTCCGAAAGAAACGCGCGCGGCTGACGGGCTCGGTTCCAAGTACACGAGACCGCTTCCCGGTAGCGAGAGGATGTATCCGGAAACGGACATTCCGCCGGTAAGAATCACGAAGCAATTCTTGGCTTCTGTAGAAGTTCCGAAAACTTTGCTGGAAAAGGAAAAAGAGCTTGAGAAGAAAATGCCCAGAGAACTGGCTTCGCAAATAGTTCATTCCACCGAATTTCCGCTTTTCGAGGAGCTAAGCAAAAAAGCAGATCCGGTGCTTGTGGCGACTACGCTGCTGTCGACGATAAAGGACCTGAGAAGAAAAGGGTACGATACGGGAAAAATAACAAGAACGGACATGGAAAAATTGTTTGCTTCTATTTCCAGAGACAAGATACCAAAAAATTCTCTTCATGACGCGCTGGTAATGGTAATTGAAGGCAGAGCGGTGAAGGACGCAGAAGAAAAATTTGCGCCCATGGAAGAAGGCGAATTAAAGAAAGTCATAGCAGACGTTGCAAAATCAAATCCCGGGAAAAACGAATCCGCACTGATGGGCATAATAATGGGCCGCATTGGCGGCAGGGCAACAGGAAGCGAAGTTCTCAAGTTTCTCCGGTCAATGAAGAAATAACAATTTTATATAGCAGCCAACCAAATAGATTAATATGGCATTGCCGATACTCAACTATCTTCCTTTCAGCGCATCACTGGCTGTGACGTATCTCCTTAATGCGATACTTGCATTTGCGGCCGTCGTTCTTGTCGACAAAGTAATTTCCCATGACATAGAGGCAAAGCACGCCTTAATGCTTTCTCTGGTGTCGTTCTTTGCTGTTCCTCTGCTCGCGCCGTTTGTCGGGGCTTTCGAGAGAAACGCATCCCTTGTATTGTCGTTTGTCTCATGGGTTATTCTGGGGGAAGTCATCCTTCAGTCGGACAGGACAACAAAGCTGAAGGTCCTTGTGATAGCATTCGCAGTCTACTATTTGCTGTCGCTGTTCGTGGCTGATTCGCTAAATGCGGTCCTGAGAAGGTACCTGCCGTTTTAATTTCTTCCGTGATATTTCAAATTAAATCCATTAACTACATATCTGATGTTCGGGTCCATTGTTAACCTTCTTATCGCTCCTTCGCCAGCGTCCCTATGAGCATTATGCGCCACTTCATGCAGTGCGTAAGGCCCAAATGGCAAGTCCATAGGAACAGAAGCCAGTAAATGCTCCAGAAGTATATCGTAATCCAAACGCTCCCATGGCCTTATACAAATAACCCTCCTGTCGGGTTCTGTGTGCGCCCATGCGCCGTCTGCCGTATACCGTTCTGTTACAAATATATCAAGCGTGGGCTTGTAAGTATATTTTTCTGCATTGTCTAGTCTATATCCATGTTGCGATTCATTGCCAATCGCATAAGAAGGACCTTGTTTGGCGTCGTCTCTCGCTAAAATTCCCTCAATTTCTCCTCTGGCTTTTGGATTCAATTCAGTAGCAACAGACATACCTATCTCCCTTTAGAAACAATTACGCTTCTTTCTTCAACTTTTTTCTTTTTCGAACACATTGAGTGCCTCGTTAACAGAGGCGTTCTCATGAACAACAGCCCGGATGGCTTTTATCATAGCCACAGGATTATCGTTCTGCCATATATTCCTGCCCATGTCAACGCCTGCTGCGCCGTTGGTTATGGCATCGCAGGTAAGCTGAAGAACATCGCGTTCTGTTTCCAGTTTCTTGCCGCCTGCTATAACCAGCGGGACAGGGCAGCCTTCTGCGACCTTCTCGAAACCATCGCAATAATATGTTTTGACAAACGATGCGCCCAGCTCGGCGGCGATGCGGCAGGCCAGCGCGAGATAACGCGCATCCTGCTTCCCGAGTTCTTTGCCGACTGCGGTTACTGCCAATACAGGCACTCCATATTCTTCGCATTCATCAACAAGCTTTGCGAGATTTGCGAGCGTCTGGTGCTCGTGCTTGGCGCCAACGTAAATTGACAGCGCAACAGCGCTTGCATTTATGCGGACAGCCTCTTTAACAGACGTAATGATAGTCTCGTTAGACAAATCCTCGCTGATAATGCTGTTTGCTCCAGATACGCGAAGCACGATTGGAGCAGCGCTGAGCGGGTCTATAGACGTCCGGACAACGCCGCGCGTCACCATGATGGCGTCTGCGTAAGGGATAAGCGGCTCAAGTGTCTTGCGCGGGTTTTCCAATTTGCTGGTAGGACCCAGAAAATAGCCGTGGTCAGCGGCGAGCATGACCGTTCTTCCGTCTGATTTGATTATTCTTGCAAGACGGTTTTTTGTTCCCCAACCCATATGCCCCACATCTATAAAATTTTATTTTGGCTGATGCGACGATGTGTCGCATGCCATATTATAATTTTTGGCGAGTCGATTACCATATTATTTTTATGGTGAGTGCGTATCCCATGTTATTAGAATATCGCTCACGTGTAATTTTGATGATTGTTATTTATTTAAATCAGTATTTGTTGGCTATCAGCAGAGGCCTCTGCTTTCTTCCTTTCTCAGCAAATTCGGTATCAGAAGCCAAGGAAAATTCATCCAGTTTTTTCACAGACGGAGAGTCAAAGTTAAGGGAATACATTTTTGCCTTTCCTACTTCTCGAGTTTCTTTAATAATTCCTCTCTTGACAAGCAGTGGTACTATCTTCTGCAGGGTGCGGTAACTGACGCCAGTAGCTTCTGCTAATTCGCCAAACACGTGTCTCAGGCCCATAAAATCACAAGATTAATATGCTTCAATCTTTCTCTTAATTTTTCCTATTTCTTCTTCAGCAAATACCGAAGCTAATTTGAAGCTCAGTTCTATAAGAACCTTTACCCGTGGATTTTCTTTGTTCAATTTATACATCTCCGCTCTCCCAATGGTTCTTGTTTTAATTATTATTTGTCTATCTACCAACTCTTTCCATATTTTTTCTAATGTAATTCTTGATACGTCTGTTTCTTCTGCGACTTGGCTCTTCGAATAGTCAAAGCTGTCGAACGTCAGAAAGAAGTCCAGCACTTTTATCACCGGCGTCTCTCCAAAGGTTTCTACAAATACGGAATTCTTTGCTTCCATCTTAATCACAATATAGTTCTGCTCTATATGTTTAAATGGGTTGTTGGGGAACAAGACACACCTCTGAAAGAAATCTTCCAAAAGGCTTTCCGCCACACTTGAGAAAGCGCGTTCTAGAGATAGCCGAAGAATTAAGAAAGCGTGGATTTCTAGTCAAACGACCGTCTAGTCACGATTATCAGTGGTATCTCAACTGGAACCTGAAGAAGGAGATAGAAGAAAAGATGCGGTGAACTAGTAAATATATATTTACCTACCCCGTTACAACAACCTTCATCCCTTCGCCGCGATGGGCAATATCAAATGCTTCAGGTGCTTTATCTAAAGGAAATCTATGTGTGATGAGCGATTCAACATCTACTGTCTTGTTTTCTATAATCCTTAACGCGGCTTTTGTTTCCAGCTCTGAACAATATCCGCTTGTCAGTAGCTGTATTTCATTAGAGAACAGATAGTTGGCATCGAAATCCAGCAGCGAACCCTTGGAAGGCACGCCGAAAATCATGATTTTGCCGCCTTTGCGGACTACTTGCAGAGAGAGTTCCAGGGCTTTCACGTTTCCTGTTGCAACTATAACAGCATCAACGCCCCGTCCTTCTGTAGAGTCTTTGATGATAGCAGCAACATCGTCCTTCGCATTTATGCCGATCAAATCATATTTTTGCGCAAAATCGAGGCGAAAATCATTGGTGTCGACAAGAAAAACTTCTGCGTGTTCCTTCAACAGCAACGCGTTCATCAACCCCGCCGGGCCAGCGCCTATGACAGCCGCTGTTTCTGTCTTGCCAAGCTTATTTACCGCCTTTATGCAGCAGGCCAGCGGCTCGGCTAACGCTGCCTCTTCATAGGTAATCGCATCAGCGATCCTGATTACCCCGCCTTTCGAAACATTCCACGCCGGTACACGGATATATTCAGCCAAACCGCACGGCTCAACGTTGCTTTTCTGGTATTCCGTGCAAAGAACGTAATCGTCGTGTTTGCAGTAATAACAGTCATAACAAGGGACATGGTGATGGACAAAAACGCGGTCGCCTTTGATAAAAGAATCGCTTTTTGATTCGGCAACTTCGCCTGCAATTTCGTGACCGATTTTTTTAGAAGCCATGCCGTAGCTGCCATAGACCTTTTCCAAATCGCTGCCGCAGACGCCGCATGCGCGCATCTTGACAAGTATGTCGCCGGCGTTTAGCTGCGGCGTTTCCATATTTTCAATCACAACCTTGCCGTCCTTGGCAGAAGCGAATTTCATAGAAGTAGGTAAGCAGTAAAGTTTTTAAAAAGGAAGTAGGACTGAGACAGAAATTTATCTGCTCCAAGTAGTCTAAAGACTTTAGATAACAGACGAAACGTCTCTTTTAGGACTTAACTCTATGCTTCACTTGTTTACTTCATCAACTTTCTTATCGCATTTTTGTTCGCCTTGATTATCCCTTTTTCGGTTATTATACCTTTGATAAACTTGGCAGGTGTGACATCGAAACTTGGGTTTATTGCTCTTGATTCGGGATTTGAAACAAATATGGTTTTTAATTCTCCACCATCGGTTAATCCAGTCTGTTTTTTTACCTCGTCCTCCGACCTCTCTTCTATAGGAATATCTTTTCCTGATTTACAGTTGAAGTCTATTGTAGAAAAGGGAGCTGCGACATAAAAAGGTATTCCAAATTCTTTCGCAACTATGGCTTTTTCCAGCGTTCCTATCTTGTTTGCAACGTCTCCGTTCATCGCTATCCTGTCGGCGCCTACAATGACCATGTCAATGTCACCTTTTGACATAAAGAAACCGGCGGCGTTATCCGCTATGATGGAATGGTCCACGCCTTCGTGCTTTAATTCCCATGCTGTAAGCCGTGAACCTTGTGACCGCGGTCTGGTCTCGTCAACGAAAACGGAAATGTATTTCTTGTTTCTGGCTGCTTTGTACACTGGCGCCGTCGCGGTTCCCCAGTCAACGCATGCAAGCCAGCCGGCATTGCAGTGCGTAAGCAAACGGAAATCGTCTTTTATCAGCTTTTCCCCGTGGCTGCCGATAGCCATGCATCTTTTGACGCTTTCATCCGCATAATTATTGCCGGCGGCGACGGCAATTTTCTTCGCCTGTTCTGCGGACTTCGCCCTTCCAATTTCTTTCTTCACAAAATCAACGGCAAAGAACAGATCGTATGCTGTCGGCCTCGTAGACGTTATGATTTTTTCAGCCTCGCCCAAAAAGAGCAGGAGGCTTTTCAGATTGGCACCCTTAAAGCTAATGCATGCCTGTACTAAGGCGTAAGCGGCTGTCGCACCGATGGCCGGCGCGCCGCGCACGACCATGTTTTTTATTGCGGCCGCGGTGTCGCGGAAATTGGCGCAGCTGTGAATCTCAAAGGAAAACGGCAGTTTTGTCTGGTCGATTAGCTTTACGAGCCCGTTTTCCATCCAGACGGTTCTGTAATGACGGCCGTTGACTAACATAATATCTATTGAGGAACTTGCCTTGAAAACCTTAAGAAAATAGGGTTTAGAGGTGTTTTGATTCTTTCTGATTAGCGAAGGATAGAAGCAAAGAAAATCTCTCTTAACCTTATTAAGTAAGGCAAAAGTGATATTTAGCATATTTTTTCAGTTTTTAAGTTTTCTGTTCATCATTATCATCATGGTCGATATCGTCATCGTCGGGTCGGTTGCTCTAGACAGCGTCAAAACTCCGTTCGGCGCTGTTTCTGACGCCTTGGGCGGCGCAGCGAGCTACGCCGCCTTTGCCGCAAGCTTTTTTTCAAGGCCCGGCATCGTAGGCGTTGTCGGCGATGATTTTCCGGAAGAGCATATTGAACTGCTCCGTTCAAGGGACATATCAACGGCGGGCATCAAAACATCGAACGGCAAAACGTTCAGATGGAGCGGCTATTATGAATATGACATGAACCAGGCGCATACAACAGAGACGCAGCTCAATGTTTTCGAAAATTTTTCTCCTGAGCTGCCGGAAGACTATAAGAAATCAAAAAACCTCTTTCTTGCGAACATAGACCCGGCGCTGCAGCTGACTGTTTTAAGCCAGATGAATCCCAAACTGGTCGTGGCTGATACGATGAACTACTGGATTGAAAAAAAACGGGAACAGCTGATGGAAGTCATCAAAAAATCGAACGTGTTTTTGCTGAATGATTCGGAGGCGAGGGAACTGCTCAAAACAACAAACCTGATAAGTGCCGGAAGAAAGATGCTCTCGCTGGGGCCTGACGCCGTCATAATAAAAAAGGGCGAGGACGGCGCGCTGCTTTTAACGGATTCAAAAATCTTTTCCCTTCCCGGGTACCCGCTGGAGAATGTAAGAGACCCGACGGGCGCAGGCGACAGTTTTGCCGGCGCATTTATCGGCTACCTTTCAAAAAACGGCTTTGATGAAAGTTCCGTGAGAAAAGCGATCGTTTACGGCTCGGCTGTCGCCTCGTTCAACGTCGAGGACTTCAGCCTCAACAGGCTTAAGAAAATAACCATGAATGACATTGAAGCGCGTTACAGTGAATTTGAGGCGATGGTGAGATTCTGAGTAGGCTAAGACAAAAATCAATTTAAACCTTTCATTGAATATTACTTCGCTTATAAAAGGAATTAGATTAGCCAATCAGTGTTGATGTAATCATGCCATACGACGTGAAAGATATCAGTCTTGCAGAACACGGGGAAAAACAGATAGAGCTGGCAGAGATGCAGATGAAAGGTCTCATGCGCATAAAGAAACGCTTTGCTGAAGAGGAGCCGCTTTCCGGATTGAAGGTGGGCATGGCCCTGCATGTAACGAAAGAGACGGCTGCGCTGGCAAGGACCATAGACGCGGCCGGCGCGTCTGTTGCCATCACCGGCTGCAACCCGCTCAGCACGCAGGACGACGTTGCTGCTGCGCTGGCCAGCCAGGGGTTTGATGTTTACAGCTGGAAGGGCGAAACAAAAGAGGAGTATTACAGGAACCTGAACAAAGTCCTGGATTTCAGGCCGAACATAACCATAGACGACGGTTGCGACCTCGTGAGCGAGGTCCATTTGAAGAGAACAGACCTTTTGAAAGGAATTATAGGCGGGGCGGAAGAAACTACAACCGGCGTCATCCGTTTGCGCGCGATGGAGAGGGACAACGCGCTAAAGTATCCGATGATTGCCGTCAACGATTCAAAGACAAAGCATCTGATGGACAACTTCATCGGGACCGGGCAGTCTACTATTGACGGCATACTCCGCGCGACAAATATCCTGCTGGCAGGAAAGAACTTTGTCGTTGCCGGCTACGGCAACTGCGGCAAAGGCGTGGCTGTCAGGGCAAAAGGCATGGGGTCTAACGTTATAGTCACAGAAGTCGACCCGTTCAAGGCGCTGCAGGCAGTTATGGACGGATTTCGCGTCCTGCCCATGAGCCAAGCGGCTGAGATAGGCGATATATTTGTCACAGTCACTGGAACCAAGCACGCGATTTTTGTGGACAGCATAAGGAAAATGAAGGACGGCGCCATGCTCGCAAACAGCGGGCACTTTAACATAGAAATAGATATAGAAGGACTGGAAGGCGTGTCGAAGAAAAGAAGGATAAGGCCTTTCATGGATGAATACACGCTTGACGGGAAAAGAATATTTGTCCTGGGCGACGGGCGGCTGATAAACCTGGCCGCGGCCGAAGGGCACCCTTCAGAAATAATGAGCATGTCGTTCATGAACCAGTCGCTGGCTGTGGAGTATATTGTCAAGAATCAAGGCAATCTTGAGCCGAAAGTTTACAAGCTGCCTGACGACGTCGACCATATGGTGGCGAAAATACAGCTGGAGGCGCTGGGGATACAAATAGATGAGTTAACAGAGGCGCAGAAGCGCTATTTGGCGTCGTGGCATGAGGGAACGTAAAAATGATAGGCGTTTTTGGGGGTTCTGGGTTTTACTCGTTGCTGGAAAATCCGGAAGCAAGGGAGATAGAAACGCCGTATGGCAGGCCTAGTTCTAAGGTAACTGTCGGAAAAATTGCTGGCAGGGACGTCGCGTTCATCGCCCGGCATGGCGAGCGCCATCAATACCCGCCGCATAAAATCCCGTACAAGGCGAACATCTGGGCGTTCAAAGAGCTTGGCGTCAGCAGGATTATAGCGCCTTCTGCTGTCGGCTCTTTGAAAAAAGAAATCAAGCCCGGCGAATTTTTAGTTCCTGACCAGTTTGTGAATTTTACAAGGCGGGACGATACATTCTACGATAACGAAACCGTTCATATAGCTTCGCATGAGCCTTACTGCCCTGAGCTTCGCCAATTACTGATTTCTGCAGCCAAAACAATGGGACTGCCTGTGCACGAAAAAGGCACTATTGTAGTTATACAAGGTCCGCGATTCGCCACGCACGCAGAAAGCGGCATGTACCGGTCTATGGGGTTCGACATCATCAACATGACGCAGTATCCGGAATGTATCCTGGCCAGAGAGCAGGAGATATGCTATGCAAATATTTCTATTGTAACAGATTATGATACGGGCGTCAAGGACGACCCGGCAATAAAGCCGGTAAGCATAGAAGAGGTTTTGCGAGTTTTCGACCAGAACAATGAGAAGATAAAGAAGCTGATATTCAATATAGTGCCGAAAATATCGAAGGAAAGAAAGTGCATATGCGCTAGTGCGTTGCAAGGGGCTAGGCTGTAGCTTAAAAACATTTCTTCTAATTTCTATGCATGCCATACAAAGGCGTGCTGTTCGACGTTGACGATGTTCTTGTAAACCGGAGGGACATACCAGGTCAGCTGGCGGAAGCTGCGAAATATGCCATAAGGGCGTCCAATTACGGCGGTTTGTCCGTGCCTTACACGCTTTTCAGACCTGAATGGATCAAGGAGCATTATGGCAATTCCGTACCATGGTACATGGAACAATTCCTGGCAGCCGCTGGAATTCCAAAGGAAGAGCTTGCACAGTATGTCGCTCGTGCTACAGAGAAATATTTCAAGGCGATAAGGGAATCCGGGCCCAGATGCACGGCTTACGAAGACGCAATTCCTGCTCTGGAAGGCATTAGATCAAGAGGCTTCAATACAGCCGCATTTTCGAATTCAGACAGGGGAACGGTTATAGAAACCTTGTGGAGAAACAATATGCTGGACTTTTTCCACTACGGCAGCGAACTGGCGATTGTCGGAGGCGATGAGATAGCAAAGAGCCCGAAAGCCGTGACAGAAGCGTTAAGACTGGCAGGCGCAGGAGTGGGAGGTTCATATGTTGTTGGCGATACACTGAAAGACGCTGATGCCGGAAGAGGGGCAGGAATAAGTCCTGAGAATACGCTGCTTCTGGTAAGAAAAGGCTTGGCTGTACCCAAAAACAAACCAGCGGACGTGTTGCTTATTTCGACACTTACTGACATGCTGTTTTTAATAGATGAAAGAAGTAGAAGAATTTAAGGGATGATAATGGACCTGAAATCCAGAATCCGGGACGTGCCTGATTTCCCGAAAAAGGGCATCGTTTTCAGGGACATCACGCCGCTGCTTAAAGACCCTGTTGCGCTTAAACAAGCGATACATGAAATGAAGTATCACTGCCTTGGGAAGCGCATAGACGCTGTTGTTGGCATTGACTCACGCGGCTTTATTCTGGGTTCGATACTGGCTCATGAGCTGGGTGTCGGCTTTGTCCCTGTTCGAAAAGTCGGAAAGCTGCCGTGGACGACCATCAAAGAGGAATATACACTAGAGTATGGAACAGCGGCTTTGGAAATGCATAAAGATGCCATAGATAATGGAGAAAATGTTATAATTGTAGATGACCTGCTTGCGACGGGCGGCACAGCCTTAGCAACAGCGAAATTAGTAGAAAAACTAGGCGGTAATGTTTTGAGCCTTCTCTTTCTTGTCGAGCTGACGTTTCTCAAAGGGGCTGAAAAGCTAAGAAATTACGAAGTTGTGTCACTGATAAAGTACTGATAACAATGCTGCTGCTGGAAGCTGTTATATTCGACATGGACAATGTTGTAGTAGACAGCGAAATTGCTTATTGGAAGGCGTTCAACTCGGTTTTTAGGCATTTTGGCATACATGTCACAAAAAAAGACTGGTTTGACAGGTTTCCGGGAACCGGTACTACGTATATTGTAGCAGCAAATTTTGCTGAACATAACATAAAACCGAAAGAGGGAATAGGCTACTGGATTGTCAGGTGGAACAGAGGATATCAAAAGCTTATTCGTGAGAATGGGATAAAATTGACAAGAGGCTTTTCCAGATTTAACAAGGAAATAAATAAATCCGGAATAAAAAAGATAATCGCTTCCGGCGGCAACACCGTTTCTATACGGCTTGCGCTAAAAATGCTGGGACTTGAAAAACAATTTGATATCGTGTCCAGCGATGACGTCAAAGAAGGAAAACCCTCGCCGGCACTTTTTTTTGCGGCAGCAAAAAGATTGGATGTAAAACCGTCTGGATGCATAGTTTTCGAGGACAGCCGCATAGGAATTCGGGCAGCGAAAAGGGCCAACATGAGATG
Source organism: Candidatus Aenigmatarchaeota archaeon (assembly GCA_016180945.1). Lineage (GTDB taxonomy): Archaea > Aenigmatarchaeota > Aenigmatarchaeia > GW2011-AR5 > GW2011-AR5 > JACPAG01. Next base: position 105,631 of record JACPAG010000002.1, on the reverse strand, counting down.
CATTGCATTAGCAACGACCAATAAAAAATCCATCCTGCGTTCGGAAAACCCCGACCTGATAATAGATGATTTTACAGAAATAACACCAAAAGACTTGAACACCCTATTTAGCCAAGAAGCAAAGACACAAGCATAAATACCTTCTGAAATTAATAGAATTATGATTCTGGTTGGGCACAATTTTGCCGAAAGCCTGGCAAAGCTGCTGAACTGCAAGACAGCGGATATAGAAAAAAGGACATTCCCTGACTGGGAGGTATGCCCCCGCATTCTTTCCGAAGTCAAAGACGACTATGCAATAGTTGCCGAACGAATGATGCTGCCCATGAAACCCAATGGATATTTCATCGAGATTCTTCTTCTTGTAAAAAATCTGAAGTCGATGGGCGTCGAAAAAATAGATGTCGTGATGCCTTACTTTGTTTATTCGCGCCAAGATGCTGTTTTCAGGAAAGGGGAGCCATTCTCCGCAAAGTTCGTTCTTGAAATGCTGGCTGATGCCGGCGCTACACGATTTTTTACAGTCTCATCCCACGCGGACCGCGACAAAGATATGATATCGTTCTCGCCGATTCCGGCATACAACATAAACGGCTTCGAATGCATCGGCGATTATCTGAAGGGGCTTGATTTTCCAAACCCGGTGATTGTCGGACCTGATTCGGGAGCGGAAACGTTTGTGAATACCGTGGCAAAGAAAGTGAGGGCAGAAAAGGCGTTTTTTGAAAAGGAGAGGGATTTGGAAACGGGCAAGGTTACGATGAGGGCTGATGCTGATTTTCACGGCAAGGAAATAATCTTAATCGACGACATAGTGAGTTCGGGCTCGACGATGGTGAGCGCTATTGACATATGCAAAAAGGCGGGCGCGAAAAAAATATTCTGCGCCGTCGCGCATATCGTTTCACAGACTGGTATAGAAGCGATATCGCCGCTTGTCGATAAGTTCGTCGCATGCAATACAATACATTCAGAGATATCCGTCATTCCGGTAGAAGGAGCAATAGCGGAGAAAATCACGAGCCTGAAATCATAAGTCTTTGTAATACCATGTACTTTAGTGCATGGTATGTTGTTGAGACTTGGATTTCCCAGAGTATGGCTTAAAAGTCTTGTATCATACTCTGAGGAAATAAATCAAGCCACTGCATCAACAACCAAATGCCCGCTTCGCGTTTTCTCATCCCATATTTTTTTGGATTCCGAAACTTCTAACTTCTTTTTGAACAGCGGGCAATCAAGAACAAGAGACTCATACTCGCCCCCTTCGCCTGACGGATGGATCCCGTATTTTTTATTCAGGTGCACTAGTTCTTCCACGCACTTTTCGTCTATTTTCCTTCCGAGCCATTTGTCGTCCAGAGGCGGTGCGGCTACGGCGGTGATTATTATCTCGAATCCATCCTTTATCATGGACCTCAAAAGCCCTTCAGGGCTTTTGTGCCACAAAGGCGCAAGAGACTTTAAATTAAGCTCCTTGCATATCTTGTCTACCCTCTGTTTCTGGTAATTGCTTTCTATTGCGCCAGTAACGATACCATCTACCTTTCCGGCTATGGTCCCTAAAACAGATTTCAAATCTTCCAGCTCTTTTTCCTTTTCACCTTTTGTGGTTTTCTTAATAATCTCTATTCCCATCAGCTTTGCCTGTTCCTCCACCAAATGGACATTTGGGACGTGGAACATATAGGATTCCGGATTCTCAGAAGTAATCGTCACGATGTATGTTATTTTATTCTCCCTGCCGGCAAGGTATAACGCATACATCGAGTCCTTTCCGCCTGACAAGAGTGCCGCTAGATTCATAAATGTATTCACCTATAACGTACACAAGCAAAACTAGTCCCCGACAACGCTTATAATCAGTTCCCTTTTTCTGGGCCCGGCGTCGAATTCCCAGACAAAGATGCTCTGCCACTTTCCAAGCAGAAGTTTCCGGTTAGAAACAGGTATGGTTAGCTCTGGTCGTAACAGATTCGCCCGGAGATGAGAAAAGGCGTTGCTCGGATGGGAGTATAATTTTTTCTCGTCTATAGTATGGAAAAACCTCTTGAAGTCCTCTATAAGCATGCGGTCGTTCTCATTTACCATCAATCCGGCTGTCGTGCCGGGCAAAAATATGTTGCAGATGCCTTCTTCTATCTTGCAGTCGTAAACAAGCTTTACGACCCGGTCTGTTATGTCAACAAAACTCATGCCTTTCTCTGTCTCTATCCCTATCGTATCCCTGAAAAGCACCAATCGTATCACCTTAGTTGCAGCAGAAAATTTGCCCTATTTAAATACAATTTAAATAGTTTACGCTATATTTAAATAGAGTATATTTATAAACTGATTTCTTGCGGGTGTACGAATGACTGAAAAGATAAAGATAGAAAATGTTGTTGCTTCTACGGATATCAAAAAAATAATTTCTCTTGACAAGCTGCTTGGCATCCTGGAAGCCAGCGAATACGAGCCGGAGCAGTTTCCGGGGCTTGTTTACCGTCTGGACGAGCCAAAGGTCGCGACCCTCATATTCAGGAGCGGGAAAATTATATGCGTCGGCGCGAGAAGCCCGAGCGCAGCCAAAGAAGCCCTGAAAAAAACGGTCAAAAAAATAAAGCGCATAGGCATACGCGTGAACGAGGAGAACATAAAGGTCAAGATCGAGAACATCGTCGTGGCGGTCAATCTTGAAAAAGACCTGAATCTGGACCAGCTGGCTTTCCAGCTGGAGGACAGCGAATACGAGCCGGAGCAGTTTCCGGGGCTTGTTTACAGAATTTTCGAGCCAAAGGTCGCTTTTCTGTTATTCAGCAGCGGCCGCGTCGTCTGCGCCGGCGCAAAGAGCATGGACAGCGTGAAAATTGCCGTGAAAAAGCTGGAAGCAAAATTAAGGAGCCTGGGAGTTTAGTTGGCTAAAATTATTTTCTTCTGAAAGGGAAATTACTTGCATAGGTATATGCAGAAGGATCCATGGGCGTTCCATCTTCTCGCAGAGGGACGGGGTCTCTTGTTGTCCTTCCTTCCGAATCTATGTCTTCCACGGAAATTCTTATGAAGTCAACAGGCAAGCCGAAATAAGATCCGTGTGAACTAAGTCCTATTCTTTTTCTTGCTTCTTGAACATCTTCTAAATTAGCTGTCATATCTAACGCCATAATTCTATACGGCTCTTTTGTCGGGCTTATCCCCTCTTCGCCTCTGGGGCTTTGAATTAATGCGTATTCCTGTGGAGACCTGACGGATTTACTGCCGTACAAATCCGCTTCTTCTGCAGCAGAAATAACTCTTTCGTAAGCAGGATGCGTTTCCGTTACTCCGGCGATTCTAAGAATGTCGGTGAGTTTAGAGCCAAAACTCATGCTTCTGATATTATCAGTTGTAAGGTATTCCTGAAATAAATCATGTAGCGGTTTCAGCCCCGGATTCTGGAGTATAATGGTATCTACCCGCTTTAATATCCTATCCTGATAATTCACAGTTTCCAGATTGCAGAAAGCCTTTTAAGTACAATTTTAGCTGTTCCACCCGAAGCAGATGAAACAAAGGGGTTGGCAGAATCTAATGACTAAATACTTTTCTGTAATAAGGTTTCTGTGGGATAATGGAGCTCGCCGACAAGCTGGATTCTTTCTTAAGGGAAAAATATTATGCCGAGCTTCTGAAGTCGGCAAAAGAAGACAAGGCGCTCGTAATAAATTTCAACGACCTTGACAGGTCCGATCCTATAATCGCCGACCAGCTTCTCGAAGACCCCCGGCGCGTTTTGGAAACTCTGGACACAGCAGCGAAAAATCTCGCCGAAGAAAAAATAAATGTCAGGGTCAAAAATCTTCCTGAAAGGCGGAACATCAGGATAAGGAACCTAAGGGCGAGGCACATGGGAAAGCTGATAAGCGTAGACGCAACCGTCAAGGCGGCCAGCGAGGTCAAGCCGCAGATATTCGAGGCGACCTTTGAATGCCCGGAATGCAGGACTATCCTGACAGCCAAGCAGGAAACAAGTTTGCTGCAAAAACCTACGGTATGCGGAGAACCCTTTGCGGACGGCGGCTGCGGACGCAGGGGCGATTTTGACATAAAAGAAAAAAGGATGTTCGACACAAGATGGCTGACGGCTGTTGAGCCTTTCGAGGTAACAAGCGGAGAACAGCCGGGAGAGATAGCAATTTTTTTGAAAGAAGATTTGACAACGCCGAGGATGCAGAAGAAAACCGACCCCGGCAACAGGCTGCGGATTGTCGGCGCGCTGAAAGAGCTTCCGAAGAGGATAAAAGGGAAGCTGAGCACGAAGATGGACATGTACATCGAGGCGAATCATGTCGAATCGACGGACATAGAATTTGAAGAACTGGACATAACGCCTGAAGACGAGAAGAAGATAAAAGAGATGGCAGCCGACCCGCAGATATACGAGAAACTGAAGGCATCAATAGCGCCGGGCATCTACGGATTTGACGAGATAAAAGAATCCATCGTTCTTCAATTATTTGGCGGCATTGTTCATACGCTTCCGGACGGGTCGCGCATACGCGGAAATATTCATATCCTGCTGACAGGGGATCCGGGAGTCGGAAAAACGCAGATGCTCAAGTTAGTTTCTACGATGACGCCCAGAGGACGTTACGTGTCAGGTTCCGGCGTTTCGGGAGCGGGGTTAACTGCAACTGTGGTGAAAAACGAGGCAATCGGTTCATGGGTTCTGGAAGCAGGGGCGCTGATTCTTTGCAACAAAGGTTTGATAGCGATAGACGAGTTTGACAAGATGAGCAGGGACGACCAGATAGCGATGCACGAAGCGACGTCCGTGGAAACGGTAAGCATAGCGAAGGCGTCTATTGTTGCAACCCTTCCCGCTCAGACGGCTGTTCTGGCCGGCGCAAATCCCAAGCTCGGCCGTTTCGACCCGTTTGTCCCGATACTGGAACAGATACAGATACCAGAGACGCTTTTATCCAGATTTGATTTAAAGTTTGCATTGCGGGACATACCGGACAGAATTGCGGACGAAAAATTGGCGGACCATATAATAACGTCGCGGACAAATCCCGCAGCCATAGAGCCGCTCATCGGCACAAACATTTTGCGAAAATATGTCGCATATGCAAAGCAGATAAGCAATCTGGAACTGATGCCCGAAGCTTCGGACGCCCTGAAAAATTTTTATGTCGACATGAGAAACCGGTATGCGGGCGAAGAAATAGCCACTGTAAGCATAACGCTCAGGCAGTACGAGGCGTTGCTAAGGCTGGCCGAGGCCAGCGCCAAAATAAGGCTGGACACAAAAGTCAGGCCGGAGGACGCAGACCGGGCGATACGGCTGATGAAATATTCGCTTACGCAGCTTGGCATGGAGCCGGAGACCGGAAGGATTGACATAGACAGGATAGAAAGCGGGATAAGCGCCACAAAGCGCAGGAAGATATCAGTCCTGATGGAAGTTCTGGAGTCCATGCAGAAGGAGTCCAGGGAAATAGCTGTCGAGGACCTGAAAGCCGAAGCCGAATCGCGGGGCGTCGAAGATATAGACGAAATAATCGAAAGATTAAAGCGCGAAGGGACTGTATTCGAGCCGAGGCCGGGATTTCTGAGAAAGGTGTAGAGAGGAGAATTGGCATATGAAGTAGCGGGCCTTGAATTAAGGCGCGTTGGATAATTCCTTCTTGACAATACCTGTTGTTAGATATTAAACGTTTTCTCGTATATTATCGGACATGGAACGGAAAAGAATAACTACGATGAAAACCCGGATAAAACCGATTGCCGGCGGCAGGTATGTTGCCGCCCAGGGCTTCACTCCGGGTTATGTGATTACAAGCACCGGCATGCGGCTGTCGCGTGTACGGATTCTCGCGACTATTGTTGATAAGTTTTTGTCTGAAAGCGGAAAATTTGCAAGCATAACTCTGGACGACGGGACGGAGACGATACGCGCAAAGGCGTTCAATGCCGTTTCCATTTTCAATGATGTTGCCAGCGGCAGCGTGATTGACGTTATAGGCAAGATAAAAGAGTACGAGGGAGAGATTTATCTCATTCCGGAAGTTGTGAAAAAGGTCGGCGACCCGAACTGGGAAATACTCAGGGAACTGGAGTTGCGCGCTATAGATAATGAGTGGGACGACAAAAGAAAGACGGTTTTCGAGTACCAAAAGCAAACGGCGGACCTGGCAGAACTCAAAAGGGTGATGAAAGAGCGGTTTGCAATACTGCCGCAGGATGTAGAGTCCATATGCCAGTCCCAGGACGCAGAAGAACCGCAGGAAGAGCCGCACAAAACGACAAAGGACGTTATTCTTAACCTAATCAACCGGATAGACAGCGGCGAGGGATGCGACTATTCAGAGCTTATAGAAAAGTCAGGGCTGTCGGAAGACCTCATAGACAGCGCTGTCAACGACTTGCTGGAGGAGGGCGTCTGCTTTGAGCCCCGGCCCGGAAAGATAAAAAGGCTTTAAAATACTCCACGTTGCTTTGCAACGTGTCGTGCTCAAAGAACCTTTGGTTCTTTGGCATCTCGAAAAGCTTTGCTTTTCGAAGATATCCCATTTTATAAATATATATACGCTTTCATCCCATATTGATAACTATGTCAAGAACTGAAACGGTCAAAGGCGTGCTTAAAACGTTTTTCTGGCTGACGAAAGACGAACTGGGCGGGATGGACCACAAGCTCTTCAGAATAGTTTTCGGGATAGTAGGCTTCTTAATCATAACTTCGTTCTGGTTTTTCCTGTACAGGTCATTCGGCGTGGTCTGACTTTACATGAAACAGAAATTAGTGTTCTGGGACTGGACAGCAACTTTGGCTGACGAGTCGAAATTAGATGAAGATGTCTGCAGAGGCATGGAAGAGAACGTTGCGAAGAGGGACGGTATACCCTTTAAGGAAGCCGAGAAAAGGTTCAAGGAACATCTAAGAAATCTGGAAAACACGTGGCAATGGCATGACTACGTTCTTCATGGAAGAGCATTTGGTGTCGACTGGAAACACTGCCAACAAATGCATCTTAAAGAACTAGTTTTGCTTCCACGTGCAAAAGAAATCTTGGAATACGTCCGAGGAAGAGGTTACAAAAACGTTTTGGCAACAAATGCTGTGAGGGCTGTAATTTTATTGCGGGTTGGCTATGCAGGCCTACTGGACTTATTTGATATCATAATAACTAGCGATGACGTGCAGTCTCTGAAATCTGAAGGGAAACATTTCGAATACGGTCTGAGGGTTTTAGACGGCGATCCGTCATCTTCATACTCAATAGGCGACAATCCTGTTCAAGACATACTATCGGCAAAGAGATTTGGCTTAATGACGATTAAGTGCGATTTCGGCCAATTAACACATTACCATTCTTATCATATTTCTGGTAATCACAAAGAATTGGCGAATGCCGACTATAGCATATCGGACCTGTCTGAAATAAGGCGTATAATTAAATAAGTCCTTTATTTCTCAATATCCCCACTTCCTTTCCTATGGTGACGTAAGCCCATGCCCAGATAAGCGCTTCGAATGATTCTATTAGCTTTGCTTTTTTTAGAAAGTAAGCGGAATCTGAAATATAGGCATCGATGTTCTTGAGAAAATCTTTTTTATCCGGATCTACCAGTTCTATTTTTTTGCGTTCTTCCTTAATCTTCACTGTCCACTTGTCTATTTCTTTTCTCAGTTCTTTTTCCATAGCTCCAGCGCCTCTTCTTCCTTGAAATTAAGCATGCCAGGAATAAGCAACACGGCAGGTATCGGACCCAAATCTTTGTCATTGATTAAGGCATTAATGTCTCCATACTTTATGGACTTATCCTTGCTTCCTAACCTGCAGCAGGCGACAATCTTGTCTCCGATGATGCCCTTCTTCTTTCTTTTTTCCAGTTCCAGAAGGACTTCCATGCCCTGCTTGGCTGTCATGGGTATGTCCAGGAGCACGAGCGTATGCAGGCCTGATTTTTTGTTTTCGGCTATGATGTCATACGGCGATTCCGGAAAATAATTCTTTTCCGGCATTGCCAATGTCGTGGCACGGCCGAACTTGTAAAGCTGAAGTCCTGTTTCACCGATTGCTGTGTAGATCGAGGATGCGTGAATGACCTCTGTTTTTATTTTGTTCTGCCTGGCATCTATCAAAATCTGCATATGCGTCGTTGCTGTCAGCGGGTCGCCGGCGACAAGCAAGGCGACATCTTTATTTTTTGCTTCGTTAATCAGGAAATCGCTTTCGACTTTCTCCCTCGGAAGTATTTCTATTCTTTTTCCGATATCCTTACCCAGTCTGTCAATATCTCCCTGCCAGACTGACGTGTAAAATTCGGCATAGATAGAATCGCATTTCTTCAGCGCTTCCAGCGCTTTCATCGGCATGTCACCCTCGCCTAAACCGAGGCCGATGAGGCAGAGCATATGAGGTATAGAATGAAAATGATTTTAAAGCATATACGACCCAACTAGTCCTCCAGTATCGACTTCTCGTACTTTTTTGACAGTATAAGGCGGATTTTCTTTGCCGTTTTGTCGCCGATACCGTCAACATTTTTAAGCTCTGATTCGCCGGCGGCAAAAATCTTTTCCGGCGAGCCGAAATGCTTCAGAAGCTTTTTTGCCGTCTCGGTGCTTATCTGCGGAATACCGGATACGAGGAATTCCTGCATCTGGTTGACAGAGCGGAATTTCTTCTTCACCCTTATCGCCATGTGCTTCTTTCCTGCTATCTGCTCCCTCTTCGCTATGGTGTAAAGCATCTCGGCAGTTTCCAGCTGGTTTTTCGTCCATATAATCGGAATGGCGAACTCTGTTGCTATGGACGCTATCGCGCCGCGGATGGCGTTCGGATGTATTTGGCGATTGCTATCGAACAAAGTCTCGCCCTCTATGACCAGTATCGGGACACGAAAGCTGTTTTTCAGTTCTGACAACTGGTTAAACAGACGACCATCAACGATACTCTGCAAGAAATCGCCAGAAACTTTTCTCTCAGCCGCCACGTGGCGGCTGAGCACGTAGTCCCCTGTTACCATCTGTTTTTCCACGACGCTGCACCGGTTTTTTAAAATGGCAACAACCTTGCTGCCGGCTTCGCGCGTATCGGCGTAGATTACTACAGTATCATTCTTTAGTGGTTCCTGCATAGGTATCGCCTGAACGACCGGAGCTATTGAGCCTGTTTCATGATATAGTAAAACCAGAAAATAAAGGGAACATGTTTTCTGGTTTTACATATAGTCAGCAAGGATGTAATATGTTGTTTGCTTCCTTGCATGACTATAATTCTTTGCCAAAATCTTCCAGCGTCTGCTGTTTTTTCTGCATGTCGTAGACGAGTTTCTTCATCTTCTGCTCTTTGCGGAACCCGCTCCAGTGGAACGCTTCGTCTCGCGTGTCCTTGGTCATCAAAACTATTACCCTTCCTGACCTGGTTCTGGCCGTCCTTCCTGAACGCTGGATTTTTCTTATTGCGCTTGGCGTGGGCTCGTAGAATATGACCACGTCTGTTTCCGTTATGTCCAATCCTTCTTCTCCGACCTGGCTGGCCACAAGGATGTTGTAAAAGCCCAGCTTGAATTCGTTTATTATCTGCACCTGCTCTTTCTGGCTGAGGCCTTTGCCGCTTTTCTTCGCCTGGCCTATGAATTCAACGGGCGCAGCGTTCTTGATGCACTTCAACGACTCGCATATCTTCGCTATCGTATCGCGGAACTGGGCAAAGACGATGATATGGCAGTATTTGTCTTTTGCAATCTCTTCAGCCACGATCTCTTTCAGCTTGCCGATTTTAGGGTGCTCTGCGCCTTCGTTTATAAGCTCGTCTGTCAGCCGGACTGCGTTCATGAAATTCTCCTCTTTCAGCAGCCGCGCCACGGCTTTCGTTTCCTGTCTTGCGAGGCCGTCAAAATATTTTTTCAATGAATGCAGGCACTGGGTTTCCAGCAGCAACAGCGCGTGGTCAATCTTCAGGATTTCAGCCAGCATGGAAATAGCCGCAAAACTGAAGCCGCTTTTCTTTTTTGCGAGCTCCTGCTGCAGCTTTATTATTTCCGTTTTTGTTATATAGGAAGAATTTATTATTTTCCAACCCATCAATTTTTTGATGCGCTCTGATTTTATGTTCTTGAGGTAGTCGTGCAATGTCCTGAGAGGCACCGGAAGTTCTACGCTAACACGGGTTTCTTTTACCTGTTTTATATACGGCTGGACATCAGAATCTTCCCGTGACCGTATTTCTACTTTCCTGATGTATAGCTTCTGCTTTATCTCGTCTATTCTAAGCTTGTGAGAGCCCGGGGAGGCTGTCAGCGCCAGAATCAGCGAGCCGGCCTGGTTTGTAAAAACCTTTGCCACATACGGATACGCGTAGTTGCCTACAGCGCGATGGGCTTCGTCGACTATAAGAAGCGAGTAATTATTCAAAGAAAGCCGCCCTGTTTTTATGTCGTTTCTTATTGTTTGCGGCGTAGAGAATACGATATCGGCTTTGCCGTACAAATCCGACCGCTCTTCAGGCTTGCTGGCGCCTGTTATCACCTTCATCTCCAATCCTGTTTTAAAAAATTTTTCGAATGTCGCCTTGTGCTGTTCGACCAAAGGTTTCGTGGGCGCTAGAAATAAAATTTTTTTGTCGGCGTCCCTGTCCAGGCAATGGGCGGAGACCAAGGCGGCTATAGGCGTCTTGCCCAGGCCGGTAGGCAGAACAACCAGCGTGTTGCTTGTTTTTGCCGCTTCCACTATCTTATTTTGGTATTCCCTCGATTCTATCGTATCCGGATTTATCCATCTGTTCTGGACAAAGGCCATGAAACTAATTTATAAGAAAAGAATTAAATAGTAGGATATGGTATTCCAAAAGCGTAAAGAGATATACGTCAGGGGAGAAGGCATAAGAGGCACACTTGTATTGTTCATTGTCATTATTGCAACAGTTTCTGCTATTCTGGGTCTGCTGATTTTAATGTCGAAAACTGAACAAAAACAAATGGACTCCTCCTTTGAGGTAGTTTCCCTGGAAGAAGGAAAAATACTCGTGAAGAATACCGGCGAGGCAGCGATAAAGAAAGGCGAATTGTCTGTTTATATAAATAGCCAGAAAATTGACGCTTCGAATGAGGATATCCGGCCCGGGCAGGTAGGCGCAATACAAATAAATGAATCCAAGGCAGGTGCATTAGTATCCGTAAGGTTAGGCGAACAAACGAAATCAATGCCTATTATGCCTGCCATAACAACAACTACCACAATTCCGGACAAGATATGCCCTGCAGTCTGCGTTCAGATGTGGCAGCTCAAGAAAAATTCTTGTATTTATACGGACTGCGGCAGCGGTTGCGGACCTGATAATGTTGCGACATTTGGAACAGAAACAGAATGCAAACAAAAAATAGCCGCTACTTCGATAACCACTTCTACAACTCCGACAACATCCACATCGTCATGCGCATATGTTCCTAGTTCCATGACATTCTCTCCAATCTCCGTTCAAGCTGGAACCCCTGTAATAGCAAGCTCTTTATTTGGCGGTGCATGCAATGGGAAAAGCCTGCAGTTAAGAGAAGATTCATGCGCAGGGACTTTTGCCGGTAGCTGTACTATAAGTAACGGCGCTTGTTCCGTCTCATTCACTCCAACCGCAGCAAAAAGCTATAAGTTCATCTATTGCGAAGGAGGTACATCAACGCAGCATCTAGAGACATTAATTGTTACGGCAGCACCAACGATATCAACCTCTGCTTCAACTAGCACATCCACTTCAATCTCGACAAGTACATCCACCTCAACACCGTCTACAACCACTTCCACATCGGTAACTGCACCTGTTATAGGAGGCGATTTGGATGTTGCGTATATAGAAAGAACTCCAAAGTATCCTCGGTATAGGGTTACATACTTTGCAGATAGAAGAATGTGCGAGCCAGAAAATACAAATTATTATCCTTATTCAGAAGACAGAGGTCCTCAACTATGCCCGGGCGAATCCGGAAAAAAGAGGTGGCCGGATGGCGGAGAAACGGTAACATTCACTGCTTATATCAAAAATAATGATAATATTGCAACAGGAGCTTTTGGGTTTAAATGGTTTATTGATGGTACAGAAGTTAAATCAAGTAGTCATACATCAATAGGCACCGGACAAACGGAAAACGAAATATTTCAATGGACATGGCCTTCTGACCTAAACGACCATAAAGTAAAATTTGTCGCAGACCCTTCGAACATTATTGCGGAAAAGTTCGAAACTAATAATCAAATAGAAGATTTTACAAATGCTTTGTACTTTTTCATTGCTATTAATAATGCAGCTTATAATTCTCTAAAATCGCAAGTTGGAAACAGCAAGCCTTCCCCACCTGAAGATTGGATTAGAAACCAAATAAATAGAATGAGTAGTTTGTTTTCCAGTAATGGTGTACTTGAACGATTAAGGATAGACAAGATTGTAATATCCGATTCTGATTTTTCCACATCCGAAAAGTACAATGCAGATGGCACATGGTTTATAAACAGCGATTATAGGACAACAAGCGGCTATTACGATTCTACAGAAGATATAGATTATGGGCTGCTACATGAACTAATACACCAATTAGGGATAATAGATTTGTACCAGATGAATTCCGACACACAGTACGACAAACTTCAGGATAAGAAATACAATAGAGTTGGAGCTGGTTGTGGTACAGAGTATGGCTGGCCAAATGTATGGGATTGCTACAGCATTGCATCGGCGCAGCCTTCAATAGGCAATGATTTGGCAAATAACGTTGCGCATCAGATTGGTTCGCATACAGGCAACGCGCTGAACAAGAATCTGCACAAAAGAAGAGGGTATTTCGGCGAGTACCTGTTTGATACACCAAGCACAATCAAGGTGAAATTCCTGAAATCAAGCGGGCAACCGTTGGATTCTGCAACAATAAAAGTCTATCAGTCAGGGATGGACAGGATTATAGATCCGACCAAGCTCAAGCAAAGTCTTACAGCAGATGTTAACGGTATGATAACACTAGAGCCTGTCACGGGTTCATGGGCATCACCGACCACCACAGAAACCGGCCATCAACTAAAATCCAATCCCTTTGGCTTGATAAGTGTTGTAGGACAAAACGGATTATTCTTGTTTGAAATCGAGAAAAACGGTTTTGATTACAAGTGGCTTCCTCTGGCTCTGGCTAACGTCGAATACTGGAAAGGCAGCACAACAGAAGCGACATTCACAATTACAACCACTTTGGCGTAATCTAGAACTTAAATATTAGGCAACAATATCTAATTATGGCAGGCAAACTAGAGGAAGAAATTCTCAAAAAAATCAGGCCCTCGGCACAAGAGGAGGAGCAGGTAAAAAAATTTGCCGGCAACCTTCTGAGGGTCGCAAAAACTGTTTCCGGGTTAGGCTGCTCCATATGCGGATCCATAGGCAAATTCACGTGGCTCAGGGGAGACCATGACATAGATTTGTTTATTGTATTTCCCAAGACAACTTCCAGAGACGAATTAGAAGAAAAAGGGCTGGAATTCGGAAAGAAAATAGTTTCCGAGATGAGGGGCGGCTATATCCTGAAATACGCCGAGCATCCGTATGTGCATGCGTCTATAGACGGATATACAGTGGACATAGTTCCGTGCTACCGCATAAAAAAAGGCGAGCCGATAATTTCGGCTGTGGATCGCTCACTGCTCCATCTGGAATACGTTTTGGAAAGCCTTGACGAGAAAAAAAGGGATGAGGTACGTTTGTTGAAGCAGTTCTGCAAAGGAATCTCTGTTTACGGCAGCGACGCACGCCATCTGGGTTTTTCAGGTTACATATGCGAGCTGCTCGTGATAAAATTCGGCGGTTTTATGAAAGTCCTGAAAGAGGCGGCAAAGTGGGCGGCGCCGAAGCTGATAACATTTGATGGCAGCGCAGGCGGCAGCGCGAAAAATTTTGGCGAGCCGTTCGTGATAGTAGATCCGGCGGACAGGAAACGGAACGTGGCTGCCAACCTGAGCGGCGAGAATTTCATAAAATTCGTTTCCAAATGCAGGCAGTTTCTAAAAGAACCGAGCGAAACATATTTTTTCCCAAAACACAGGTCTCTGTCTGACGAGGAAATAAAGGAGCTGAAGGACAGAGGGACTGTGATTTTTGCAATAGTCATGGAAAAGCCGAACATAATAGACGACATCTTATATCCGCAGCTGAGAAAAACAATAGACAGGATAGAAACGCAGCTGAAGCAAAACGAATTTGTCGTTGACAGAAGTTACGAATACGTCAAGGACAGGATTGCGCTGTTTTTTGAACTTGGGATATGGGACTTACCGTCGACAAAAAAAATGACGGGCCCAAAGATATCGTCGCGGAAGCACGCGGCCGAGTTCAAAAGCAAGTATAAGAACGCCTATGTTGAAGGGCAGCTCTGGATGGCGGACAAAAAGCGGGACTTTCGTAAGGCTTCTGAGTTCGTGAAAGACTTTCTGGCCAAGGACAGGGATTATCTCGTGAGCAGGGGCATTCCGGAAAATATAGCCGGATTGTTCTTAAAAGCGCGTTTTCTTCAGGGAGAAGAATTCTGGGAATTTGTCAGGGAGAACGAAGGATTCTCCGCCTTTTTGATGGAAAAATATTTCGAGAAATTGTAAAAAGGCTTAATTTTCTTAAAGATAAGATCACAGAATAATGCATGGAATTCATCTGTCCAATGTGTAGAAAAATTGAGAAAAAAGACATAAAGATGGAAGAAGAACATGATAAAGTTACGTGTCCCAAATGTAAAACACTTCTCTATTTGCCAAGTAAATCCCCACTTGGAAGATATGTAAATGAATGGAAGACTCATGCAGAGAATATAGACATTTTCTTAAGACCGCCTCTATATCAGAGTGATTTAGAACCACGTATATTCTCTCTTTACGAAGATTGTTACCATACGTTGTTAATAGGAAGATATAATGCATCTATAGTTATGATGGGAGTTCTTCTCGAGGCTGTAATGAAAGAAAGAATAAGTTTAAAACTTGGTAGAGATTTTAATAAATCTTATTGGGCTTGTCTTAATTTGATTAGAGAAAAGAAATGGATGAAAATTGATGATATTTATTTTCTTGAAAATTTCAGAAAGAATGTGAGAAATCTATATCAACATTCAGAAGAAGCTAAAATTGTAAGCGGGGGATTTATACGTGCATGGCCTATAGAACTTGAGAAAGGGAAAGAGGCAGAAAGCCTAAAGGAAGGGATAGAAAAAATAAGAGAAGCAAAAATAAAGTCAATTCTTGTTCCAACAGATGCGCCAGTTGTGCGCTCTATAGTTAAACAAGAACGTGATCATGATAACGCAATAATTTTATTTAATCAAGTCTATGATTTTTTGCTCACATCAAAAATAAGATATTTTAAACAAAAAGAATATGACGAATCTCATAAAAAATTTGGAACTGGCATGCGTTTATAACATACATATTTTTACTGAGTTGACTTTGGATGAAAAAGCTGCAGTATGCGGCGATTAGCCTTTTTACTCTTCCGCTTCTCTGTGTATCCTTGCGTTCTGCGTTGTCACGAGAAGCCAGTCTTCGCCCAAGCCGGCGACCTCGCCGTTCAGAGCAAGGCACGTTTTCTTAATCTTGGCTACGGCCCTTTTCAGTTCGTTGACGTCCTTTTCCCGCAGGTCGCGGACCTTGACCAGCAATATATAGCCGTCGCGTATCTTTTGCTGTATACGGTCGGAATCAGCAAAGCTTTCCATCTTTTCCACCCGAAGAAGGAGTTTTTCAGACCCGCTCTCAGGACCTTCTGCATCCAGTTCCACGTACTCCTCCTGCTCTTTCTTGAAAAGCGCCATTTGTATAGTATGCTCCCAGTCTTTAAATGCTTTTTTTGGCAAGTCCGATAAATAAGTTGTAATGGCTATGTAATTGAATAAAGTGAATGACATAATATTTAAGACATTTTATATGTCATTCACATACACGCAAAAAGCGAAGCTTTTTGGTGCACCAGAAAACTCTGTTTTCTGCGTGTAGCACGGACATCCTAATATGTCTGAATACTTATGTCCGATGCTATAAAACAAATTATTTCCTTTTCTGCCTGTTGGCTAACGGCAGGATAAAGTAGACTGATAAAAAGGATATAACTATGGAGACTGCCCCTTCGAGTAGTCCGCCAAGCACATTTGTATACAATACCCCAAAAACAGACGCCAAAAACAACAATGCTACCAGCGTGTATAAGGCATAGTAAGAGGCGACCCTGATTTTTAGTTTCTTGTCGACGGGTCTTTTCACGGAATTTACGTACAACAAGCCTGTCAGGAAAACTGCAAGCAGGAATGTCAGGAACCTGAGCACAAAGAGAACATCTATCGTCTCAAGAGAAATATAGGACCTTAGGAATCTCAATGGAATTGCTACAACGCCATCGATAAGAAGCAGCCATAAAATAACTTTCCATGGCCTGTCGATATATTTTTTCTCGGTTTTGTAGAAAGTCATTCATCTCTCCAGCTTCGCTTTCTCGTTAATAACCTCGAGCATGGATACGATATTCCATATCTGGGTTCTGGTGTAGATGGGAATATTCGGGTCGTTTGATACTTCGTCCAGGAGAGAAACGGCCGAGTTTATGCTTACCGCAGCATCCTGCTTTTCGTTATTTAGATCGGCTTTTACCTGCTGGATAACGGTGCGGATATTTTTTGGCACTGTCCTGTCAGTATTGATTTCGTCCAAAAGGCCGTTTATTATTTTCATGTCCATATACTCCACCTTCGGTGTCGTATCCCGTCTCATATTTAGCATCGTCGATCGCCATACTATAACTTTTGATTCTGTATTTTGCATATCATTTCAGCATTTTTCTATATCCGCAATCGTTTATCCGCCCTGCCCTTTCGGCAGAAGCTCCTGGAATTTTTCTTGGCTTTCTTTTATCTTTTCCTTTAGTCTTTTTTCCTGGTTTTCCAATGTTCTTAATTTTAGCTCCATCTCTTCCTTGTCATCCTCCAGTTCTTTTTTAACGTCTTCCTTGGATGACTTGACGAGGATAGGACCGACGGATTTGTAAATCTCGTCGGCGGCTTTATTTATTTCTTCCAGGGCGCGCTCTATTTCCTTGCTCTGGATAGAAAGGGTCTGCTTCTGTATCATTACTGTCTGAAGCTGCTGGTTCTGGACCTGCAGACGCCCCAAAACTTCTTCCAGTTCGCTCATTATCCCCTCACCAACAGATTGAAGCACCGCTGTGCTTCGGTTTGTTCCAAGTCGATTGCCATATTATAATGTTTGTTTCTCTCACTTCGTTCGGTCATCGCGCCAACACCCTTTTTCTGAATACAGGCCTGACTTTGACGATAATCCTGAAACCGCACAAAGGACATCTTACGCGGTCCTCCAGTTCAAATTCTTTTCTGCATTTCATGCACATGTACATATAAGACACCTACGGTTTCTCGTTCATTTCCCTTTACTTAATCTGCAGTGCATATAAGACACCTTCTACTATCCCAATTATTTTTTTCATACCTTGAACTCAAACGTGCCCGAGGCGAACTTGGCCTTGCATTTGCTGCAAACCCAGATAGCAGGAGCGAAGCGGCGGACAGTATTTCTTGAGCAAGAAGGGCACTTGTAAGCCTGAACTTCCTGGCGGATTCGCTTCCCATAACCTACTGGCATAGTCTGACACCTGCTTGAATAAACTAAACTCTGTTGCTTAGGAAAATATTTAAATAGAAGTTAACTTCTAACTTCTTCTTCCCGCCTTTGTCTATCTTCTTGGCTTTTTCTCAAAAACGATTCCCATAGCGTTTCATAAGGCATCTCTATGGGAACAGCAAATTCGTCCCTAAAACCTTCGATGTATCTTTTTTTGTACTCTTCTGGATTATAATCCGGCGGCAGACGGCCACCGTTATAGTTGCTGACAGCCGAGAAGTGGGCAGGCCCGAGACTGGAAAAAACGCCTAAGGCGTGACCTTGCTGCAAAATCCTCTTTGTGGTTGTTTCATCTTTCGGATATTTATCTGCGTTTGCCCAAAGCCAAAAATCCAAATCATGCGGTGCGCCGTCAATAAAGTGCGTATGTTCAAGGTCAAAGTCGATCTTAACTACACTCGAACCAGGACCAACAAGCCAGTTGCCCAGATTCTGGTCGCGGTCTTGGACGCTATATTTTGAAAAGACTGCAATGGTGCGACCCATCCTATACGATACTTGTAACATCCCAGAGTGGTCTATTTTCATATCGTGCAAAACGTCTGCAAGTCTCGGGTAATTCAGGTGGTTGAAGTGGACTAGTTATTTCAGCCTTACGGTTTCCAGAACCTTGGGCGCGGAAGATTCTATTTTGAATGTCTTGTGTATAAGGCGGGCGAGATCGACGCATTTCGAGTTCTCGCCGTGGTTTATAATGACCTTGCGCGGCTTGCTCCTGAGGTTTTGCACAAAGTCCAGCAGCTGGCGGTGGTCGCTGTGGCCGGATAGGCCCTGAACCGTCACGATTTCCAGGTTCAGGTCGACCAGCTTTCCGTCTTCCAGCTGGACCTGCTTCCAGCCTTTCTGTATCCGCCTTCCAAGAGAGCCTTCTGCCTGATAACCGACGAAAACGAGCATGTTCTTCGGATTGGCTGCGAACTGCTTCAGGTATTCGAGAGCAGGGCCGCCTGTCAACATTCCGGACGTGGCAAGCACTACGCACGGGCCGGTGCTATTGAAAACCTCCTCGCGTTCCTTATGCGAACCAATGCCCTTGAGCCGCGGGTCAATAAAGGGGTTCCTGCCTTTGTGCAATATCTTCATCTGCATGCTCCTTGCCATGAATTCCGGGTAGGCGGTATTAATGGCTGTTGCGTCCCATAGCATGCCGTCCAGATAAATGGGCGCGTTTATGTCGCTGTCTGCCAGAATTGCTATAACATCCTGGGCGCGGCCGACGGCAAAGCTTGGTATTACAGCCCTGCCGCCTCTTTCTATGCAGCGCTTGATCGCATCCACCATGTCTTTTTCGCCTTCGGTATGCATGGGCAGCTCGTCTTCCGGGCTTCCGTAAGTTGATTCTATTATCAGCGCCTCGGTTCTTGCATAATCCGTGGAGGCCATGTCGAACATTTTCGTCCTTTCATACTTCAGGTCACCTGTGTAAAGAATATTGTACAAGCCGTCGCCGATATGGACGTGGATAGTCGAAGAGCCCAGTATGTGGCCGGCGTTCTGCAATGTCACCCTCATGTCAGGCGTTATATCCGAAACCTCGCCGTATTCGAGCGGGATGCAGTGCTTTATCATCTCTTCTATGCCTTTCGACGTGTACGGCGCCTTTTTGTTTTCGCGCTGGCATATCTGCAGATAGTCCAGAAGCAGAAGAACAGACATGTCGCGCGTAGGGCGCGTGCAATACAGAGGACCTCTGTACCCGTATTCGTACAGGTAAGGAATCATGCCAACGTGGTCCATGTGGCTGTGCGTAAGGATAATGGCATCCAGGCTCTGGATGTGAAACTCAGGCGCGTCAAGATGCGGGAATGGGTGCTGGGCTGCCGCATTTACGTTGAGGCCGCAGTCCATCATGACCTTGCTCTGCGGCGTCTGGAGCAGCACGCACGAGCGGCCTATTTCCCGGAAGCCGCCCAATGCCGTCATGCGTATCCATTCGACGTCCTTGCCGGGCGAATATATTTTCTTTCCAAGCTCGTTCATGAATTTTTTCCTGTACGCGACCTCCTTGTGCAGCATTTTTCTTATCGATTTGATGACCTCGGAATCAATAACAGGCGCCCTTTTTATGTCGGGCATCCACAGCGTCTTCTCTTTTATTTCTATCAGCGTTTCGCCGCTTTTCCCTATAACCAGGCCGGGCTTTTCGGCGTGTATGACGACTTTTGCAAATTCCGGCTCGAAGTATATGTCCTTTATGCCGGCTTCGGCTGGAACAGTGCTTCTGATGAACTCGGCAGTCTTTTCCTCGTCCAGAACGATAGACGGGTCTGCCCGGACTTCGACCCTTTTCTTTATTTTGTCGACTATCCGCCTGATTAAGGACGTCGATTCCCTGAAGAATTCCTTGCTCTTTGTATAGAAAATAAGCTCGCTGCCTTCGTATGTTATTTCGGATATCATCGCTGTTTTCGGCAGTTCCGCCTTAACGTCATCTAATATTGTCATAAAATCAGCATCAAGTAAATGTCGGCATGCTTGTGTAAACTGGCATGGCGTTGGAATCTGGTTATACGGATATGATACGGAGAACAGATAATTTTTGTTTGCTTTATTTTTTCTCAAAAGTAAGCGGATAACGGATTACCAGAAAAGACATCATTTATGATTTTATAAGTTCTTTTACTTTTTCCTTGTTGACAAATTCCACGCCGTTCTTGTCGATGACAGCCACAAGTATATCCTTGCCGCCCGAGAAGATATCGCGCTCGCGGGCAGCCCTGACCGCGCGCACGGCAAGCTTTACGCCGTCTTCTTTGAGCATGCCCTCCTGGTAGTTGTCCTCAAGGACCCCGTACGCTATCGGCGAACCGGAGCCGGTGGAGGCGTATTTCTCCTCTTCCATGCCGCCTACAGGGTCGATGCTTAAAATATGCGTTCCGTCCTTGTCCACGCCGCCTATTATCAGCATGGCCATATACGGATAGTAGCGCGCCGACTGCAGTATGTTTGACAACAGCGTCACAACGCCGGGAACCGTAAGCTCTGCGCCGCGCGTCATCTTGTAGATGTTTATCTCTGCTTTCAATATTCGGGCCAGCGCCTGCGTATCGCCGGAGCCGCCGGCAGTCGTCAGCGCTATCCTGTCATCAACCTGTATTATCTTTTCCGCGGTCTTGCTCGAAACCAGGTAACCCAGCGTGCTTTTAGAGTCGCTGGCAAGAATAACGCAATCCCTGCAGACCATCCCCACTGTAGTAGTTCCTGTTTTTAGAATTTCCTGCTGCTTGTTTTCCATAAAACCACGGTTTTAAAATAAAACTTCATGCAGTTTTGCTATCCCCTAATTTCCTGCCAGAATTTGAACCAATAATTAATTAGCCGTCAACTATTTAAACCTTTTTTGAATTTTGAGGGGAGTAAGCTGATTGTTCATACTTATCCAAACTTTTTCATATCCTTCCTTATCTGCATCCGCTCTTCAATCATCTTCCTGTGATTCAGCTTAAAGCGGCAGTTTTCATGGAAAGCCGGCTCAAAGCAGCGGATGTGGCCGAAGCCGCCGGCAAAGCACTCCAGAACAGGCGACAGGTGCTCGCATTTTTCTTTTCCCGGCTTTTTGCCGGGTATTGCTAAGAAAATATAGCTCTCACTTCGTGATTTTTGTTCCCGGTTCTTTTTCCCGGAGAAGCGCTTTTCTGAATCAATTGTCTTATCTAGTATGCCGAGAGATATGTACTCTCTCTCCTCATCGTTACTTGCGGAATGGTTTTGAGAGTAAATTATCCTGTCAAGAATGTCAAGCGATATGTAATTATCGTCCTTATTTTCCCCAAACAAGCCGGCAACCTGTTTCCTGATGTCTTCCATGAACAATTATTGGCTTTGGCGGTAAATAAGCATTCGCCTTTATAGTTCTACAAGGAAATAAACAAGGTATTACTTCCTTGTGAACTATATGTGAAACCACAAATTCTTGTCGGTATTCTTTTGTGGTTTCACTATAACCTAAACTTCTATGTAAAGACCAAATTCTTTCCATCCATTATTCACTGATCTTCCTCTTTTAATTCCGATCTCGCCAGCAGTAACTATATCCCCTATTTCATGATTCGGGCTTCCTGCGTAAATTTGTACGCCTCCCGTATACGGTTCCAGCGGTTCTGTTGATCTTAAAAGGTCGGCCGTAAGCCCTCTGGCTGTTTGGTCACGAACAACCGCAGTGCCCATCATTTTATACGGCATATGTTCGGTTTGGACGATAAGGATTTAAATCGATTCTTTGCTCATCTAAGAAGACATTGAAAATGCAAGCAGAAAGCAAAGCTTTCTGATGCTACAGAAAACGAAGTTTTCTGTATGTCTTCTGGATCCCATCTTCCAATATAAGAAGGAACTACGTTCCTTCTGTGCTGAAGGACTCATAGAGTCCTTCGTGCAAACCACCGGTTTCGTTCAAAAGATAAGAGTCTTTTGACGACTCAGAAAAGCTGTGCTTTTCTCGAGTTAACAGGTGGTATATAAGGAAGATGTGATTTCCTCAGAGTATTTTAACCTAATAAGCCTTTGCAATTCTCAGAGAACGAAGTTCTCTGGAATCCCAAAAGCCTAATAGGCTTTTGCGATATATACAACATGCTTCGCGGTTTTGCCGCAACTGATACAACTGCTGAATGGTTTTTCTTCTTTCCTGTAAAGAGTTCCTCTTATCTCGGCTCCGCTTGTTCTGACATTCTTTTCGCATCCGTCCGAGCCGCACCAGTTTGAGCGGGAAAAGCCGGACTTAATTTCCTTCAGCGACCTGACATCGTGGATATTTTCTTTCAAAAATTTTTCCGATTTCTTAAGCATGTCGCTTTGCATAGAATCAAGTATGGAACTGATGTCGTTAAGCTTCGACACCTTTAATTTTTCTTTTTTGCCGTATAATCTTCTCACGATGGTTATCTCTTTCGCCTCCATGTCCTTTGGCCCTATCTCTATCCGGAGCGGGACGCCGCGAAGCTCCCATTCGTTGAACTTGAAGCCGGCCGAATAGTTCCGGTCATCCAGGTATGCCCTGATGGAAAGCTTCTCCAGATGTGCCAACATTTTTTTAGCCTCCTCCATGGTCTTTTCTTCTTTTCCCTTAAACAGGATTGGAATTATGACAGCCTGGTACGGCGCGACAGCAGGCGGCAAAATTGCACCGGAATCGTCGCCGTGGTGCATTATCAGCATGCCAATTTCTCTGGTGCTCATCCCCCAGCAGGTCTGCCAGACGTGGTTTTCTTTTTCTTTGTTATCCAGAAATTTTATGTTGAAAGGCTTTGAAAAATGCTGGCCGAGCATGTGAGTCCCAGGTCCTTGCACTACTTTTCCGTCCTGCATAAGCGTGTCCAGCACGACGCTAAATTCCGCGCCGGCAAACGTGTCGCTCTTCGGCCGCTGCAGCACAAGCGGTCGCATTGCCAAATTGCGGTGCATTTCCATATACATGGCAACAGCATCGTCGACCTGCTTTTCCGCGTCCTCTTTTGTTTCATGCGTCGTGTGACATTCCTGCCACAGGTATTCCCGGCCTCGTATAAACGGTCTTGTTACTTTCGTGTCCCATCTGACCACGTTGTTCCACTGGTTTATTTTCAGCGGAAGGTCTTTGTAGCTGCGTATCCACAAAGAGAACATGTAATACATGATAGTCTCGGAAGTAGGTCGTATGGCAAAACGCTCTTCCAGTTTTTCGCCTCCGGCTTCTGTTACAGTCGCCGTTTCCGCGCGAAAACCTTTCAGGTGCTCCTCTTCCTTGCCGATAAGCCGTTCCGGGATGAGCAACGGAAAATAAGCGTTCTGCACGCCGGATTTCTTAATCATTGCGTCGAAACGCGACTGTATCTGCTCCCAGATTGAGTAGCCCCACGGTAATATTACATCAAACCCCTTTACAGGGCTGCGCTGGTCGATAAAGTTGCCCTTGCGGACAACTTCCAGATACCATTTCGAAAAATCATCGTTCCGCTTGACGGTCACGCCGAGGGATGAGGACATAATTATTACCTTATCTATTTGTTTACTTTTAAAATTGGATTTTCTTTTGGGAATGGGTTCTGCTACCCATATCTTAGTTATGCTAATAGGTTCTATTGCTAAAATATGGGTTCGGCCGGATTTGAACTGGCGTCTCATGGTCCCTAACCACGGATTCTAACCAAGCTAAACTACGAACCCTACCGAATATGTGGAAGATAATCTATAAAAGTAGAATTTTTCTTTGGGGGTACAATCAAATGTTCCTTCAGGAATCATTTGATGCTACAAAGGATTTTATTAAAATCCTTTGCATGAACCCTAGACCTTTCTTTTGTAAAGAAAGGGATTGGGAATGGGTCCGCCCTGATTTGAACAGGGGTCTCATGCTCCCAAAGCACGGATTCTATTTGGAATTTCCGCCAGCGATTTTGAAACAACTAGACGCACCAAAGTGCGTCGGTCTGTCGCAAAAGGGCTGTAACCAAGCTAAACTACGAACCCAATCTTTTCCTATGTGCCGATAAATATTTTCGTATAAAGTATTTAACAAACCCTTCCTCGTCTTTTTCTAGGGCTTTGTAATAAGATTTTCGCTTTTTGTACTCTATTATAAGCATTGGATAACCAGCACGCCAAAGTATACGATTCATTAGAAGTCTGCCTATTCTTCCATTACCATCACCGAAAGGGTGAATTTTTTCAAACCTATAGTGTGCACGGGCTGCGAGTTCAACCGGATTCGTATTTGATTTATTAATAAATTCAACGAGTTCGTTCATTAATTTCTTGACATCCTGCCAGTCCGGTGCCACGTACGAGCCGACTCTTATTAAATAATTCCTAAAAACTCCTGCGATATCATGTTTAGTCTCACTAAATATTTCTTTGTGCCATCTGAGCAATAATTCTTTTGTGATATCCTCTTTTTTGACAAGCATCTCCAAGAAAACCTTTGAATGAGCCTCTGTTTCTTTTATGTCTCTGATAGGCTTTTTCGGGGCTATCCCATCTTTCAGTATTTCCCTTGTCTCGGGAAGCGTTATCGCCGAGCCTTCTATGGCATTGGTATTGTAGGTAAACGCAATTGCGATTTCTTCTTTCTCCTTTTCCTGTACACTCTTTGGCAGTCTGCCCCAATACCTTTGGAAATCCTCACTTATCTTTTCCAGTTTCGCGTAAATTCTGCTTCTTTCCTCTTCAGCAAACCTCTCTTTTATCTGCTCTATATTTTTTGGCACTGCTTGCCCAAGATATCTTTCCTTAGTTATTACCCTCCCGCCTTCCCTGAAAGAGTATTGAATGTAGAAGTAGAATTTGTTCCCTTTCTGCCGTTTGACTATTCTCATATATACCATTACAAATTTTACATAAATAGTTATTTAAAGTATTTTGTAATGGTAATCTAAGATGAACATTGAAAACCATGGTCTTTAGACCATGATAAAATACAATGTTCATCTGAATCCCATCTTCTCGCAAACCACCGACTAAAGTCGGTGGTATATAAAGAAGATGTGATTATAGAAACGCAGCCTAGGCGCCCAGCTTCTTCAGTATGTCATTCAAAACATTTTCCACGGGCTTCGAGCCGTCTATTTCCACGATCCTTTTGCCATAGTATTTTATCAGCGGCTCCGTTTCTTTCTTGTAAAGCTGCAGCCGTTTTTTTATGGCACCCGGCTTGTCGTCTTCCCTCTGGTACAAATCAGAGCCGCACTTGGCGCACTTGTTGCCTTCGATGTTGTTCAGGCTGTATATGGCGTTGCATTTTTTGCACTGGCGGCGGGTGGATAAACGACTTACAGCTTCTGCGTCGCTGATTTTGAGGAGAACAACCTTGTCTATGGCTGTAATTTTTCCAAGATGCTCTGCCTGCATCAAGGTCCTGGGAAATCCCTCTAATATAAAGCCGTTTTTGCAGTCCTTCCTTTGTATGCGGCCTTTTATTACCTCAATAACTATCCCGTCCGGCACCAGCAGGCCTTTTGATTGGTAAGACTTTATCTTTTCGCCCAAAGGCGTTTTGCCCTGGGCAATCTCTCTTAGCAGGTCGCCTGTCGATATCTTCGGCAGTTGCATTTTGCCGGACAGAAGCGTAGCCTGCGTGCCTTTGCCGGAGCCCTGCGGGCCGAGGAGGATGATGTTCATAAGTATCACTGAAATAGTACATTTTTATTGATTAATACTTTTCATCGCTTCGTCTATCCTTTTATACAAATCGTCGAAAGTGGAATTGTTCTGGATTGTTATGTCCGCGAAGTCTATGGCCTTTGTGTAGCCCAGTTCTTGTTCCCGTCTCTCCTGCGCTTCGAATGCTTCCATTGTTCTCGGATCTCCTAATCTGGCCCTTTTTCTAAGCCTTTCAAAACGAAGCGTTTTTTCAGCTTCTATATTTATTACTACCATCGACTTTCCAAAAACCTTTTTCGGCAGCTCTACGTCCTCTTTTGTCCGCATTTCTTTCAGTATGGACTTTTCTATGGACTTGGCTTTCTCTACAGCCAGCCTTGAAAAATATTCCTTTCCGTATTCTTCCCTGTACTTTTTGCCGGTCATCTGCAAATTCTCCCTAGTCGGTTCCAGACCTTCTTTTTCAGTGACCTCTTTCACAAGGTCGCGGAAAGAGATTATATGGTAGCCGTATTTTTCCGCTATGTGATCGGCAGCCGTATCCTTGCCTGCGCCTATAAGGCCGACAATGCCTATAACGTTAATTTTTCTCATCATCTTCTTTTTAAGTCCAATGATTTAAAAAGTAACTATGGCTCTCAGGGATTTGTTAAAGGGCAAGCTTACAAAGAAACAGCTAAGGCACGTTCCCTCCTCGTTTGATATCATAGGCAACAGGGAAAAGGCTGTGGCTATAATAGAGGTGCCAAAAGAACTGAGACAAAAGGCCAGGGCTATTGCTGCTGCACTGATGAAACAGCACAAGAATGTGAAATCCGTGCTGGAAAAGGCTTCTGAAAGAAAAGGGATCTACAGGCTTAGAAAAATGAAAATAATTGCCGGTTCCAGAAATACGGAAGTGGTGCATAACGAGGCCGGCTGCCGTTTTCTTCTTGACCCGCGAAAGGTTTATTTCTCGCCGCGGGAAGGGACGGAAAGATTACGCATGGCTGGCCAGGTGAAAGAAAAAGAAACGGTCATGGTATTCTTTGCGGGTGCCGGAACTTTTCCCGTGATAATAGGCAAAAGGGCAAGGCCTTCTAAAGTCATTGGCATCGAGATAAATCCGGACGCATGCAGGTACTTCTGGAAGGACATAAAGCTGAACAAGCTGGAGAATATCCAGATTGTCCTTGGCGACGTGAAAGAGAAGTCGTCACGCTTTGCTGGCACGTGCGACAGGGTTATGATGCCGCTGCCGGAAAAAGGTCAGAACTATCTGGGCGAGGCACTAACATGCTTAAAGAAAAGAGGCTTTGTACACTTATACGCATTTGCCAATGAAGATGAAATAAAGGATTTTTCAAAAAGCGTTATCGGAACCGTGAAAAAAACAAGAAAACAATCAAAAATCATTTCCATAAACAAGGTCCTGCCTTACGGCCCGGGGATATGGAAATACAGGATTGACATAAGGGTTTCGTAATCCCACCGTGTGTATAGTCTTGTATCAAAAATCCAGTAGAAAAAGGAATCCATCAAGCGTTAAAAAGGTTTCAGGTAAAAAGAAAAATAAGGTGTATTCACTAATCGAATAACAGTAATTAGGAAATATGCACCCTTATTGCATATTCAGCTAAGGACCACAAATCCCACACTCCATCGCACTCGACTTAAAACAGACTGACGCACAGCGGTGCGTCAATTCATCCAAGGTCTGATAGATAAGTATAAAAGTATGAAAAAGTATGAACTTTTGGTGCCTAAATGAAAATTACGCTTAGTGCGATAAAGGCCGACGTTGGCGGCGTTGGGGGCCATACAAAGCCGAGCAAAGAATTGGTAGAGACTGTAAAAAAAATCGTTTCGGAGAGCAAACTGCTTCTCGACAGCTATATCGGCTATACGGGAGACGATATTCACATACTCATGAGCCACACGAGGGGGGTTAACAACGCTGAAATCCATAAGCTGGCTTTTGACGCGTTCATGGAGGCTACGGAAGTCGCCAAAGAACAGGGCCTCTATGGAGCAGGGCAGGATATGCTTAAAACTGCTTTTTCCGGAAATGTCCGCGGTCTAGGACCGGGTTCGGCGGAAATAGAGTTCGAAGAAAGGCCGAACGAGGCCGTGATGCTGTTTGCCGCAGACAAAACAGAGCCCGGCGCGTTTAACGTGCCTTTGTACTACGGCTTTGTCGAAGTGTCCCGTTCGCCCGGCCTCATGCTCAGCAACGACATGCGAAAGGGCGTTGTGTTTACGATAATGGACGTGGCCAACACGGAAGCAGATAAGATAATCGAACTAAAGACGCCGGAAGAATACGTGGACATAGCAAGTCTGCTTTTCAATCCGCACAGATTCGTCATTGAAAAAATCCATTCCCGAAGCAATAGCGAGCAGATAGCCGCTGTCAGCACGTCCCGGCTTCATAACATCAGCGGCAAATACTCCGGCAAGGACGACCCGATAGCTATCGTACGCGTCCAGCGGCCGTTCCTCGCCACGGAAGAGATAGGGGCGATGTTCAAGTATGCGCACTACGTGGCCGGCGATACAAGGGGCAGCCATAACATGGCCCTGATGCCTGTGGTCCTAAATTCGCCGTCTTCTGTATACTATTGCAATCCTCTGATAAGCGGGCTATTCTTCTCAATGCACAACGGCAAGTTCACGGCCATGGGCGACGCATTCGACGATCCCGTGTTTGACGAAGTGAGGCGGCTTGCCGCAACAAAATCATTCCTGATGCGCGAGCAGGGATTTGTGATGCCTGCGATGCTGCCGATGGAAGAAATAGAGTATACCATACTTGCTGATAAGCTGAAGGAACTGGACAAGAAATTTGTGCTAAGAAAGCAGGATTAGTTATGACAATACAAAGAAATACAACCGACGGGCGTATTTTAAGGGACATCCAGACAAACCAGACTATGCTCATTGATGTAATTGATGGCTATACAAAAGGTTTGTAATCAGAAAATAGGACTTATCCAATAAAATGGGATACTTATGAACCTGGAAGAAATCGCCTGTGTTGATAATCTGGACGAAAGCCTGGTGAAAGGGCAGACTGTGCTTCTAAGGGTTTCTTTCGATGCGTTTGACGACAAGGGAAATATCGAAGACGGCCTGCGCATAGAGGCTGCGGAAGGAACGTTAAAGGTGCTGAAACAGAAAGGCGCCAGAAATATAATTCTTCTGACGTATGCCGGGCGGCCTGATAAAAATGATGTGGACAAGATAGGCGAGAATGCAAAATTCAAGGGAAAATTATACGACAAGCGGCTCAGGGTAAGGCCGGCCGCTGATTTTCTGCACGGCATGATGAAGGAGCGCATCCACTTTATATCTGCGCTGGATGACCACGGGAATTTCTATGAAAATGCCGCTGACTATATAGCATACGCCAAGGACTATATAGAAAGAAACGTTGGGGAAGGGGATGTCATACTTCTGGATAATCTTCGTTTCTGGGAGGGCGAGAACAACGGAGACAAGCCTGCGGGGCAGGAGTTTGCAAAGCTTATCGCTTCTCTTGGCACGATATACGTGCAGGACGGGTTTGCACAGGCACACCGCATAAACAACGCCACCGTAGGCGAGATAACAAGGCACACGAAGATAAACGTGATGGGCATGCAGGTAAAAGCCGAGATAGATTATCTCAGGGACATTTTCGACAATCTTTTAAAAACAGACAGGGACCCGTTTGTTTTTGTCGTGGGCGGCAAAAAAATAGAAACCAAGCCGGGCATTGTATCCAAGATAGACGTTGCAAACAAGCTCATACAGAACATGAAAAGCGGCGACAAAATATTAATCGGCGGCGCAATGGTTTACCCCTTCATGATAGCGGAAAAATATCTTTCTGATATACGCGACGGAACATTAAAAAGTCTCTCCAGAGAACAGGCCAGAAGCCTTATAGGCGACTCGTACGTGGAATGGAACCAGATATATGACCAGGTCATGCTGGCAGGGAATATGATGCTGAATGTGGAAAGAAAACAGCAGGAAGGAAAAAATATTTTGTTAAAACTTCCCAGAGACCATGGCGTAATAAAGGACGGCAGCCCGCATTACGTAGACCGTCTGGGCGAAGGCATGATAGCCGGGGATATAGGGATCAAAACGCTGGACGAGTGGAGAAAAGAAATCAAAAACGCCCATACAATCCTTCTTGCCGGTCCTGTCGGCGTTTATGAAAACAAGCTATTTTCCTTTGGCAGCAAAGGTCTCGTAGAGGCCATAGCCGAAACAACAAAAGAAGGGACGGTTACTATAGCGGCTGGCGGCGACACGGCGGATATGGTAAGGAGTTTCGGTTATGGTTACAAATTCTCGCTTGTGTCAATCGGCGGCGGGGCTACGCTGGAATTTTTGATGCACGGTTATCTTCCGTCACTCCTGCTGCTTGACACAAAGGAAAAAATAAAGTCCATGGTGCCCGTAAAATGTTAAATGTCTGTGTAAACGGTTATGGCACGATCGGCAAGCGCGTAGCTGATGCTGTTTCAAAACATCCTAAAATGAAGCTGCTCGGCGTGACGAAGTATACGCCCGACCAGGATGCAAAGCTTGCTGTCATGGCAGGCATGAAGCTCTTCGTGCCGGCCGAATCGGCAAAATCCTTTGCGGCTAAAGGCATAGAGGTAAGCGGAAGCGTAGAAGAGCTTGTAAATATGGCTGATATAGTTGTCGACGCCTCTTCTGACGGGAATGGCGTGAAAAACAAGCAGAATATTTACTTGCCGAAAAGAAAAAAAGCTATTTTTCAGGGCGGCGAGGAAGCGAGTGTAGGATTCAGCTTCAATGCAAGGTGCAATTTTGACCTCGCTGCCGGAAAGGAGTACATAAGGGTCGTAAGCTGCAATACGACGTCATACTGCAGGATAATAAAGCCGATAGGCGAAAACTACAGGATAAAAAATATTGACGCCCTTCTCATTCGAAGAGGAGCAGACCTCAACGACGCAAAGGGGTCGGCGCTGAACGCGGTTGACTGGAAAGCCAAAAGCCATCATGCCGACGACGTAAGAAGCGTAATAGACGTTCCGATAAGCAGCATCGCATTCAAGGTTCCTCACACACACTGCCACATCAATTCGATGAGGATAACATTTGACGGGGCCGCGCCAAAAAAAGACGAGCTTTACGGCCTGTTCAAAAACGAGAGGGTGGCTGTCCTGAACACGGCTTCCACAAGCTCGCAGATAGTGGAAGCGGCCAGGGACACCGGGCTGAAAAGATTCGACACGTTCGTGCCCGCCTTATTGATGAACACGTTCATGTCAAACGGCAGCGATATTTTCATCGCATTTGCCGTGCCGCAGGAGTCAGTAGTAGTGGCTGAAAACATTGACGCTATAACGTCCCAATCAGGCATACTGCAAAAAAACGATTCGATGAGAATGACTGACGATATTCTGGGCATCACAAAAATAAAATCGCAGCTTGAAAACATGTTTTCCTGATTCTTATGACACCAAAGAAACATAATATGGCTATCGACTCACGAAGTGAGGGGATAAAATACCCGCTGCTGATAATAAACCTGAAAACCTATGCAGAGGCCTTGGATAACGCAATGAAAATAGCGCAGACGGCGAAGAGGGTAGCTAAAGAAACAGGCATAGAGATAGTGCTTACACCGAGTCATCTTTCGCTAAAGGATGTTTCAAAAACAATTCCTGTGTTTTCGCAGAGCATAGACCCGGCAGAGCCGGGAGCGCATACAGGCTCTGTGCCGGCAGAGGAGGTTAAAAGAGCCGGCGGTCTCGGCACGCTCATAAACCACAGCGAGCGAAGAATCGGGTTCGAAGACATCAGAAAATGCGTTGAGCGGTGCAAACTAGTCGGATTAATTTCATGCGTATGCGCGAAGAGCGACGAAGAGGCAGAGGCCATAGCGTCGCTGAAGCCGGACATGATTCTGGCAGAGCCGCCCGAACTGGTAGGCGGAAACATCTCTGTATCGACAGCCAGGCCGGAGATAATAACAAACTCCGTAAGGCGGGTAAAAAAAATATCGCCAGAAACGAAAGTCCTTTGCGGCGCCGGCATAAAGAACAGCGACGATGCCAGAAAGGCCGTGGAGCTCGGCGCGGACGGGGTAGGCGTGAGCTCCGGCATCGTAAAAGCGCCGGATATCGAAAAGGCGATGAGGGATATAGCGGGCGGTTTGCTTAAGTAAAGTGTATCATAATGAAAAGAAAATCAAAAAATCTTCATAGATATTTTTTTATTGTCTGCATTTCGATGATTCTTTTGCTGTTGTTTTTTGATATAAAGAATGAAAATAAACCAGCAACCAAACAGACACAGGAATTATTTCACATCCATGTAGATTTCAAGGTCTTCATTAGCGGCCAGGAAATGGATTTCGCACTGCCGCAATACAGCGAAAGGGACAGAAGGATGCATCTGCATACACAAAATGATTTCGGCGGCAGCGTCATACACGTGGAAGATGAAAAAACGACGCTTGGCGAGTTTTTCGCTTCCTTGAGCATGAAATTTAATTCTACATGCTTCATTACTGACAGCGAATTCTGCGATACTGAAACGAAGACGCTAAAATTCTACGTTAATGACGTGGAGAATAATGAGCACGAGAATTATAAACCAAGAGATTTAGACAGGATGCTTATCAGCTATGGTAATGAATCCAAAGACGAGATACAAAAGCAACTCAGTTCGATCATAAAGCTTGCCTGCGTATTCTCTAACAAATGTCCGATTCCAGAAGGTGTAAAGATAGTTACGCTATGACGGGGTGTCTTTTCCGGAGATCTTCGAGAGAGAGAACTACGCCATACGGAGTTATTGGATCTCCATCATTCCCGGACATCTCTACACTTTCTTGCAGTCGCCTCAGACCTCTAGCAATGGGCGTATCACCCATGTCGACTTGCATCTCCTTCAGATAGTACGCTAAACCATATGGGCTTAACTGTTCCCCATATGGACCGGAGAGATACTTTATTGCTGTTGGAATACGGTCGGCAACGGGGGTTGTACGAATTACGTCTATAGAAACCATAATTATTATTACTGCAGAAAGCAATTTAAATCATTCTTTTTCAAAAACACCAAAGTACATCGTGACTCTATAGTTTATTTGTTTCTTTTATCCATCCTTTTGAACTGCTCTTTAACCAACTGTATTTCTATCTTTATCAAGAATTTTACCAATTCGCTGTTTCCGTTTATCTTGTAGAGCTTTGTATTGCCATATTTTCTTGTTTCTTCTATCAATCCATTTCTTTCCAGCGTCGGCCAGATTCTGTATAGAGTAGGTCTTGATACCCCTGAGCCTTCTGCCACCTCTTCTTTTGAGTAATCGAAGGACCTGTTTTCTACCAGGAAATCCAGCACTTTGGCAACGCTTCTGTCTAGAATATCCGCTATGCTGGGATTCAAGGTTTTCAATATCGTTTCCATTTATAAATCTACACATATGTAAGTATTAAAAGCTTTACGTTGGATGTAATCTGTATGAGTTTAATCAAAAGTGACAAAGAATTAGAGGCATGGATTCTTTATAAATTGGCAAAGCACGGATACTTTCATGGTCGGCATACTGCTTTTGAAAATATCGTCAAAGGCTTCAAGCAACAGCATTTAGGGAAAGAAGGGCATAAAAGGCTCAATAAACTGGCAGAAGAATTAATTAAAGGTGGTTTTGTTAATAAGAAACTTACTAGTTACGGCTTGCATGTTTCGTTAAATTCAGAAAAATCAAAAGAGATTAAGAATTTTATCAAGACAATTTTAGGCATAGACTTGGAAAGTTGACACCGGTTTCATTGTTTCCTGAAAACACCAAAGTACATCCTTGCGGATTTGTTTAACGGCTGTAGAATTTTTTCAAGAAAACATTCTGTTTTCAGCTTTATTTTTTCCGGCAACGAATGGTGACGATGCCATCCCCAGTAGGGCTTTGCAATCATGTAAATGCCTTTGAAATGGAGAAGGCGAAAATTATTCTGTTCAAATAACCCAATCAAATCGTTTTTGTTAAATGCGAAAAACCTGAAACGAAATTTTTCTATGCGCATCGTTAATGCATGGGACTGCTTATTATATACAAGCCTTTTCGCCAAATTTTCTTTTGAATGGTCCCATATGCTGGCGACGGAAACTATGGCGATACCATTCTTCTTCAGAATACGATGTATTTCCTGGACAGCCATGTTATAGTTGCATAAATTCAGGACGGTGAATATACAGAGAATAGAATCAAAAAAATTATCAGCAAATGGCAGTTCTTCTGCCTTTGCCTGGACAAGCAAATCATGCCCTTTTTTCTTCGCCTCTCTGAGCATTTCTGCGGAAATGTCTACTCCGACATTCGCATACTTCATGTGCTGCCCTGTGCCGCAGCCGATGTCCAAAACTTTTCCGGAAGCATATCTCTTTATCAGCTTATTTTCAACAGTTCTCATGTATTTTGTTCTAGCGTTGTCATGCCTGTCATCATACTTCTCAGCTGTAGCGTCATAGAGGTTTTTTGAGTTCATAGGTTGTCTTTCTGAGGCAAAGGTTTAGTACATTTCTGTATACAGTACAAACATGCTTACTCAGAGACAGGCAGCAGCTGTAAGGAAATCTTATGAACTGCATCCGGGAGTTTCTTCTGAAACATGCATGAGATGCCCTGCCTACTGCTGCAAAAGCGATGTTGTTATGACTTATGCTGAATTTGCTGGGATAGCTGATACGCTGGAACAACAGGGCAGGCTCGAAGACGTTTTGTCAAAAGAAGCCGGTCTCAAGTGCAGGCTTCTGGAAGGCAATAGATGTAGCGTCTACGAACAAAGGCCTGTCATTTGCAGGCATTACAAGGCAGGACCTTTTACTCCCCTTGAGACCGGCTACGGTAAATCAAGAGAAACAGAATGCAGTTTTGCTGGTGGTTATTTAGCTGGACAGCTAGATATGGAAAGATTGAACGAAGAGACTATACCTGATGAACTGCAAGATGGTGGTCCACAGAGAAGAATATTTGACTCATGGGTCAATTTGTCAAAGTCTAGAGGCGTGATTTAATTTTTTTACCTGTATATCAATAACTGCATGATATGTGTTTGGCGCGATAGATTTGACCTTCTTCTTGTCCACTATACTATAGGTAAGGCCTGAAAGGTTTTTCTTTAGCTCAATGACAGGCTTGCGCCATAGTTCATCTGTTTTGTAGGTGTTGTGGAAATGTATTATGCCTTTATTTTTTAGCGTCTTTACCGCAAAAGGCAGGAATTTTTCTGTGCGCGGAAGATAGCCCATGATGACCCTGTCAGCTAAATTTTCCAGTTTTAACTTTCTATTATCTGCAAGAAATGGCGCTATGTTACTTATTCTGTTTAGTTTTATGTTCTCCTTCAGGTACCTGAACGCTACAGGATTTTTTTCTATCGCAATGATTTTCTTTGCTTTCTTTGCAAGTCCCAGAGAAAAATAGCCGATGCCGGCGAACATGTCAACTATTGTTTCATTTCTCTTTACTTGTCCGATGAGTCTCTGCCTTTCGAACAAATTACCTTTTGAGAACATTATCTTGGCTGCGTCTAACCTGTAAAGTATGCCGTGCTCTTTATGCACGGTAACCGTTCCATCGCCGGCCAATTTTCTGGTTTCAGGAGCCCTGAATTCCCCTTTCACTTTAGTTATTTCACAGACGGTTTTCACGTATGGCAATATCTCAAGAACAGAAGCAGCTATTTTCTTTTTCCAGCTTAAGTTTTTGAGCTTCATGAACTTAATCAGAAGAACATGACCTACAATCTGGTAAGAGGACGGCAATAATTTTTCTTCTATTCCGGTAGCTTCTGAAAGCTTGCGTTTGAACGACATAAGATAAAATATCGGGAAATGCCTTTAAAACCTCTATCCAAAAACAATATATTTGCTTTTTTAGCGGGCTTGGCGGCTTAAGACTTTCTAACGTTTTAAGAACCTTGAAGGGCGTAGAGAAACTATGGGTCCATTTGCAGTTCTCAATAACACTGAACGCAATGAAAAGTCGTGCTCAGAAGGCTGCAACGCCATTCCTGAAGGTTTTATCGAAGTTCCAGCTGCGCTTAACGAAAGAATCGACCAGAAACTGGACTTCATGAGGCAGCAAACGACCAGAATGGGATATCGTTTCGTAGGCAGGCACAGCGCGATAAAAGTGTGTCACTGGACTAAAGAAAGTATAAGAGGGGAAAACGTCTGTTATAAAAACAAGTTTTATGGCATAGGGAGCAATCAATGCGTCCAAATGACCCCGGCCATGTTTTTTTGCACGTTCAATTGCAGATTTTGCTGGAGAAATTTTGATTATGCGCTGCCGCGCAGGACTGAGGAGTGGGACGATCCGAAATCAATATTGGACGGCTGCATAAAGGCGCAGCAGGAGGTACTTCAGGGCTTTTACGGCTCTGCCACGGCTGATAAAAGAAAGCTCACAGATGCTATGGAGCCGAAGCACGTGGCTATATCTCTTTCGGGAGAGCCGACGCTGTATCCTTATCTGCCCGAGTTCATAGACGAAATAATGGGCAGAAAGATGACCGCCTTTTTGGTCAGCAACGGCACCAATCCGGATATGATTAAAAAATTGCTGTGGCATCAGCCGACTAATCTTTATATTTCACTCTACGGCACCACGCCGGAGATGTACAAGCGGGCTGCCGTGCCGATGATAAAAGACTTCTGGCAGCGGGTTATGGAGTCTCTGGAATTGCTGAGGCAATTCCAGTGCGATACGGTCGTGAGGCTCACGCTAGCGAAAGGGTTGAATTTCACCGACCCGGAAGGATATGCGGAAATAATTGAAAATAGCGGTGTGAAGTTTATAGAGGTGAAAAGTTTTATGGCGGTTGGCGGGTCAAGAAAGGTCATGAAATACGAGGACATGCCGCTGCACAGCGAAATACAGGAATTTGCAGCGGAGATAGAAAGACACAGCTCTTACAGGATTGTGGACGAAAAATCAGACAGCCGCGTTGTACTTCTTTCGCGATAAACTCTAACCGTAGTCTTATACCAGGGAGTGGAAAAATTGAAAATCATTTTGCCTGAGTGTGCTGTAAAGAGTACATTGTCCTTTCTGTTCCTTCAGGCGTGAGAACAAGGGTCCCATCTATTCGCGTTATATACCCTTTTCTTATAGCATCGTAAACTACGTTTATCCTGCTTCGAGGATTACTATCTGGAAAAACATTTACGAGTTGGCGCCTCGGTATAGAACCCCCTCTAGAATCTATATAATTTAGCAGATGGTCTATACGTGTATTGCCCACCAGATTACTAGGCGGTCGATAGGCGGCGGTGAGGACATATCTGCGGCCGTTCTGGGAATTCGTAAAACCGCTTTGTTCTATTATGCCACCCTGCAGCATTGCATCGCTCAACATTATAGCTCCATCCCTTCTCTGTCCTGTCAGTTGCATTATTTTGTTTACAGTCACTTCTCCATGCGTCATTGCATAATCAATTACAGTTTGGACGCGTGTAGCATACCTTAAAAACCCCCGAAGGAGTTCTGCTCCATCTTGCGTAAGACGATACTTTCCATCTTCTCCTAATTCAATAGCGCCGTCGTATGCTGCATTTAGAAATATCTCTCTGCTGTTGCATAAGACATCCAATTCTTCTCGTGCGGAAGGGGTTTTGTAGAGGTGCATTAATAGACCTCTTCTATCCCTGATTCTTCGGCTTCCGGAAGGAACTTTGCCTGTTACCGGGTCGAACTGCTTTCCAAGAAGCGTCCTTTCATAAACGCCTCTGGCCTTGGTCTTTATGAGACCTTCCCTAGACAGATCTGACAGTGCTTCATAAACCTTCGGCATGTCTCCTCCATACTCTTCAAAAAGAAGCACGGCAGCAATTTTTGGAGTTATAGTTTCATTAGAACCAAGATAAAGAAGTGTCTTTCTTCTGGCACGGTCTTTTTTTGTAGGAGGCTTTTGCCACCCCCTTCTTGATAGTTCTTTTCTTACCTGCTCCCTTATAGTATGCAATTGAGATTTGGAAAGAGGTGCCGGAGAAGCTGCAACAGGTTCTTGCGAAACGACCTGTCTTTCGTCGTGGGATTGTATCAACTCACGCAAAGCTCTTGCGGCATCATGGTCTTGTATGCCTTTTTTTTCCAGTTCATCTAAAAATGCGGTTTGCTGCGAAGCCAGATTTGTTGAAACGCCATTTATAACATTTAACGCCTGATGTGTAGCAGGAGAGATTGGCCTGCCGGAACTTACAGAAATACCCTTCTGTAACTCCTGACTGGCTTCGTAAAGAGCTGTGAGTGCCTCATCTAAAAAGTCTGTCAGTCCTTGTCGTTCTACCAATTCAATTAAGCGTATTACATCTTCCTGAAACCCCATGATTTAAAATTGTATAAAGGATTTTTATATCTTAGAATCCGTTGTTTTCTGACCGCGACGGTTTGATTAATTCTCAATCACTTTCTTTCCCTTTTTCTGGGGAATGATTTTCAGCTTCGCTTTCTTGAATCCCTTTTC
Source organism: Candidatus Aenigmatarchaeota archaeon (assembly GCA_016180945.1). GTDB lineage: Archaea > Aenigmatarchaeota > Aenigmatarchaeia > GW2011-AR5 > GW2011-AR5 > JACPAG01. The sequence goes on along the minus strand of JACPAG010000002.1, from coordinate 67,396 downwards.
TTTTCCCTTGAAATATTCGTGCAGAAAAACAGCCAGTGCCGCAACCTCGCTGTGAGGCTGGCTGGTAACGGCGACGTTGTAATCAGAAATCATATATATCTGACCCGGCACTTTGCTGCTGCCCACCAGTACCAGAATATCCTTCTCTTTTCTTATTTTCGGCATCACCTTTTTGACGGGCTCGCCGTACATGGTGGCGTGGACTATCTTGAACCGTTTTTTCTTGTACTTTTTAATGACGGCTTTCCAGCTCTCCTCGTACCGGACTTTGAACGAACCGCCCCAATTCTTTGTCGTCTTTCTAATGCTTTCAAGAATGCCTTCGTCCCTTTCTCCGCTATAGATGATTTCATCGGCGCCTAATGCTCTGGCGACTAAACCGACATGTGTTGATAAACGTTCATCACGCTTGAGGCGGTGGCCCAGGCGAAGGATGGAAATCATATAACTAATTGGATAGAAAGCATCAAATAAATGTTTTTATTCATCTGCAAATACATACAAATATGGCGATAGCTGTTATAGGGCCGATAGCAAAAGACAGGATAGTTATCGGCAAAAGCGAGAAAGAGCAGATAGGCGGCACGGTCTTTTATGCAGGAAGCGCGTTGGCAAAACTGGGCATCAAGACGCAGATATTTGCAAAATTATCAGCCAAGGACAAAAATCTTCTCGGGGCGCTAAAACACAAAAATATTTCCCTCTTCCCATACTTCTGCGAACATACCACATCGTTCAGGAACGTGTACCACGGTGAAAACAGGGAACAGTTTGTTGACGGCGTCGCAGAGCCGTTTGAAATTTCAGATATAACAAGCCTGAAAGCCAATATCGTTCATCTCGGGCCGCTCACAAAGCCGGATATACCGCTGGCTGTGTTCAAGCACCTGAAGTCGCTTGGCATTGCGATAAGCCTGGATATCCAGGGTTTTACGAGAAAAATCAATGGCAGAAAGGTGGTACAATCAAGATGGAAGGACGCAAAAGATTTTTTGCGGTATGTAGATATTTTAAAGGCGGATGCCAACGAAGCCGAATTAATGGGGGGAATAAAGAAACTAGCCGGTATGGGGCCTATAGAGGTTGTCATAACCAACGGGCAGAAAGGTTCAGTGGTTTACTCAAAAAAACAGAAAAAGCTCTGCAAAATACCGGCTTTCGAGCCGTCTGCCGTAAAAGACGTCACAGGCGCTGGCGATACGTATATTGCAGGCTATCTGGCCAAGAGGATTGGAACTGACGATATTGAAGAATGCGGATTATTCGGCGCCATGTGCGCGACGATGAAGATTGAGAACGGATTTTTTAACGCTGCGAAAAAGGACGTGGAAAAGAGATTAAAAGATTCCTGAGAACTCTGTTCCATGCCAACGGCAATAGGTGTCGGCCAATTCAAAAATGCCGGCCAGACGGTTTATGTGGCAGGGGATGCTCGCCGGCTTGAGAATTTCAGCTCGCTCGATGGCCTAAGACGCCGTGTCGCAGGGGTAGACGAGATTTACGGCCTGAATTTGCCGGATAGTCGTCCTCGCATTTATCCACTCGGCCCTTCAGAAATGGAATACATAACGAAAAAATAGCCCTGGCCGGATTCGAACCGACGTCAAGGGCTCTCTTCAGCCATAATATTTTCCGCCAGCGGAAACAACACGACGCACAATAGTGCGTCATTTTGTTGCTTGCTGACGAAAGGGCTGCCAAAGGCCCCTATGCTTGACCACTACAATCTGTGAATATTTCTATTCTCCACAGGGCTGTCAGGGCTTATTTGTTTGCAATTTAATACAACATTTGTATTTATACCTAAATACTTAATTCTTTCTTCTAGTGTTGTTCTAGGTTTTACAAAACCGTCTTTCTCCCATTGTAATATTTTTGTTATATGAACTAAATTAGCACTGCCTATTAAATTGCACCATTTATTCAAATTTGCATTTCCAGAGATTTGAATAACATACAATCCTCCAAATCTATTATCTTCATAACAGCCCATATTGAACTTTAGTTTTGATAAAGCCTTTTTGAGATCAGAAGCAAACAAAGAATTTTTGAAATGGAACTGTATTCTAGGGTAATAATTTACGCCTTTATTCTGTTTTGAGAATTTAACGCATCCGTCAGTATCAAAAAGTCCACGTAGAAAGTGTGGGATTAATTTTTTGTTGTTCATTATTCTTTTGCTTATCCTATAGTTGCTCTTCGCACCTCTTGTCATGTCAAACGTGTCTATAAAGAAATTTACTATTTCCTTTGAATTTGCCTGTATATAAAATGCATTTCTGTCTTTTCGTGGGGCAAAATACGGCTTTTTCTTGAATAGTATTTCAAAAAATGGTATTACCCGATTTTTTAAATAATATGATTCTTCTGAACTACATACAACAAATATGCTGTGATTATTCTTATGAAGATATCCATCTCCAACTAAAATTCCATAAAGTTCAGCTAATTTCCAATCGACTTTCGACATACTAAACCCCAGGTCTACATAATGTAATTGATTAAAAATTATTAAAAAGATATCGATTTTGGCAGTTGAACTTAAAAGAAAAGTAATTCTTATTTAAGTTATAAATTCACTTTAATTAACCTATGTTCGAGGATTTTAAAGCTTTCTTGCTGCAAAAAAATATTTGGCATGAATTTCTAATTAAGGGCGATATGAAAAGTGCTGAAATTGCGGCAAAATCAGCAGGCATAAATCTGGATGGCATAGTAAAGAGCCTTCTTTTCAAAGCAGGCAACGATTTTTGCCTGATAATAATTCAAGGCAGCAAAAAAGCAAGCTCAAGGAAATTGCGCAAGTTGCTGAACGAGGAAAATGTCCGTCTTGCCAGTCCTGAAGAGGTTCTTGAGGTCACAGGCTTCTCTGTCGGCGCAGTTCCGCCTATAGGTCTGAAGAGTAAAATCAAGTGCATAATGGATAAAACTGTGTTAATAAAAGAAAAGGTCTGGGCAGGAGGCGGCGCAACGGACAGGCTGGTTCATCTTAAGGTTGATGACATAATTAAATATCATAACCCCCGGATAGGAGATGTGAGCGAATAGTTAGAATTATCTAGCCTGTAGGACTTCTAATAATTTTTTTGGTGTCAATTCACCAACATGTATGATATTTTCCTTCATCAATGCTTCGCGTTGCATGCTTTCTGTAGGTTCTGGAGCAAATCCTACTATTTTTTCCATTGTTTGAGGAAACTTAGACGGGGTTGCTGTTTCCTCGAATATAATAGGTGTGCTTGCGTGCTCAGGATTGACCCGCCTGAATTGTTCAGCACCGGCTAAAGCAACACCACCATGCGGGTCGATTAAAATTCCTCTTTGCCTATACGCTCTTCGTATTGTTTCTATGGTCTGAGCATCGGTAATGCTTACAGCATGCGTAACAGCGCGGATTCCATGCATATCCGGCGGGTGAGAAATATTCCTATTCACGTCCATTGTGCCGCCGTGCATGTAAACGAAGCGGGGCATATTCCCCGGGTCGGATACATCCATTGCGCTCGATATAGTAGGTATAGTTGGTCTGGGTTCATAGCGTCCGGTTTCCACGAATCTTCTAAAAACGTCATTCGCATTAGTTGCTGCAATGAGCATTGGGATGCGTAGACCCATTCTTCTTGCCATCTCTGCTGAAACAAAATTACCGCCGTTTCCGAAAGGTATTGACAGTATTACACGCTTTCCGCCTTCTACATTGGAATGGCCATAAATATGATAAGGAATTTGTCCCAAAAGCCTTCCTATGTTTCGAGAGTTAGCTGATAATAATTTGCCTTTTAAACTAGGGTGGTTTTCTACTTCTTTACCAACACTGTACAAATGGCTAAAGTCGTTTTTCGCTCCGATGGCAACAACGTTTGGTACAGTTGTCATCTGCCTTCTTTGAACATCTGAAATATTGCGCTCGTCGAATACAACAACTGTTCTGATGCCATTGCCGCCAAATGCCTTGGCGACTGCAGGCCCCGTGTCACCGGATGTAATTGAAAGTATTGTCAAATCTTCATTGCCATAATACCTTACAAATTCTGCCTGCATTCGCACCCCGTAATCTTTAAAGGAATCTGTTAGAGTACCTGCCCCTAAATCCATCATATAGAGTCCTTCGTCAATTTTTACAATAACTGGTGCGAAAGGATACGCCCTTTTTGCCATAGCTTCAAGTTCGCTCCTTGGTATTTCGCCTTCTACAAAAGGGTACAGAGCTTCAGCAGCTACTTCCGTGTATGAGGCGCCTTTTAATTCATGAACCGGGATTTGAGGAAAAGAGGCAGGCATGTACAGGCCGCCGTCAGGAGGAACATTTGAAAATACGGCGCTTCTGAAATTGACGGGCGGCGCTTTTTTATTAGTACTGATATACTCCATTTTCTATCAGCTATACCATTTGACATAAGTTTTAATTTTTATGCATTTTTGCTATAATTATTAATTTGAGTAATAATTTATAGATTTCTTTCTTTGAAGTAGTTAGGAGATGAAATTGGGTATTTTGTAATTTTGAATTGCCCAACCAATTTTTACTTTTTTAAACTTAGATGTGCAAAAGAAGATTGGAATATGAAAATACTTCAATTGCATTCGGACTGGATAGAATACGAGCCCGTTAAAAAGGAGATAGTCCAGGCGGAGGACGTGGAAAAAAAGCCGTACAGGCATGAGAACATACTTGTTCTGCTGACCGCAGTCGAGAAAGGGGACAATGAAGAAGTAGGTGAAAGAGCGATAGACGAAGTCAGCGAATTCATGAAATCGCTGCACGCCAACAAGGTTCTGGTTTATCCTTACGCCCATCTCAGCAAAGAGCTGGCGAAACCTCAGGAGGCTTTGTTCGTCATCAAGCAAATGGAAAAACATGCAAAAAAACTAAATTTGGATGTTTACAGGGCGCCTTTCGGCTGGACTAAAAGATTCGCTATTTCTGTAAAAGGGCATCCGTTAGCAGAGCAGTCCAAGTCGTTTACTAAGGACGATTTGGGACAGGTAAAAAAGGCAGAAAAGAGAGCAGAAAAACCTGCGAAAGCAGAAGAACCGAAAGAGCTTAGCGATAATGACCATCGCCTACTCGGCAAAAAGCTGGACTTGTTCAGTTTCCAGACAGAAGCCCCCGGAATGGTTTTCTACCATGCTAAAGGCATGATGCTGAGAAATCGGCTGATAGAATTCTGGCGCGAAGAGCACGGCAAAGCTGGTTATCAGGAAATTTCTACCCCAAGCCTGATGAACAAAAATATCTGGGAAACTTCTGGCCACTGGGACCATTACAAGGATAACATGTTCTTCACTAGTATAGAAGACATGGATTTCGCCATGAAGCCGATGAACTGTCCTGGCGCGATTCTTGTTTTCAAGAGCTCGACAAGAAGCTACCGTGAATTGCCGCTGCGGCTGGCTGAACTAGGGACAGTCCACAGGAACGAGCTGTCGGGCGTGCTGTCAGGGCTGTTCAGGATGCGCGTGTTCACGCAGGACGATGCGCACATATTCGTTGGCGAGGACAAACTAGAGGAAGAAATAGAACGGGTTGTTGACATTGTGGATTATTTCTACAAAGCATTTGGGTTTGATTATCACGTGGAGCTGTCGACACGACCGGATAATGCGATGGGCTCCAAAGAAGTGTGGGACAAGGCTGAAGGCGCTCTGGAAAGCGCGCTGAAAAAAAGAAAGATGAAATACAAAATCAACCCGAAGGAAGGGGCTTTCTACGGGCCCAAGATAGACTTTCATATAAAGGATTCTCTTGGAAGAACGTGGCAATGCGCAACCGTGCAGGTAGATTTCATGATGCCTGAACGGTTTGACATAAGCTATAACGGAGAGGACAACAAGCCTCACAGGCCTGTAATAATCCACCGCGTTATTTACGGCTCTCTGGAGAGGTTTATCGGCATATTGGTCGAGCATTATAGCGGCGCGTTTCCGTTATGGCTGTCGCCTGTCCAAGTAAGGGTATTAGCGTTAACTGATAAAAATAATGATACTGCGGAAAAGGTCCTGCAGCAATTAAAAGAAAAAGGAATAAGGGCAGATACCGATACAAGGTCGAGCACCGTAGAATACCGGGTACGGGAGGCTGAGATGCAAAAAGTTAATTACATACTTGTGATAGGCGAAAAGGAAGAGAAGAACAAGACGGTTGCTGTGAGAAGAAGGGGAAAAAAAGAAATACAGTTTGGCGTGAAGCTGGAAGATTTTGTTAAGCAATTAAAGGATGAGCTAGAAAAGAAGAGATAAAATTCAGACGGATGTTGCTAGTTGTTTTCTTTGCAGGCGTATCATCCTTGCGAATAAAGTGGTCGGGCCTATGCCATCTACTCTGTTGTCAGCGAGGGGGACAAAAGTTACAACGTCTCCTGTTGCTGGCGGGTTTTCTCTATCATAACCAGTCTGTAAGCCCCTGTTTATGATGCAATACTGCCCTCCGTGCATCCGGACTACTGGATATCTCCCTTCCCTGACATCAATTACTGGACTAGTAAAATACCTGCCGATTGCCGGATTCTTCATTTAAGTGGTCACCAGAATTCTGAATTATTTATACTGTTAAAGGTTTAAAATCTAATTTTCATTTTCTTTGATACAAGAAGTAATTACGAATCAATTACGCCACATTCACAATTTGTAAAAAAAGGAAAATCAATGCGCTTAAATATATTTCTAAAAGCGTATTCATATGCCGCTTAAACTCAGGGATGTGAAGGGACGGAATTACTTTTCAATATGGAGCAAACGTGTAGACGCTGAACTAAGGCGTATCATACAAACTGCACGAAATGGAAACTTAGAGACAGCAGAAGAATTACAGCAGCAACTTGGCAGCGTAATAGGTTTTGGAAATGTTTCTGGATTGATAACTCCGGATATGGTTGTAGACGCTGCACAAGAAGAAATGGAAAGATTACGAAAACACAGACAATTTCTAAGGAGATTTAGACAAGCATCTATAGCTGCTGGTATTAGTCAAGCTGAAAAAGAATTCCCTAGTTTTAGCGCGCAAAGAGAACTTGAATTGGATGCTGTGTATCATTCAATCACGCGCTATGGAGCATTTCCAGCCTTTTTTACCCATGGCTCTTACAAGCCAGATGAAGATTTAGCCGGAACTATTTTGAGTGGCAGAAGGCTTAGAGGTTATATGCCTGCCGGAATGCCATCTGAAATGCTTGATATGTTAGTTCTTTCTATGGTTGATTCTGCAACCAGAATAAGTTTTTTCGGCAGATTAAGAGCGACAGGATTCTCAGAGCATTTTATAGACCAGCTTGAAAATACCCTTTTATGGCCAGAAGACGAAAACGTTGCTGAACTCGTTGATTTATTAAAGGGTGTCGGCAACCCTGATGTTAGGACGGACGTTTATAGATTTTTTTTGGAGAGGAGAAGATTCGATAAAGAATGGGATGCCTTCTGTCAAGAGCATGGGATTTCTGGTAAATCAAGAGAATTTCTTACGGAAAACCTGAAGACACGCCACAGACGAATAGGCGAAGCCCAGCCTTTCAGAATTGCAAGTGCTTTAAGACAACTGCTAAGAGGCAATAGCCAAGTTTTATGGGTGCTCGATAGCAAGTATTTGAGAAACAAAAAATTTTTACCTCTGGTGAAATTGGTAACAGAGCATGTGGAGTCGCTGCGTTTAGACGTACATCCTATACACACAAGAGTTGTTAGTACACTAGGAACCTTTCTCCAGTATTTCAACGGACGGCATGGATCTCCACAAACACTATTGAATTATCTTGCTGACTTAACAGGCATTGACCCGTACGACCACTTATATAGATGGGATGTTAGAGGAAAAGATATACCGATTATACATCCGCGAGCTGAAATAAGCGATGCAGCACTTGGAAGGCTATATGGATTTATGCTGGCCAGAGGGAGCTATGTTTCAACAGAAGGTCGTTGGCACTATACATTACATAACCAAGACGCAAGTGTCTTAACCGAAATGGTCGACTTCGGTAGCTTATTGAGATTGCCACAGGTTTCAGAAACGGAAGCGCCTTTTCCTGAAGGGTTTGGTGGCACAAGAAATTATGTTAGTAGATCTGTAGCAGTACCAAGGCAGGTAAGTAACATATTTGAAACAGTAGCTGAAACTATGAAAAGAAGCTTTGACGAAAATGGGCGATACACTGGTACTAGGGAATTTGCAGTTGCTGCATTGAGGGCTTATGTTACTGCCAAAGGAAGGCCTTATAATGGTAGACACAGCGTATATTTCCCTCAGGGCAAAGACAGCCCCGAACAGGTTATAAGAAGGCTTGCCGAAGCTGTAGGTCTTAAGATCAGTGATGGCAGTGTCCAAGATAATCAAAGATATTCTTTTGTAAGTGGGCTAGAACAAATAGGTCTTGCAGTTGCAGTCGGCTAAGATTTTCTTAAGATTACCCAAGATGCTTCACGCCCTCTTCGCGCAATAATCTTGCTAGCGTGGTCTGCCATTCTTTTTCTTCGGGCAGCTCGCCGTAGAAATTGGTTTTCAGGACGCGCAGGTCCTGCTCCTTCTTTTTGCGGATCATGAGAAGGTTCAGTATTCTTTTGTGCAGCTTTTCCAGTTCCTCGTCCAGTATCGTAAGCTCCCTTTCCAGGCGCCTTATCTCAAGCTGCATCTCCTCTTCGATAGGCATAAGACCACAACATGTGACTTTCATCTACGTAAGTCATCGCAAGAAACAGCTCATTACTAAATTTAATTGGTGAGAAAGCGATTTAAGTGTTATTAGTGAAGCGGTTTTGAGCCCCTGTATCGCGCTTCTACTACGGCCAGTCCTGTGCCATCGCCCAATGGAGTCAAGATTTTAGAAGCCAGCGTCAAAACCCCTTCTGGCATTTCAAGTTCTCTCTGCAGTTCTTCGGCTGTGACGTCTGGGGTATCGGTAAATATAGAAACAAGAGTTTCATGACGCAATGCACCATCTACATGAACAATAGTTGGTTCTCCGACATAGACGTATTCTGATAATCCCGACAAAGATGCCTGCAACATGGACTGGACACGGGCTAAATAATCGCGATGAGCTGTAGCAACCATCTGTTTTTCTTCTGCGTCCAGTCTTCTGTTAATATCAGCCATAATCTCGCCTTCTATTCGTGCCGCTTCTGTCTGCACTTTTTCCCATGCATTGTATCCAAGCTGCCCTGCAACGCCGTTAAAAGCGTTTTCCCGCAGTTTTCTTAGTCTAGCGTTAAGTTCAGGGGAAGGAACAGTTTTTTCCTCTTCGGCTTCTGCCAAGCTGTCGTACGATTGGGACTCCATCAAAGCAGCTGTTATTTCTTTTCCGTCTATTGTTGCCCCTTTGTCAAGTCTTTTTGCGTACTCTTCTGCCTGCTGACCAAGCGTCTTTGCCATTTGCCTGTACGTCCTGGCATTTGCTCTCGCCCCGTCTGCTTCGGCGAGAAAAGCCTGATATGCGGAATCAGCTTCGAGCAAGGCTTGATATCTAGTATTAACCCCCTGCAAAGCCCCTTTTACAAGCCTATTAACTGCTAATTCAAATACCGCACCTTCCAAATTTACAGTCTCTCCTATAGGTGTGTAAGTCATGCAATCCCATCTTACTCCCACCATAAAGCATATAAAGGCTTCCGCGATGCGGAATACAACATATTGTAAGAGGGTTCTGATATGAACGAGTTTGATAAGCAATACTGGGAATATGCCCTGGCTTTAGCTAGGCACGATCCACATCAGCGAGAAATGCAAACAACCGTGGAGAGCTGTTTTTATCCGGGCATGCTAAAGCCCGGTCAAGAATTGCAAGACGGAATAGACGAAAGGAAGATGAGCTTGCTGGAAATTGTCAATGGCACTAAGCAATTAATGAGGCATACCCCGCAAGACAAATACGCCGCTTTTCGAGATGCGGCAGTAAAGGGGTTAAACTTAAGGGCAAGGCATTTCATGGGCGAAAGCGTCGATGTCGTAACAGAAGCCAGAGAGGTATTCGGATTGCCTTATGCAGTTATGACTGCTGATGAACAAATAACCGAAGCTTACAGATTCCTGGCGCAAGAATTGCCCGGAAAGGGGTCGTTAGTTGAAAGATGGCAGAATTACTTGGAATATTTCAGGGTTCCAGAATTAGTTAATAATCCTGCATTGGCTGAAAAGATTATCCGTACAGCAACGAAAAATATACGCACTCTCGTAGCAGAAAGGTTCGAGCCTGATATGCTGCCGCAGGAAGAACCACATTTAACGGTTGTTCAAAGCGCTCCTTATGCCGGACGGTTCGTCTTTAATGGACGAGGAAAACCTGCTGCTTTTGAAGCCGTTATGAGCAATGGGAAAACAGCTGCAACCATGCCGTCTCACCTAGAAACCGCCCTCCATGAACTATGGCCAGGTCATCATTCTCAAGTATCAAGGCAATTTGAAGCGGCAGAAAGAGACGGACTTGGTATTTTATACGGAAGCGTCATCCCTTCACCTTACATTACGATAAGCGAAGGTATTGCAATGAACGCCAGAAGCGTTACGGTTACAGACACAGAATTTGCCGAAATAGCATGTGATTTGTACGCAGAAGTTGGGAGGGATATAAGCAGAGAAGACATTTTGAGATTCCTTCGGCTGCAGAGAAGCAGGGAAGATGCGACGGGTGCTGCCCAAGATAACGCTATCATCATGCTATTGAGCCAGAAAGTAGCTGCGGAACAGGTAAAGAAATATTTGCAAGATTACGGCTTAAGAAATCCAGATCAGGCGCAAAGCGATGCCCAGATGTTTATACCGGCTGCCAGGGGGGCGTTATTTGCGTACAATACCGGCAGACAAGCATATCGACAGTGGCTAAATTCTCTAGGAGACATGCAGTTACAGCGCAAAGGATACGCCATGTTGTGCAGAGATATAGTAATGCCAAACCAACTGCCTAATTTCAGTTAAGCTCCTTGCACATGTACGGCTTCTCAAAATCATGACCGATCTTTGCGTGTATTTCCTGATAGTGCTGCCACATCTCTTTTTACTTGCCACAAGTGCACGCCGTGCGGATATATACTTGTACTCAAAGCAGCATATCTGGGCGATCGCAAGAAGTTTACACAGCTGACGGCCCAGGATTCGCCCCATCGAAATAGGTGGCTATAGCTCTTTGCAATATATAGCTCTTTGCAATATTTTTCTTCTCTCCACTACATTTTGAGGTGACCCTCCATTTTCAATCGCGGGTTCTTGTTTTTCGACGTGCGGCCCTATTAATGCGCCCCTGTCTATCAGGTCATTTATCTCTTTTGGAAATAGCATAAAAAGCAATTCCTGCTTTGTGTAAGAATCTTTTAAGCCGCCCTGTCGCTCTATTTCATCAGCCATTGATGGCCGCTCCAGAAGTAAATGTGCCAGTTCTCTATTAAGTTGATAGACAATCATAATTCTTTCACCATGTAAAATCCTTCAAGTCCGTAGCCAAGCTTCCTGTAATATTCACGGGCGCCTACGCCGGACGTGACCTGAACCCTGTTCTTTCCAAATTCTTTTGCTATCGCCTCTGCTTCCTCGAGAAGTTTTTTTCCAAATCCTTTATGTTGCCATGCGCCTATGCCGCCGATGGGCATCATTTCGCCGTAAACGTGAAGCTCGCGGACTTTGGCTGTGCTGTCAGCGTCGATTCTTAACCTGAGGAAGGCGACTAGAATATCGTTTTCTGAGTCTTCAAAGCTTAAGAATATCTCTTTACCGCCTGAAGCTTCGTAATCAAATCTCTGTAGCTCTATCTTTTCAGGCTTACTCCTGTTCTGGCCCACTTCCCTGCAGCGGATGCACCTGCATCCGGCGCCGGCTTTAGCCATTTTCTCGTGTACGAGCTGGCGAATGTTTGTCGTGCTTGCGCCCGCCGCTGATTCGTGCTCTGAAATATCGCGCATCACCCTTTTGACGCGGACATATTTGGGCACAAGCCTTTTCAGTTCTATGAGCAGGTCTATAAACTGGCTGGTTGACAAAGGCTGGTAATCGCCTTTTTTCCACAGCTCGTGAAGTTCCGTGCCTGGTATTACCAGCGCCGGGTATATCTTCAGTTCGTCCGGCCGGTAATCCGGATTGTCAAAAAGTTTTCTGAAGTCCCGGATTTCTTTTTTCATGTCAAGCTTTTCCAGTCCTGTCAGTCCGGGCATCCAGTGGGCGGTTACTTTGATGCCGGCTTCTTTAAGCCTTTTTATAGCTTCTACATTTGATTGTGCATTGTTGCTGCGTTTGACCATGGACAGCAATTCGTCATCCGTCGTCTGGACACCTATTTCGACGCGCGTCGTACCGAGGCAGAGCATCCATTCTATATCCTTTGGCGAGCAGTAATCGCTTCTGGTCTCTACAGTCAGGCCGATGCACCTGTTTTTGGCTGTTTCGTTTATTTTTTGCGCTTCTACAAGGCTGCTGCTCTCAACGCTGTTAAATGCATCAAAACATCTTTTTATGAAATCTCCTTGGTTTTGTTTATGCCACGACAGGAATGTGCCTCCCATAATTATAAGCTCGCATTTGTCTGTTGCATGGCCTATGATTCCCAGCTGTTTCAGACGGTTCGTTACCTGCAGATACGGGTCGTAATTATTACGAATAGCGCGCAGGGTCGTCGGCTCGCAACCCGTGTAGCTTTTCGGTGTGAATACTTTAACGCCTCTGGTGTTTCCCTGAGGACAGAAAATGCATTTGAAAGGGCACGAAAAGCCGTCAGTTCCAAGCCACATGACGGCTATATTCGCAACACCGGATAACGTTCTCACTGGCTTTGTTTTCAGGAATTTTTTAAGATAAGGCTCGCCAGATTCGGCGCGCAAAAGAATGTCCGCATTTTTTATTACCGTGCCAAGAGAATATTTCTTGGCTATCCTTATTTTTTCTATTTCCAGCACCTGCGGGCTTGATATCTCCCTGCTGAGTATCTTTGCCGCCAGTTCTTTGCAGGCTAAAGACAAGATATCAACAGACGATAATTCTTGCATGATTATAAGTTGCAGATAATGTTTATTAACCTGAAAAATAAATAATTTTATGGTTTCTCCGGTTGAAATAGAGATTATAGCAAAACTGGTTCTCTCCGCGGTTCTGGGGATGATAATAGGCCTGGAAAGGCAGCTTCACGACAAGCCGGCGGGGTTGCGAGAACACGGCTTGGTGTGCATGGGTTCGGCGCTGTTTACAGTAGTCTCGCTTACGTTCACGTCGCCGGTCATAGCAGCCGGTGTCGTCACCGGCATAGGATTTCTGGGAGCCGGCGCGATACTTCACCTGAAGAACAGGGTCGTAGGGCTGACAACCGCTTCAGAGCTGTGGGTTGTCGCTGCTATAGGACTGGCTGTCGGCATAGGGTTTTACACGATAGCGACTGTAACAACCATTCTGGTGCTGGTGATGCTGGTATCGGGAAGATATGTAGAGAAGATAAAATAAGAGAAAATTGTTTTCTGTTTGCCGCTTATCATTTGACAGGGTATGGTTTGCCGTTTACAAAAGCATGAACATACGGCTCGCCTATTGCAGTCACTTCTGCTTCCTCTATCTTCTCAGGTATCATTCCAGCAGGTATCAGGTCTGTTGGTTTTGGCATTATCTAAGAAGACATTGAAAACACACGACTTTAGTCGTGTGATGAAACTCAATGTCTTCTGGATCCCATCTTCTCACAAACCACCGGTTTTAACCGGTGGTATATAAAGAAGATGTGATGTTTCCAACGAATGTGCCGTCTTTGCGTGTGCCGACTTGGACTGCATATTGATTAGCAGAATGAACAACATTAATGGCGCCTGCTGGATTGTCTAAAATAAACGGAAGGTCTGCATAAACTGCATTTTTGTCAGAACAAATGACTGATAATCCGTCGAATCACTTCGCCACAGGCTTCGCGCTGCGCCATACCAGCTCGAACATCGGCTCTATAAAATTAGAAGTGGCGTGGGAGCTTTGCGTCCAGAATGAAACGTCCTGGGTTGGATGAGTTTTTACATCGTCTGTCAAACCGAGAATAAATTCTTCGCCGTCTACGAGGCATAACCTGCCAAGCAATTTTTCGACGTGCTCAACGTCTTCTATATTTCTTATCTGCGCATATTTCGAGAGGTCTTTTGCAACTTCGTTCGTCTTCTCGTTTATCGGCGCCGCGAGCTGGATTTTCACGCCGGACTCGGACGCCTTTTTCAGTATATTTCCGTGATTTTCAAGAAGCTCTGCAAGGCCGGCTTCGGTAGTGATGAGCTTCACGGACTTCTTGGCCTTTTTCAGCATGGTTTCCACCTGCTGCATCATTGCGTAACGCCCCTTAAGCGAGCCGCTCAAGTCCTCGGGCATGACGGTTTTAATGTTTACTTTGTGGAGACTTTCCAGTTCCCGTATCGAATCGCTTTTGGCAAGCCTTCCCATTTTCTCGCTTGTTTCGTGGGCATCTTCAAGAATTTTTTTCTTTGCCCTTTCCAGCGCCTCCTTCGGATTTATGGACACGTATTTCATCGGCTTGCCCGGCTGGATGACGATAAATCCGCGCGCTGCCAAAGACTCTAAAACATCATAACACCGGGAACGGGGAACTTTGGATATATCGGACAGCTCGCCTGCCGTCGAGGCACCCCTAGAAAGAAGAGCAACCCACAGGTTGCGTTCGTATTTGTTTAATCCTATCGCCTTCAGCGAATCCATTGCCTTTGAACTTGCTATCACGCTAATTATACCCCTAGAAACCTTTAAAAATGTATTTCTTGTCAGTAACAAATCTTCTTGTTAAAAAGGCTTTTATCCTTTTTTGCAATTACGGAGGTGTTCTCTCCGTAATGGTTCCATTTCACTATATGCTCAAACAACAAAATTAAATCCATCCGCCTTTTTTCTCTTTCGAGACTTTCTTGTATTGCCTGTCAAGTTCGTTTACAATCTTTTCCACGTCTTCGACGGTCTTTTTCGTGTCGCCGATGCCGGAAGAATTTCCGACGCCTATAATTATCACTTTCTGGCCTTTCTTCGCGCGGCTGACGGCTTTTTCTACGAGCGTTTTCACCTTCGGCAGCGACTTGAAAATGTCTTTCTTCATCGGCATGATGGCATCTTCCATCCCTACCTTGACGACTATGCTGTCAACGGGGATTTTCTTCGGAAGCAGGACATTCTCTATCATTTCCCTCTGCCCTATCCCGCCCATTGCGAAGCCTATGCCCTCGGCTACAGAACCGGATTTTTCCCCTTCCAGCTTTTGTGCCGCGTCGATGGTTATCACGCGGGCTATAGCGTTTCGCTTCATCAGATATGCTATGGCCTCGTCTATCCTGCCAAGGTGCGGCTCGGGGCCTTTGGCTTTGAGGACGAAGCACGTTCTGTCCTTTATTGTTGTCTTTCCGGAAACTATGTCCTCTGCGATCTCCCCGCTTTTGTCTATGAGCGAAGCGGCTGACAACGGGCCGATGGAATCGCCTATCGGCCAGCCGCTCACAAACGCCTCTGTTCCGTGAAACTCGCTTTCCGCAATCTTTTCTATCATAGGCAGCTGCATCTGGAGTATCATCGCTATCTGCAGATTCTTAAACTTCTTAGCCTGCTCGACAAAATGACGGACAATCTTTGAAATCTGGCGGAGTCCGATGGCTGCGCGAAGGCCGTAATTCAGTTCCTGTTTCTCTTTGTAACTTTTTCCGCCGGCGATTTCGTCAACGAACTCAGTGAAACGCGACTCCATACTGCGGATGGTCTGGTCTATTTTCCTTACAAGCCCGTACGGGTCAATAGCTGACGGCTCCACGACAAAAAAGTCCGTGAATTCGTCTATGGCGTTTTTCATTTCTCTTGACCTGGCGCCCGCCTTTTTCGCCGTCAGCATATTCGCCTTATGGGACATCTCTTCCATTTTCCTTGCGCTCTGCTCTATCTTGTATATCAGCTGGGACAGCATCAGGCGCGGGTAGAGAAAGATAAATACGAAGAACATGAGGAAGAAGAAAATCTGGGAAAAGATGCCTTCTGCCTGCAAAAGATATACCATGCTTATCACTGATAATTTTCAAGAACTATTTTTTCAATGATTAGAAATCTTTAAAAAGGCGAAAATCATTTTCAATAATCTTTTTTAATCAGGAAACCAAGTAATTCTATATGTTCAACATGAAGGTTGTAGCCACGGTGTTTATCACCCTGGCGATTCTTGTGGCTATCCTGTCCACGTCGCCCCAGCTGGGCACGTTTTTCCAGTCGGCCCAAGGCAAAATATCGGATATTTTGTCCCCGCCTGAAAGCATTGAAAGAAACGTAAGCTTTTCGCTGAAGCTTCAGGGGTATGAAAACATCACCGCAGCTGCGAAGAATGTTAATATCCTCCTGAATACAAAAAAATTCACGGCAAATATAAAGGACGGCACGCTTGATACAAAAGGGAGCGTAAATATCCTCGGCTATAACGGCCTTGTTTCCGTGTCCAAAAATGATATTGTGCTTGATGGCGATTTCAAGAAAATAGAGCTGGAGAACGCGTCGCTGACATTCGCGCAAGGGCCTATCAAATCTTCCTCCTCGTTTGAAAACCTCACTATAGACAATCTTACATTGAAAGAACTGAAATCCGGTTCCGGCGGCACCGTTGTTGTAAACGGCGCGGAAACGCGCTTTTCCGCAGGAGTGCAGATAAGCTCGCCGAACGGCAGGTTTTCTTTTGATGGCGGGCTTCAAGCTGCCGGAAAGGCGGCAAGAATTTCCATCCCGGAGGCGAAGATTTCTATAGGATAAGCCCCTTTTCTTTAAAAAGAAAAGTGGCTTGTCTTCGAAAAGCAAAGCATTCGGAGAATCAAAGATTCTCCGATGCATCAATGAGCTTTGCTCATTGCTTGCTTTTCAGGACATCAGAAACCGCAAGGTTTCTGCTTGCGGTCAAAAGAAATAAATAAAGAATTATTAATAATAGGACTACTAATCCAGAAACGATCTACCGCTATCCTTCTTTTCCCTTACTTTTCTCCTTTACCAATTTTTCCATTTTCTTTTTTGTTCTCTCTTCTTTTCGCTTTCTGGCGCTTTTTATGGGGTAAGTTATAAATTTTGACGATTTTCCCGCCAGCCCGAGTATAACGTAAACAATCCTGCCAAGCATGTAAACAAAATACAGGCCGATTCCCAATGCCACATAAAATAAAACGGAATTCAGGTCTGTTGAAAAATCCAACCCCAGAAACCGCATCGCAAACGGGAATATAGCTGACGCAATGGCTATCCACAACAAGCTCATTATAACCCTGACGATTTTTCTGGTAATGACCAGGAACAGGACGAAGATTATTACAAAGATGAGAAGTTCACTGACGCTGATGTTTATTGCAAAGCCGAAAATGTCGACCATATGAATATATTCAAAGACATTAATATTTGAACTTATTATGTCTTTGTGATATCCTGGAGGACATTAATAAAATGTTCAATAAATTATGTCCTCCAGTATATTTTTTCCGGCTTTGACTTAAGCTTTCGTTTCATTCATGCGCTTACAAGATACGCGCCTATGGTCATCCTCTTATCATTTCAAATGCAACTCTACGACATCGCCGTCTTGCAGCGGATAGTTTAAGCCAGCCTGCACAGTCCTGTTTTTTCTGTAAACTCGGGCGAAGCGGAAATCCTTTATAAAATCCTTGTGTATCCTCTCGGCAAAATCTTTTACCGTGGAATTCTTCGGCAAAGCCATCGGGGACAACTTATGGCGCCTGGTTGTGTAGTCGAGTTTTTTTGTATAGGCTATGATAAGGCCTAATGCAGACCATATTTTTTCTTTTACAAGGACACTATCATCGAATAAAGGGTCGACGACGATATGCCTTGTTCTTACGTAATTGTTTTCCATCACGTCTTCTATATTTTTTTCTTCACCCTGCGGAGATGTCAGCACTATCAGGTCTGCTGTTCTGGCGATGCTCATGTACCTGGGGTCGAACGTGGAAGGGATTTCAATCATCTGTATCTTGACGCCCTTGTAGTCCATCATGCCGAGTTCCGGTTTCGTGGTCGTATAAGGATGCGGAGAAATGGCAGGCTTTGATGCTGTTAGTTCGGCTAGCAGCGTGGATTTTCCGGACTTGGTAAATCCGACAATGCAGACTTGCGCCTCGCCTTCCTTTGTTATTCCTGCCGCCCTCGCCCCTTTTTTCGTTGTTTCTTTCTTCAGCTTCGCTAACCGGGATTTGAGCTGGGCGTGCGCGGACTCAGAGCCGTGATGACGCGGCAGCAGCCGTATCATCTCTTCCAAGGCAGCTATTTTCTCTTCCCTGGTTTTTGCAGACTTGAACCGCTCTTCCGCTTTCATATATTCAGGAGGGGCATTGACTGGCATGATTATAGTCATGGTCGAACAGATAAAAAGGTTTAAGTAAGTTTTGTCTAATATGACAGAAAAGGCGATTTTGTGGTGTTAAAAGGCTATTCGAGGGCGCAGTTGTTTGGAAATCCTATAATAGTGACATTCAATCTGTCGCGAGATGGGACAATAGGAAATGAATTCGGGGAATATTCAACTAAAGGTTATGTACCGATGGGGTTTCGGCTAGCGCGAGATAAGCGTGTTGTAGTTATTCTTGGAAGACAGGAATTATTGAATCAGCCAGGAGAAACGTTCCGAGCGCGCGCTATTCATTATGTAATGGAAACACCTTTTTATGAGTCATCATGCGGCTATAGAGCTTACAGGTTTGCAGATATCCTTCCAGTATCATCCGAACATGCATCTGTTTTAGCAGAAAGAGGCAGGGATTTTGGTTTTGACGTGGCAGAGTATAGTGCCGGAAAAGAAAGGCTATCTGTCGCTACGGCCGCCGGAAAGATAGGGCCGCTTGACATAGCCAATGTGCGGGAAATTAATAGAGGAACCAGAGCTTTTTCTCAAGAGGTGGAAAGATTTTTAGAAGAGGTTGTTAGGAGAGAGTTTGGTTTGTCCAGCACCGCACATGTATGGCCGATTCCGGTCAATGAAAGAACACTGAAGGAATTTATGACAGCAGGTTAAAAATCTTCTTTTATGACTGCTTAAACAATTGCCTCAATAACCAGCAGCTCTTCCCACGGTATTTTCTCTCGGGCTGCAATTTTTGTTTTGAAAGAGCAAGTGTGAAACAGAGAAAGAACATCTTGCTCTCCGGTCAATGAAGAAATAAGAAGAAGAATTTTTCCGTTCTTGTTTAAATGATTTTTTGCCTGCTTGATGAATTTTTCTATTACTTCCCTGCCGCTTTTACCTCCTGAATATGTCTTGTCATCAGAGTCGTCGGGCAGGTAAGGCGGGTTAAAGACGATCAAATCGAATTTAGAAGTAACTGCGGAAAAGAGGTTAGAAGCAAAACAAGCAAGCGAGACATCATTCTTCTTGGCGTTCAGCTTGGTTGCCTCTACCGCATCTTTACTGGCATCCACTGCTGTAACTATTGCCTTGCCACTTGCCATAACTATGGAAAGAAATCCCGAGCCGCAGCCGACTTCGAGAACCTTTTTGCTTTGAAGCTTTTCTTTTTCCAGAACTCCTGCTAAAAGCAGCGAATCTTCTCTTGGAAAGTAGACGGATTCCGGCACGTTCAGCGCAAGTTCATTGTGGTAAAATCGCATTATCCCCTTGCTCCACATCATTGACGCACTGCTGTGCGTCAGTCTGTTTTCGATTGCCATTTTATAATTTTCGACGCCCCATGTAACTTTCTTCC
Source organism: Candidatus Aenigmatarchaeota archaeon (assembly GCA_016180945.1). Classification (GTDB taxonomy): domain Archaea; phylum Aenigmatarchaeota; class Aenigmatarchaeia; order GW2011-AR5; family GW2011-AR5; genus JACPAG01. Next base: position 47,737 of record JACPAG010000002.1, on the reverse strand, counting down.
CAGTCATCCAGCTCTTTTTCCGTAAGAACTTTTTCTTTTTTTCCGGCTGGTTCTTTGAATGTGTTTCTAAGACTGAAGCCTGCTGTCAGTCCTGCGGCTAACCCGACAAGGTGCGCAAGGTTTGCTGTTCCGGACGGATAAAAAAGACCGCCCAAATCCAGCAGTGCCCAGAGTAGTGAAGCAACGACCATAGGCAGCGGGATGCCGAAGGCGTAGACAGCCATTTTGGGCCTCAGCATTGTTAATGCGCCTATGATGCCAAATATTGCGCCTGATGCGCCTAATGAAACAGGATAGATAAGCGATGAACCAATGCTGGCAGCAATGCCGGAAACAAAGAATATTGTCGCAAACCTTCTGCCGTCTATGATGCTTTCCAACGCCAGACCAAACAATACTAGCGCAAATGCGTTTGAAACCAGGTGTTCCGGTCCGCTATGTAAGAAAACGGATGTTACCAGAATCCACGGTCTTGCCGCAATGTCTTTGGCTACAAGGGCAAAATTATCTGTTATTCCGAAGACCGTCTGGAATCCAAAGGCTATAATTATAGCTGCCAGAAGGATAAGCGTGGTGTTCAATCTCATACTTTTAGCTATAGTTAGTAAATTTAAATTACGGCCATTTGTTCGATGCGGGGGTTTCCGTGTAGCACTTGTCCTTGTATTCGCAGTAGCGGCACATCCATAAAGTCTTTGACGAACTGCGTGCTTCCGGCTCTGGTATCGTATCTGAAACTATGCCTTTATGGAGCTCCCTGAAACGCTCGATTATTTTTTCGGCCTCTTCCTTTTTGTACGGCACGTCAAAGACCTTGCTCTGGAGGTTCTTTTTATCTATGTAAAGGAGGATTCCGTTGTGCACACCCAGCGCGTGCATGTATAGTTGTAGTTGCACAACATTATGAGGGGCGGCTTCCCTGACGAAGCTTATGTCTGTCGTTGACTTTACCTCAACCAGGATTTCTTTGCCGCTCGCCTTTACGAGAAGAAGATTATCTATGCGGCCGGAGATTGTAAAGTCGTCGATGTCCTGCCTGAAAGGAAACTCGGATTTCAACAGTTGCACGTGCGGGTTTTTTTCGCTTTTCAAAACCTCCACGACAAAATCGTGCATTATGTTGCCGACCTCGAATATCTTAAGAAGGTCGGGCTTTATCTCCATGGGAAATTTGTAAGAGTACCAAACTTTCCGCAGGCACATGCCTATTTCGCTGGGATAGTAGCGGCCGGTGCCTTTGGGCCTGTTCTCTTTCTTCAGATGGTTGTCAATCATCTCGTTGAAGTCTATCATGATTACCTTTTCGGGAGAAGATTTTTAAGCCTGAGAACCTGCCCCCTAAGAAAAGAACAGCGCCGGCTGCTATCAGTGCACCGCCAACCGTCCAGAATACGACCTGATAAGCCTGCAGCCATGAGAAAGGCACGCTTGCGATGACTATGCCGACATTGAGCAGTATCAGCTTCACAGACATGCATTTCCTGTTTCTCCAGTACATGATTAAAGTCGGCACCAGCAGCAACACCGCCAGCGACCAGAAGTAAACAGCGTATTCTGCCAGAAAGAGGAGCGGCATGCCGGCTATTGTTATCCCGATAGCCGATAACATGGCTATAACAATCAGGCACAAATTATGGCATATCTGCCATCCGCCCAGAAAACTTAAGCTGCCAGACAGGCCTGAAAATAACGACAGCACTTTCCCTTTTTTCTCCAAAGACTTATCTTTCTTTTTCGTGAAATCACCAACCGTTCCTTTTTGCGAAGTCGTCCAAACTCTGGCCTGTTGCCTCAAAAAATTTCTGCGGCTCTACGCGGCTTATGCAGTCCCTGTACTGCTGCGGGTGGTGGCTCAGGTGCTGTATGTTTGAAACATCTTGAAGATTGCCGCATTCGTCTGTGGCGTAATTTGGCAGATTTTGATAGGGGGTTTTTTGCAAAAGAAACAGTATACCAAAAACAGCTGCCACTACAATTATCCCAACGATGACGTAAAACCTATTGTTCTTCTTTTTCATCATCATACCGCCTATTTCTCAAAACAGCACTCTAAAATTTCCTTTAGTGTTTTGGACACCTTTTTTTTCCATGCGCCCTTCTTCCCCAGGTCTTTTAGCACTTTCAAAACACCTTTCGCATCATCGCCACTTTTTTGCAGCAGCCAGAAAAGGCCGTATGCCCCGAATGCCCCCTTTAAAATCTCATGGGCTTTTTCCCCGTCGGCATCGATGTATTTCGTAGCCGTCTCCATCTGCCGCATCGTGGCAGCAAGGAGATGCTTGCTGATGCACCACAACTCGCCTTCCGTGTTGTTCAAAAGGGATTTCATAAGACCTATGCGCAATTTCCTTACAGAGCCCAATATGTGCAGATATTCTTTCTTCCCAGTCTTCATTACGGTGAATGAGAGATGCTCTTCTATGCTTATCAGGTTCATAACGGCGATTGCCAGGTCTTCCTTGCTGGTCAGATCGGCCTTGTTTTCGTCTTTCACACAAACCACCCCATTATGTAAAATCCAAAGCCTGCGATTACAACGGCTAGCAGGGGCAGAATAATGCCCTGCATGGGCAGATAGTTTTTATTACCATTGTACAGCCGCAGTTTATTGTGGAATTCAAATGAAAGCAATGTTATAACAGTGCCCGTGACTGTTCCAAAAAATATCTTGTCTACACCTAAAATCTGATACCTCGAGTCAAGCAACCCTGAAAAGTAAAGAGTTGCAATGGTCGCCGCAAGGGAAACCAGCACGAAAACTAACGGCTGATGCGGCATGTATTCTTTTTTCCTGTTCTTTTTCAATGCGATATTATTCATCCACAAGGCGGTTGAAACCGCAAAGGCGCCAATGAAAAGACCCACTACAATGTCGTCAATGCCGTAAAGGCGCGTAGTCGCAACGGCCATGCCTGTTGCTGCGCTGCACAATGGACAGTGGGCATAAACACCAGAGGGAATTAAAAGTAAAGAAAAAAAAGAAAAAACAAATGCCGCTAACATTTTCATCCGCACGCACCTGCCCCGCTTTCCACGCCGTTAGGGTAGAAGATGTTCTTCCAGATGTCCAACTGCTGCTGTATTGCATCTCTTTCATAGCCTTTCAACGCCAGCAGTTTTGCCAGGCCCACCAATGCTATGTGATGGCCGCATTCGCAGTTGCCCGAAGCCTGTATTTTCTGGAATCCGCAGCACGGTATTTGTATGTCAAGCCCGACTATTTTTTTTGTCTGTTCCGCGCTCAGCTTTAGCGCATTTGCATTGAGCAACTGCTCGTAGCCGCTGTTGTCGAGCGTTACGCCGTAGTCTGTAAGCTCGCCGGTTGCAAACTGTGATGCAGACGGTCCTGATTCCATTCCGCATCCCGTGTCTTGGACTTGATTTCCGTGATGCGCCTGCATCATTTCCTCGTAGGTTGCAAACCCCTGGTACGGTCCTGATGCTGTTGCTTTGCCTGTCGGTGTTCCGTAAAGCTGGAATCCCATAAACGCGATTACTCCTATAAGCGCGCTTATTATGGCAACGCTGATTAGTTTCGTATCCATTAGCTTCACCTGTTCTTTGTATGGATGAAACAGCAGATAAGCAGCTAGGTGAAACTAGTTTCATTAGGCTTTTTCGTCGAATGGGCTGACGCATGATGGATCGACGCACAGCGGTGCGTCAGTCTTCGTTGCGTCTAGTTGTTAAGAAAAACCCCGGAAAAAGAAAATTATTACAAGAATTAGTTCATTGCTTTACTGTCACAATATTTGTCATGCCGCGCCTTTTTCTTTCCACGAGGCCTTTGGCTTCGAGCTTGTCCAAGATTCTGGTAATCCTGACTTTTGTCAATCCCGATTTTTCCACAAGCTCGCTCTGGAATACAGCGCCGGATATCCTCACAATCTCGAATACCTTCTGCTCGTCTTTGTTCAATTTTTTTATTACAGCTTCTGTTTTTTCCCTTGCCTCCATTTCCAGATGTTCGCCTTTCCTGCTTATCAGAATAAGCATAATACCGAATACAAGCAAAATTCCCGTGACAGCAAATCCGACGGTTGCCTGATAAGGCATCCCTATGAACGGGCATACAGCGTCTGGAAGGCTGCAGTTCTGGTGGAGCACTGCGTTCAGGCTTTCGACCTTTCTTGTGAAATCGGCTATAACCAGCGCAAACGCTACGGAGAATAAAACAATAATAAAACCTATCTGCCTGTTGCCGAAATTTATTTTTGTCATGACGCCACCTAATATACAATTGTGTCCATTTTGTGTATGATGGTCGGTGTAGACCTATACGTCTGTTGACGTCTTCAGAAAGCAAAGCTTTCTGATACCCCGCAGAACTCTGTTCTGCAAGGTATAGGTCAAATTTAGGAGTATGGTGAACACACCATACTCCTCACACCGATCATCATTTGTTTATTGGACACAATCCTAATAAACAATTTTTACAACAATAATTACTTTATAGTTCTCCAAGGAAATAAATATGGGTATTACAACCTTGGGAACTGTATGTAAAACCAGAAGTATTATATGCTTATTCTTTTCTGGTTTCACTATAATCCAAGCTTGTACTTGTTGAGCAGCATCGAGTTGCCTACTACGGTTACAGAGCTCAGGGCCATCGCTATTGCCGCGAAAACTGGATTAAGCATAATGCCGAAAACCGGGTAAAGCACGCCGGCAGCAACAGGTATAAGCGCGACATTATAAACGAATGCCCAGAAAAGATTCTCTTTCATTTTCCTGACGGTTTTCTTGCTGAGCTTGATGGCACCCACAACATCGCGCAAGTCGTTCTTTATAAGCACAATCCCTCCTGTTTCCTTTGCTATATCCGTGCCAGCGCCGATTGCGATGCCAACGTCGGCTTGCGCAAGCGCAGGAGTGTCATTTATGCCGTCTCCGACCATTGCAACTATCTTTTCACGTTGCAATTTCCTGATTTCCTTTGCCTTGTCCTGCGGGAGGACTTCTGCAAGGACGCTTTTTATGCCGAGCTTTTTTGCAATCGCATCGGCAGTTCTCGGATTATCCCCTGTTATCATGATTACTTTTATTCCCATCGATTCGAGCTTCTTCACGGCTTCGCCGGAATTTTCCTTCAGTGTATCGGCAACAGCTATCAGCCCGGCCAGCTTTTTGTTTATGGCGATTAACATGACAGTTTTGCCGTCATGCTCGAGTTGCTGAATCTTATCTTCTTTCTCTATTGCTACCCTGTTTTTTGTCATGAGCTTCCTGTTGCCGAGAAGTATTTTTTTGCCGCGATAGGAAGCAGAAATGCCGTGGCCGCTAATCGCCCGGAAATTCTTCGGCTCGCCTATCTTGACGTTTTCTGCCTTTGCATATTTCACTATGGACTGCCCCAGCGGATGCTCAGAACCGCTTTCGGCTGCGGCCGCGTAGAGCAGAATATCTTTTTCTTTTGAGTTTATTGCGATTATGTCAGTTACCTCCGGCTCGCCATTGGTAAGCGTTCCCGTCTTGTCAAATACGATCGTGTTGATTTTCCTTGCCTTTTCGAGGTATTCGCCGCTCTTTATCAGTATGCCGTTCTGCGCGCCTTTGCCGGCGCCTATCATGATAGCAGCAGGCGTTGCTATCCCGAGCGCACAGGGACACGCTATTATGAGGACAGCTATCAGCGTTGTGAGCGCTACCGCAAAAGGCAGCCCCGCGACGTAGTGCCAGAACAGGAATGAGCCTACGGCAACGGCGACTACTGCAGGGACAAAATACGATGACACTACGTCGGCGAGCCGCTGCATGGGCGCCCGGTGAGCTATAGCTTCCTGCACCATCTTGACGATCTGTGATAATGCTGTATCAGACCCGACTTTGGCGGCCTTTATCTTGAGCAATCCAGACTTGTTTATGGTCGCACCTATCGCTTCATCTCCCTTTTTCTTATCAACCGGCATCGATTCGCCGGTTATCATCGATTCGTCTATTGCTGATGACCCCTCCAGAATGATTCCATCCACCGGTATCTTTTCCCCGGGCCTGACAACAACGATATCGCCGACCTTTACCTCCTCTACCGGAATTTCTGTTTCACTGCCTTTCCTGATCACCTTTGCCATTTTCGGCTGCAGGTCGACCAGCTTTCTTATAGCGTTAGAAGCGCGACCCTTTACAAGATGCTCCATGTACCTGCCCAGAAGAATAAAGCCGATTATCAGTCCTGATTCGGTGAAATAGACTTCGGGCCCGCCTGCTGTCACGCTTGGGAATATCCGGGGCCAAAGTATTCCCTGAAACGTGAATACGGTGCTGTACACCCACGCGGCAGTGGTGCCTATCGCGATCAGCGAGTCCATATTGGCCTGCCTGGCCTTTATCGCGTCCAGAGTGCCCTTGTAAAACCGCCAGCCACCAATGAACTGGACAGGCGTAGCAAGAAGGAACAGCAAGATGTAATTTGAAATTCCAAATGGTTTTATCGGATAGAAATACTCAAAAAATAGCGTTAGCGTGCCTAACACAAGGCTGAATATTGTTATGTATTTTAATTTTTTCATTTCTTCCTGCGGCCTGAGAAATTCCTTCAGGCAGTTCTCGCTGCAGAAATAGTATGTCAAGCCGTCCTGGACGGTCCTGAAATTAGCTTTCTTCTCGTCCACGTACATGCCGCAGATAGGGTCTTTTGCCATTTTTATCCCACTACAAATACATCCCGCCAACTAAATTTGTTTTGCACACCGCTTTATTAGAGGTTCAATCCGCTAAACCAGCCTGCATAAACCAGTAACACTAAGGCTATCAAATTAGCTGCAATGGCTGCTTTATTTACCTTGTTAGTCCAATGTACACCCAGTAATTTTGGTTCTACTTTTGATGGAAGTTTGCGTGTACAAATACATCCCAAGCCACTGCCCCTGCTAAAAACTTTGCAATCTCAATCCAGATTGTCATCTCATTTCACCACCTATTCTGAATTTTGCCATGGTTCACTTCTGAGTTTTTAACAGCACCCGCTTTCTTTCTTCTTCTTTGCCATTTTATCACCTCATCTAATAATTACAAAATTCAGACTCTTCTTCAACGTTTCCTATTTCTTTTCCTTTTTATTGTACGCCCACGCAAACAGATAGCCCAGTGCGTAAGCTGCTGCTACGGTGCCGGCCAGACCTATGATCATCAGTGTCCAGTTGCTCCAGAATCCCGGGTAGAGCGAATTCATAAGGGACGGTTTCTGAAGCAGGCCGTGCCACACGTATCCGCTTATGTCAACGGCAACGGTTACCGCTGCTGACGCGAAAGCGAATGCCTTCGGATTTAACGCCATGGTATTCACCTCTATATATCATATTTTGATATATATTTAATATTATCTTTACAAAGTATTTGCATGAAGGAAGTGAAGATAGACAACCTTGTGAAATTCTACGTTTTGATTTCTTTATACTCAAAGCCGAGGCACGGATACGAACTGATAAAAGAGATACGGGAAAAAATGGGCAAAAAAGCAAGCCCCGGCCAGATATACCCGTTCCTGAAATCGCTGAGAAAAATAGGTTACGTAGGAATCCGGACTGTAGAAGCAAGGGAGAAGAAGGTTTACAGGCTTACCAACCCCGGGAAAAAATTTGTTAGGATAATACTCAACAGGTTTGGTTCCCTGCTTGAGATAGCAGTTAAGCCGCAGCTCAGCATATGCGCGCACTGCGGGTGCTCTGTTTACAGGGGCGGGCATAAAGAGCTTATTAAAGGCAAAAACCTTGTTTTCTGCTGCGTTTCATGCGCAAAAGAATACTGATAGAATTAATTAATAAAAACAGAAAAATGTGAAAAAGTTCAGCAGCATCCGCTTTCTTTCTTTTTCTTTGCCATAGGTTTCACCAGATTGAATACAGCAAAAGAAAATATAAAGTTATGGTCAGCTATAAATGAGGGTTATGCCTGTAGAACACGTAAGTTTCGAGCACCCTATGCGGATAGGCATCAGGGATACAACTCTTAGGGTAAGGATGGCTATAGAATACAATGTTTCTGGAAATACAGTAACAAAGTGCATTGGGCACTACGCTGCGGATGTATATCCGGAGGACCTCTCATATGTTCAAATTTTCCGAGGAGAACTAGCGCCGATAATAGAGAGAAAGGTTAATCAAAAAATTGACGATTTTTTTGCAGCTAGAGGATTTGTATATCTCCATTAAATATCCAGTATCACCCTCGCCTTCCAGCCGTCTTTTTCTTCTTTCACTTCAAACATGTGCATCGTCGTGGCTTTCACGTCGACGCCGAACTTGTGCTTCTTCATATCCAGCTTTTCGCCATAGGCATTAGCCTTTAATTCATAGACGCCGTTTTTCTTTATCTTTACATTGAATCTGGAGAAAACAAGGAGGTCCGAGTCCTTGATAAAAATTATTTCATCGAGAAAATCCCGCAGAAGCTTGTCAACGTCCCTGGCTTTGACTGTCATCTCTTTTGAAACTTCTTTGCCGATGGTTTTCAGGTCGACCATCACCTGTGTCGTGGCTAACGCGCAAGATTCGAAAAGATGTTCCAGCGTCTTACCGGACGCTTCGAAAGCGACATCGGCTATGGCTATATCCTCGAGAAATCTGAACGGCATAGAAATCAAGAATAATTGTATTGGCAGTTTAAAAGACTTTTCGTTGTTGAAGTAAGACGAGAACGTATTTCCATCATGTCTTCAAGGGTTTTTGAACGGCATGGCTTTTTATAGATTTAAGGAATCAAAAGATTTTGTGAAAACAGAGCGCTCAATCGTAGCCCTGGGCGATAGCCTTACAAAAGGGCATTATAAAATTCAAGGTAATGAGGGGGTTACAGTAACGTACTTACCCTATACGTTCTTTTTACAGCGAATGGTCGGAGAATACCTAAGACGACATAAAAAGCCATTTGATGTTTACATCGATAATCTAAGCCAAGATGGAATGTTAGTTGGAAGTAATAGTCTTTATCTTGATAGTATGGGAGGAGGTGTTGAAATATCCTTTAGTCGTGTTTTGGATTTATCTCCTGATGTGTGCATCCTTCTTGGCGGATCTAATAATCTAGGTTATTTTCTGCAGTCCGATTCTGACGTAGAACATGCTGCAGAGTCTATAGCTGGCATTTTATTTTCTATATATGACAGATTTAGAGAAGCAGGCGCTCAACCAATTTCTGTCACGGTTCCCTCAGTACTTGTTGCGCCAGAAGAACGTGAACGAGCCCGTTTTTTGGTTGAAGGTCGTAGAAGACTTAATGACAGGATAAAAGAATATTCTACCAGAAACGGCATTAATTGTGTCGATCTTTTTGCAGCAACTGCAACTGAAGACGGGTGGATGAGAGGAGAGTATGCAAATGACGGTTTGCATTTTAACCCAAAAGGTTATTCTGCAATGGCAGAGGCTATATTCGACCAAGGCGTTAAGTCTATCCTAGATGCATGGCTCGGCGAGGATAACAACAAGCGTGGTATTTTAGGAAGAATGAGAATTGGAAGATGATTATGAATCTAAATAGCATATATTTGGATTGTTTTAACTTAACAAATGATGGTCGGTGTAGGCGTATACAGCTGTTGCTGTATACGCCAACGTTAGCATCATGGTGAACACACCATGATGCTCACACCGACCATCATACTCATAGTCAAAATAATCTATATTTGGAACACTACCGATTTTATATATATATTTAATAAAGTTAGGTAATGGAATTGGATGATTTTGAGTTGCAATTCCCCGATCCAAAACTTAGAGATCCACATGCAATTGCCGTACATGCTCAATGGCTAAATGGCGGTTATGTCGGGGATGTAGTTTTCGATAGGTTAATAAGTGGTTTGGGAGCAACTAGTTTGGGAGCGCTTAGAACACCTGGACGCTTTTATGATTTTACTATAAATAGACCTACTCTTTATACGGATGGCACCGGGGGTAGGAAGATTGAAATACCAACTTCTGTAGTTTATCATGTTCGTAGAGAACCACACGATTTAGTTCTTCTGTACCTTCTCGAGCCGAATCATCTTTGGGAGTCTTATGAGGAAGGGGTTATCGATTTGGTGGAAAAATTGGGTGTAACGAGATACGTAGTAGTTGGGGGAATAGAAGATAGAGTCCCGCATACAAGACCCATTGTTGTTACCGGCGAAAGTGGTGATGCTCAGTTGAGTGAAAGATTCGGGGAAATGAAAGTTCGTGCAGTAATTGACAGGGACCCAGGAGCTAGCCCTACAAGCGAATTAAGTCTAATTCCTCAAGAACTTCAGAATAGAGGCACTACAACCGCAAGTTTAATAGCCCATGTGCCTTATTATTTAAGGTTTGAAAGTGGCGATAGTACTTGCGCTTCTAAATTAATTAGGATTCTAATGGGCTTGGAGAATATAGAATTTCCGCAAGAGGCACTAGAAAGTTTAGAGGACTCTGGTAGACAACAATATAATCGGCTAAATCAAGGGATCCTTGGTGATTTGGGGTTGATATCAGATGTAAGACGACTGGAAAGAGCGTATGATCAAAGGTTTAGACCATAGTCTTCTGGTGGAAATTCTCCCCCGTTCAATTTTGGGCATAATTAATCCATGGCGGGTGCTTGTTGATGATAAAAATATCAAAAAGCAGTTCAAGTTCAAGAATTATGGACGCATGCTATAAGCGGGCTAAGCGAGAATGATTTTATTGTGGCTGCGAAGGTTGATGCTATTTTGAATTCCGTTTCTTAGAGTGGGCATAGTTCTGGTAGGTCATGTAGCCTGTAACTAACACGGCGATAGCGCTTAGCCATAAAGGAATCTCTACCCCGAAAACCTTTAACCCTGTGTTCAGCACAATTCTGGACAGGTGGGCAAGAAACCCTACAGAAAATATAGCCGTGTTTATCAGCAGCAGCGTTTTGAGGTTCATAAGTATAACAATACGCAGGAAACTAATTAAGCTTTTTTTAGAATCTCGGATGGCGTGGAATATGAAACATCTAATGAAAGCCTTTCCTCAGGCAGCATAATTCTACCCTTTTACATTGCCAATCGGTTTCAGTGCAACGACCTTCCTTGATATGCCTGCCAGATGAACGGATTCGATGACCTCGTCGATATCCTTGTAAGCAGGCCCTGCTTCCTCGGCAACGCCGCCTAACGAAACGCTTTTCACGTAAATGCCGCGCTTTTCCATGTCGCGAAGCAGCTGGTCACCGCGGAACATGTGCTTTGCTTTTGTGCGGCTCATCGTGCGCCCGCTTCCGTGACACGTTGAACCGAACGTCTCGTCCATTGCCTTGTCGGTGCCTACAAGTAAGTATGAGCCCGTTTCCATTGAGCCTCCAATGATTATAGGCTGGCCAACATCGCGGTATAATTTCGTTACCTCTTCGCGGTTCGGGCCGAATGCACGGGTCGCGCCCTTGCGATGGACTAAAACGTCTCTTGTCTTTTCGTCCACTTTGTGTTTCTCTATCTTTGCCGTGTTGTGGGCGACATCGTAAACCTGATGCAAACCCAAGTCTTCGGCGCTCCTGCCAAAGACCTTGGAAAATACTTCTCTTATTCTGTGAAGAATCACCTGACGGTTTGCAAAAGACATGTTGATGCCGCATTTCATCGCCGCGTAATAGTCTTGGCCTTCCTTGCTCTGAAATGGAGCCGAAGCCAGTTCCGGGTCAAGCACTTTTATGCCGTATTTTGGCATGACGTTGAGGAAGGTGCTCAGATAATCCGTGCCGATCTGATGGCCGAAGCCGCGCGAGCCGCAGTGAAACATGATTACTATCTGGTCTTTTTCCACGATGCCGAAGGCTTTGGCAGTTTCTTCGTCAAATATCTGCGCTGCGTGCTGGATTTCCAGATAATGATTGCCTGAACCCAACGTGCCTATCTGTTCGATGCCCCGCTTGAATGCGCGGTCGCTTACTTTGGAGGCGTCAGCGCCTTTCATCAAGCCGTCTTCTTCTGTCCGTTCCAAATCCTCTTCCCAGCCATAATTATTTTCAACGCACCATTTCGCGCCCGTTTCTATGATTTCGCGGAACTGGCTTTTGTTTAATTTAACAAATCCAGTTGAGCCGACGCCTGCAGGCACGCGCTGGAACAAATTATCGACTAATTCTTTGATCTTTGGACGAACGTCTTTCAGTGTAAGATTAGTCAGAATAAGCCTCATGCCGCAGTTGATGTCGAATCCGATGCCGCCCGGCGAGATGACACCTTTCTCTAAATCAAATGCCGCGACTCCGCCAATCGGGAATCCGTAACCCCACTTGCCTTTCCATTGAATTAACAATGAAAATATGGCCGTCAGGCATGCAATAAGCGTATTTCAATATCCCAGGCAACGTTGCAACGTTGGTGACCTGATTGATTACGCCTTCGTCCATTGCGTCAATGATTTTTTTAGTGCCGTATATGCGCGCAGGCACCTGCATGCCCTGCTTAAAGGTCGTTGGCAATTCCCATATGGTGTCGGTTATTTTTTTCAGCTCTTTTGGAGCCATCTGTTTACATCACCCGTTTCTTTTGATTTTGATACTTGTCTGCCGTTTAAAATATCCTACTCTAAATTCTAATGCGAGAACCAGCCGGTTCACGCATACCTTCTGCCATAGTATGGCGCTGAAAGCGCCAACCATTTAAGACTCTTACTTAATGGCAGGCATGCGCTACTTGAAATAAATCGGAAGGAACATATTTAAAGGTTGTAGTTATTTGAGTCTTAATGCTTATTCAATACGGGTTCGGACCAAAAATAAGAGAGTTAAGAGAGGGGAGAGGACTTAAGCCGGAAGATGTTGCTGGTAAACTTCATTTAGACGCCTATCTGCAGATAGAAGATTCTGGATATATACCTACCTTGGAGGAAGCCCAGTCCATTCTAAGGCGCTTAGGAGTGCATCAAGATACGCCAGAATATTTGACTTTGCTGAGGGCAAGAACAGCTGATAAGGAAACGGAAGTACATGATCCTAAGAGGAGATACAATGTTACGGTACCGCGCGCCACAGGAATCGCCGATGACGGTACCCCTGTAATAGGACAGGTGCCCGTGTTTCTTGCGGGGTCTCATGAACATTCTGGTAATCCATCTAAAAAAACGGTTGAGTTATAAATCTTAATCCTCATAGCCTTCTGTCGGTCTTGTCCCTTCGTAATACTTGGAGAAAACGTCGAGTATTTCTTCAGACGGAGACTTTGCGGCTATTGAGAATTCTACAATATTTTTGCCTTTGGCGCTTTTCACGCTTTTTATGTCCAGTACCAGCTTTGTTACGTCCTGCAGGCGCGATTTTAATTCTTCGTACCGCTCGTCAGGGATCTCAAGAACAAGCCCTTTGCTGTCGATCTTCACGACCCTGCCGTTGAAGTCTTTCACAACAGACTGGACATCTTTCTTTGTCAGCATAATTAAATTATGCCTACGTTAATTACTTAAGAATTACGAGAATCAGATTATCCGCTGGCCGGTTTTTTTGTCTATCAGGTGGATGACGTTTACAGGGCAGCAGTCTGCGGCCTCTTTGTTGCTCTTCAGGTCGTCTAATTCCAGCTCTTCTCTTACGATTTCGCCGTTTTCCTCTATATGCTTCGACCCTACCAAGTCGGACTTGCCGTCGGCTGGCGACATGGTCCAGAAGTCCGGCGAAACGGCTGCGCACGCACCGCATGCTATGCAACCAGGCCTGTCGTGCTCTATTTTCCAGTTAGCCATATCCCCTTGCTCCATAAGTCGATTGCCATATTATTTAGTATGTTGTATTCAATTATTCTAATTGTCTGCATTTATTTTCAAGAAGTTCTTATAAAGATTCCTGCATGGTATAGACTTATACAATATACAAAGACTTATGATTTATCTTCTATAACGCGTTTCTTGAACCTTCTTTCAAAGCCTTTCTTGTAGCCCTTGTAGCGTTTCTTGCGGCGTTCAAAGTTTTCCTGCTGTTCGTAGTCGCCCATTCTCCCCTAACCTCCGGTTCAAGCAAAGGCTTCGGTTGCATCAACTCGAGGAAAGCAAAGCTTTCCTGAGTCTCCAGAAACCTCTGGTTTCTGCGAGAAGACCTTTTGGTCTTTGCTTGAGTCGAGCGCCATTCTACATTCGAAGAACCGTTTACGGTTCTTCGATGCATCAAAAGGCTATTGCCTTTTGCTTGTAGTTTTCGGTCGCTCTGCTCCATTCTTCCATTGCTGTACAAGTGAATTGTATTAATTACTTATTCTCAAACTTTAACCTCTATTGGAACAATTCTGGATATATAGTTCTCCAAGGAAATTTATGCGCGCACGCCGAGTATGCTTCCTATGCTGTAGCCGGCGAAGGCGACAAGCATGCCGACGAGCATCATCTCTATGCCGCTTTTAAGCCAGTTGGTTTTTGTTACGACAGTCTTGCTTGCGCCCGTGACGAACAAAGCGGCTGCGGTTATGATTACCGAAAGAGGCAACGCAGCAGGCGCACGCATGAAAAGATACGGCAATATAGGGATTATGCCACCGATTAACGAGGTAACAAACATTATTGCGCCCAGCTTTGCCGGGCTTTCGAACTTTTCAGGGAATCCAAGCTCTTCGCGAAGCATTGTGTCAAGCCACAGATGCTTATCAGAAGTTATCTTTTTTACTATCTGGTTTAGCAGCTTGCCGCGAAAGCCTTTGGCCCTGTAGATGTCGGCTATTTCCTGTTTTTCTATTTCGGGCACTTCGGCCATTTCTTTCTTTTCCAGTTCTGTCTCATGCCTGTAAACTTCTATTTCGGATTTCGAAGAAATGTATTCTCCCGCGCCCATTGATATGGCCTCTGTTATAAGGGCTACAAAACCCGCAAGTATTATTATGAAATTGTCTGCCAGAGCGCCTGTGACACCCGTTACTACGCCAAGCGACGTCAGCGAGCCGTCCTGGATGCCGAAAACAATGTTCTTTACTATCTTTGCCTTTTCGGTCTTGTATTCGACATGCAGATGCTTGTACGGAGACTCAGCCGATTCAGAAGCCATAAGCAACACATGAATTTGATTATTTAAGTGCTTTACCGTTTGGCAGATTTTTTCAGATGAAACCAGACTCTGCCTACGATATTTTTCCTTCCTATCCATAACCGGCTGCTGTATTTTCCATTGTCGCCGCACACAAAATATCTGCCGCCTTTTGTTTTTGTTATCCGTTTGATGATAAAGCTGCCATCATGCTTTGCGACGACGACGTCGCCGATTTTTGGCTTTCTGAACAAATAAGCCAGCTTGTTCGCAACAACATAATCGCCTTCTCCAAAAGACGGCTCCATGCTTTTGTCCCTGATTTTGAAACGCATGAGAGGAAACATAGAAAGTAAGATGCCGGGGGAAGGTTAAATTGCTATTTAACATTTCTCCCAGAGAATCTTGTAATGGAATTCGAATTTTCGGACGGCAGGATAAGATTTTCCAAAGAGTTGTCAGACCTTGACGAGTTTGTCATCGATCTGATTAAGATAATAGACCAGTCCGGAATAAAATATTCTGTCATCAGCGGCTATCTGGCGATTCTGTTCGGGCGGCCGAGAGTGACGGAAGACGTAGATGTATTTATCGAAGATATAGACTATCCGAGATTCAAGAAATTTTTCGACACCCTTATTGAGAGAGGTTATGAATTTATCAATTCACCCGATCCGGAAGACCTGTACCACAATTATCTGAAGGAGTCCCTGGCCATAAGGGCGGTTAAAGCCGGAAGCGTATTTCCCAATATGGAAATCAAGCTAGCCAAGTCCAAGCTCGATAAAACTTCCTTGGAGAAACGGATTGCGATAGAGTTCAGCGGCAACAGAATATGGACGTCGTGTCTGGAATTACAGATAGCATTCAAGCTCTACTTAGGCTCAAGAAAGGATATAGAAGATGCAAGATTTTTATTTAAGCTATTCGAGGGTAAATTAGATTCGGCAGAAATAGAAAGATATGCAATAGAATTAGGGTGCCGCGGCAAACTAAGATTTCTTGGCGATGAATATGGAAAAAGAAAAAATGTATGACCCGGAAAAAGACATCAGAGGGGGGCTGGAATTCATCGATATCCTTGTCGAAAAGATTAAGGGAACTTCCAATAAGGAATGGTTCAGAAAACAGGCCGATTTTACAAACTCTATCCTTAGAACAGCCAACCAGGACGCGGAACTGTACAGCAAGGTAAAGAAGGCTGTCAGGACAATCTCCAAATCATAAAATATGCATGATTCACAATTTCGGATAAACCGTCTCCCTTCCAGTAGGATAAAAATCTGCCTTCGCTCTTGCCGTTTCTTTGCCCTTGGTTTGCCAGAATATGTCTGCTATTTTGTTTACAGCTTCCAGCAGCTCTTCGGATGCCTGCATGTTTATTTCCTGTCTTACTTTAGAGCCCAGCTTCATGGCCTTCCAGACAAGCTCGTGCAGCTGCGGATACTTTTGCAGGTGCTCCGGCTTGAAGTAGTCGCCCCAAAGAATTCGTATTTCTTTTTTGCACAGCTCCGCGCTTTCTTCCTTGGTTGCTATGTAACGGGAAAGCTTGTGCAAAGCCTCTTTCCTCTGCTCAGGAGCCATAGAAGGGACAATCGGCGGCAACTCACTGATGAGCATATTCATGCGTATAACTGTATGAGCCGCCAGTTGCGCCAGATGCGGGTCGTATATGCCGCAAGGCACATCGCAATGCGCGTAAGCTATTTTACTTTGTTTTAATTTATCCAGAAAACCGAATAATTTATACAGCATCGCCATCTTAATCACTTCTCTGGTAAACTTAAAAGGACTGTTTTTATCTCCTCGTAATCCGGCTCAACGCCCGGATTTTCGGCAACCCATTTGTAAACGACTTTTCCGTTTTCATCAAGTATGAATATAGCCCTGTTGGCTGTGTCGTAGCCGTTCACGCCGCCCAGGCTGTTCCACAATACCCCATACTTTTTTACAACATCCCGGTCGAAATCACTTAGCAAAGGAAAGCTCAGCAAATTTTTTTCAGCAAAAGCCTTGTTTGCGAAAGGCGAATCGACAGAGATTCCAACAATCTGGGCATTCAGCGCATTAAGCTCTGAAAGATTATCCCTGAAAGTACAAAGTTCTTTTGTGCAGATGCTTGTGAATGCGCCGGGATAGAAGGCGATAATTGTCTTCTTGCCAAGGAATTCTGAGAGCTTGCGCTCATTCTTATCGAAATCGTATAGCTTAAAATCCGGCGCTTTTTCACCAATTTCTGCCATCTTCAAACCACTTCTTTCTTCACGAATATCCTGTCGTAAATCAATGCGGCGATTACAGCGCCTATGACAGGGCCGATCCAGTAAACGGGCTGTGTTGTCCAGTAACCGCTTGCAATAGCCGGACCGAATGCGCGGGCAGGATTCATGGCCGCGCCCGTAAGCGAGCCGCCGACGAGTATGTCGAATGTAAGAACCAATCCGATGGCCAGGCCTGACACATCAGCCAAGCCCCGGGAATCGACGGCTACGGCAAATATTACAAAAACCAAAAAGAATGTCAGGACTGCCTCTAAAAGAATGCCCGTATTTGGCGATACGCCTGCAGCCAAATCCGTCACGCCCAAATGCACAGACGCAGGCGCACCGGCAAAAATACTGGATAAAAACAAGCCGGCTATAGCAGCGCCAAGCAATTGGAAAACGATGTAGCCTAGCCCCTCTTCTATCTGGATTTTTTTCGTAACAAGCATCGCTATCGTTACGGCCGGGTTGACGTGGGCGCCGGATATGTGACGTGTGGCATAAATCATGGACATCAGAACCAAACCATGGGCCAGCGCTATGCCAACGATGCCTAGCGCATTATTGTAGGCGGCATTGGCCGCTACAGCGCCGGCACCTATAAAAACCAGAGAAAATGTAGCGATAGATTCTGCAAGATACTTGTGGAAGTCCATAGTATCATTTATGATACTAGGCTTTTATAGTCATCCAAGGAGCAAATAAGGATATTAAGGATATTATACCCTTGGTGACTACACACAGAAAACAAAGTTTTCTGGTGCACCAACTCGAGGAAAGCAAAGCTTTCCTGAGTCTCCAGAAACCTCAGTTTCTGAGAGAAAAGCTTTGCTTTTTGAGTGTATGTAAAACAAGATTTAATATCGGTATTATTTTCTTGTTTCACTATAAATCTTCAAATTCCAAAGCCACGTACTCCATCCCAAACGCTTCTGCGACGCCTTTATTTGTTAATTTTCCTTTGCACGTGTTCACGCCCTTGGCTAATGCATCGTCTTTTAACGCGCTTTCAAATCCAGAGGCGATTTTTAATGCATATGGCAGCGTTGCATTTGTTAAAGCAAGCGTAGACGTATGAGGCACTGCGCCGGGCATGTTCGTGACGCAATAATGTATAACGTTCTCTTCGACGTAAACCGGATCCAAGTGCGTTGTAGGTCGTGACGTTTCTATCGAACCGCCCTGATCTATGGATATGTCAACAATAACCGAGCCGGGTTTCATCATCCTGATCATTTCCCTTGTAACAAGCTTCGGCGCTTTGTACCCCGTAACAGCCACGGTGCCAATAAGCAGATCGCAGTCTTTTACCGCATTGGCGATATTCAGCGGGTTGCTCATCAACGTTCGTACGCCGCCGTGGAATAAATCGTCTATATAGCGGAGCTGTTGCAAATTGCGGCCGATTACAATAACATTGGAACCCAAGCCGAAAGACATTTTAGCGGCGTTGATGCCGGCCACCCCAGAGCCTAGAACAACAACATTGGCAGGTTTCACTCCTGGCACGCCGGCGAGCAGGCGACCTGCTCCGCCATATGTCCGCTCAAGATAATGCGCGCCAATCTGCACGGCCATGCGGCCGGCCACTTCGCTCATCGGGGTAAGAAGAGGCAACTCGCCGTTATCCAATTCCACTGTCTCGTAGGCGATGCCTGTTACTTTTCTCTTTAACAATTCTTCAGTCAATTCTTTTTCTGCAGCCAGATGAAGATAGGTGAACAGAATTAGGTTCTCTCTAAGATAATCATATTCTTGTTTTAGCGGTTCCTTTACTTTTACAATCATGTCACAATTATTCCATACCTCTGCTGTATCAGCGATGACAGCGCCCTGCTCTTCGTATTCACTGTCGCTGAAACCGCTGTTTAGGCCAGCGCCCCTCTCCACGATAACCTTATGGCCCGCAGCAACAAGCATGCCCACGCCGGCAGGCGTCAAGCCGACGCGGTTCTCGCCTGTTTTTATTTCTTTGACTGTTCCGACAATCATTGAAACCATTTTATAGGGCTATGTTTAAGAAAATGCCGTTTTTCATTGTATAATTCTATATATTTTCCTGCTCTTCCGGCAGGATTTTCAATCTTTTTAAATTATGACAGCAATATAGTATATAATAAACAAGGCATGCGTTCTTGCTGCTTTCTGATTTTATAGTAAATAACACTTATTGGAGGGACTTGAGTGGAAGAAGACAAGCTCATAAGAAAATACGTGCTGGTCAACGCGACAGAGCACAGCGGCGTTGCCCAGGAAAAGAGCGTTCTCGGCAAGTTACTGGCTGATGTTCCGGAACTGCGGGACAAGGCGCTGCAGCTCATGTCGCAGATACAAAAGGTTACGGAAGAGATCAACCGGTTAGACATAAATAAGCAAAAGCGGGAGCTGGAAAGGCTCGGCGGCTATGAACCGGCTGTACGGATTGAAAGAAAAGGATTGCCGGAACTGGATATAGAAAGGAAAGGGTTTGTCGTGCGGTTTGCGCCAAACCCGGACGGCGCATTACATTTAGGGAACGCAAGGCCGGCCATCCTAAGCGACGAATACGCCAAAAAATACAAGGGAAAGTTTATTCTCCGGTTCGACGATACAGACCCGAAGGTCAAAGTTCCTGAAAAGCGATTTTATGCGTGGATACGCGACGACCTTAAATGGCTGAAGATAAAGGTCCACAAGGAAATAAGAGCGTCGAAACGCCTGAATATTTATTACAAGTATGCCGATTTGCTGGTAAAAAAAGACGCTGCATACGTATGCACGTGCGGCAGCGATGAATGGAAAAAAATGCGGGATGCCGGAAGGTCGTGCCCTTGCCGGTCAGCTCCCAACCAGATGAGGCGATGGAAATCCATGTTCAAAAAGTACAAGGAAGGGGAAGCGGTGTTACGGATAAAGACAGACCTGGATTCAAAAAATCCCGCCGTCAGGGACTGGCCTGCAATGAGAATCGTGGACAAGCCGAACCATCCGTTCAGCAAAAAGCATGTCTGGCCTTTGTATAATTTTGCATCAGCGATAGACGATTATCTGGAAAACGTGACTCACATATTCCGCGGCCAGGAGCATTCGACCAACGAGACGAAGCAGAGATTTCTTTACCAGCATATGAAATGGGAATATCCTTCAGTGATAACGCTGGGCAGATTTTCCCTGTCCGACACGGTGTTAAGCAAAAGCGCCATAAGGGAGGGCATAGAGAGAGGCATCTACAGCGGCTGGGATGATTTGCGACTGGGAACGTTACGAAGCCTGAGAAGGCGCGGCTTCCAGCCGGAGGCGATAAGGCAGATAATAGTTGACGTAGGCCCGAAGCCGAGCGACATAACGATATCCTCTGAAAATCTTGCAGCGTACAACAGAAAAATTATAGACAAAAATGCCAACAGGTATTTCTTCGTGCAGAACCCAACCAGGGTAGAGGTGCGCGGCCTTAAAATCAAAGCTGCCAGAATACCGCTGCATCCGGACCACAAGCGCGGCTACAGGTCGTTCTCCCTGAGCAAGACATTTTTTGTGAACAGCGATGATTTTGACAGGTACAAAGGGCTGGAGGTTCGTTTAAAGGACCTGTGCAATGTTAAAATGGGCAAAACTGCCGTTTTTTCCGGCTTTGGGCTTAGGTCGATACCCAAAATCCAGTGGCTTCCTGCGAAATACTTAGCGCTCAGGATATTCATGCAGGGGAGGGAGCTAAAGGGTTATGGCGACATAAACATGAGAAAAGAAAAGGTAGGGAATATTGTTCAGCTGGAGCGGTTCGGATTTGTAAGGATAGAAAATATAAGCAAAAACAACATCATAGCCGTTTTCGGGCATGAATAAGTAAGCGGGGAAATGTAGTAGCTGTCGGCAGACCATTTACTGAACTAAGGCAAGAATGCTGTTTAGAGTTACCTAAACAAAGACATCTTTCCCTTTCCGAATAATCTTTTCTTTTGTGTTAGCGGACAGAAGCAGTTTCATTGCATCAATAACACCGTCCAGGGCTTTTCGTTTGGTAACAAATCCCCTTTTCTTCACGAACTCTTTCGTATCCGGAGTGGCGTTAGCAACGGCTACCGGCACGCCGACAAGATCGAAAACAGTGCAGTCGCCGCTGTTGTCGGCTATGGAAAGAACGTTTTCCAATCCTGCGTTATGCATCCTTGAAACGTACGCCAGGCCGAAGCCTTTGCATATCGGGAAAGGAGTTATGTTTGTCCCAAGGGCTGAGCACTCGACAAAGAAATCGTAGCCTATTTTGTGGACCTCTGGTTTTATTTTGTCTTCCGGCGAAGCGAGGAGTATTTTTGAAGCTTCTGAAAGGGCTTGAATTTTTTCTATCGTCAAGACACTGTAACCTAGATTCGTTATTATCGATTTCACACGGGAATAAAATTCATCCGTAACGGCGGCATTTTCAGGCGGGATTACCGTAATTGTGCTTGTTTTATTTTCCAGATCCGCGCCAGTCGCCTTTGTTATAGACAATCCGACTTTTTTTATGTCGGCACCCTTAGATGCGTATAGCTCTGCGAGATTTATATACCTGTGCTCCTTCCATGAATCGTAAACGAAAATTATCCCGCCGTTTTCCGTTACATGGGCGGTATTTTTGCCGCCTACAAATCCGTACGCTTCTGAAAACGCTTCTACGTAATCAGGGGTCTTGCCGGTGCAAAGCACTGTCGTAACCCCTTTTGAGCGGAGCTTTTTAAGAAGCAGACTGAATTCAGCCAGTTTTTTCAAGTCAACAACAGAGCCTTTAGGCTCGTAAAGCGTTCCGTCTATATCAAGGGAAATTAGTTTTATGGGGATTGGCATAATTTATTACTTCACTCAGGATTTATTAATCCTTTAGGCAAGCGCTAATGTCCTTTTCTTTAATAGGGCCTTTTCTAACAATTTTTTGGTTAATGGTATCAAAAATAGTCGAAGGTCGTTGCCTAGGTAGATTGCCTGCATCTATAATTAAATCTACAGAGCCGGGAAATGATTTTATCACATTATTAATTTTATACATTTGTGGCTTTCCTGATTTGTTGGCGCTGGTTGCTGTTATAGGTTTGCCGAATTTTTTTACTAGAGCCAACGCAAAAGCATGAGAAGGTATCCGCCAGGCTATTGTATTTTTGCTAAGTATGCCGGGAAGATTTTTCTTTTTCGATATTAATGTGAGAGGACCTGGCATGAATTTTTGCGCTAATTTTTTGGTAAGAATACCGATAACAGCATATTCTTTTGCCATGCTTAAAGAGGAAACGATTATTGAGATTTGTTTACCTTTTTCTCTTATTTTTATCCTGAATATTTTTTTAATGGCATCGCTGTTTGCCGCGTCCGCCCCGATGCCATAAGATGTTTCTGTCGGATAAATTATTATTCCACCTTTTTTTAAAACCCTCACGGCGGCAGAAATTGCATTTTTGTATTTTGCTTTGATTATGACGGTTTTCATGGTCTCTTCTCTTCCATTTAATTTTAATAATTGATGTTGCCAACTATTGATTCACATGGATAAATTCAACTATTACCCGCATCTGATAAAATTCTTTTCTGCCGGTGCTGTATGGGGAATCGCAAATTACATACCGATATTTGCAAGCTCCATCGGCATAGCAGATGCTGACATAGGACTCATAGCGTCTTTATTCGCCATAGCGATGTTTTTTTCCACGTACTTCTTTGGCAGGCTTGCAGATATCATAGGCAGAAGACCGCTTATCCTAATAGGCTTGCTGCTTTCATCTGTTTCATTCGTGCTTTATAGTTATGCCACAGATTTTACAAGCTTTCTTCTTGTAAGGATTTTAAGCGGCATGGCGATAAGCATACAAGCGTCTGCGCTGACTGCTTATGCCCATGATGCGGGACATAAGCTCGGAAGGCTCACGGCATTTGAATCCCTGGGCATAGCTTTCGGAAGTACACTAATGGGCGCGATTGCACTTTTTATCGACATCGTCACGATATTCGCAGTAAGCGCAATTTTCTTCTTTTTGGCTTTTGTTGCTTCATTGAAACTTGAAAAAACAAATTTTAGGAAAGCCTCGATACCGCTTTTTCCGTATCGTATCCTGAAAAGAAACCTGTCAGTATACGCTTCATTTTTTATCCGGCATTCTGCGGCAAACTCCATATGGGTATTCTGGGGACTGTATCTGCTGCAATTGGGCGGCAACCTGTTTTTGGTAGGTTTATCGATGGCCATTAATACTCTGACACAGTTTTTTGTGATGTTTGCTGTGACGGACAAAATAAAAGTAAAGACTTTGGTGTCCTTGGGGACACTCTTATCAGCCGTCACGTTTTTTTCTTTTGGCATAGCCGCAGATATCTGGCAAATATTATTGATGCAAATAATTCTTGGCTTCTCATGGGCTTTCCTGTATGTTGGTTCTATCCGATGGATAGCGGATAACACAAAAGAGAAGGCCACGGGACTTGGATTATTAGGCTCGGTAATTAATTTATCGATGCTAACAGGCCCGATTATAGCTACCGCTGTAATTTATTTTGGGGGATACAGAATGATTATGTTTGTGGCAGCGGCGATGGCTTTTGCAAGCTTTGTTGTTTTTGACGTGCTTGCAAGAAGGAAATAACCTATCAAAGGTGTTAAATGTTACTAACTGGGAAGGAGATTCTTCGTTCTCATATTTTAGAGTACATTTTATTCAATATGAAAGGCGTTGCCAGCGTTGTAAGGAATGACATGAAGACGATTGCGGAGTAGATGCTGTTGGTTATTGCACCAATAGTTATGCCATACAGACCAATGATAAGCGCAACCTCGCCACGAGGCATCATGCCTACTCCTACTATTTTTGCATCCCCTGAGGATAATCCCAATCTTCTTGCAGTAAAGCCGCATCCTATAATTTTGGATAATGCAGCTGCCAGGGTTAATGCAACTATAAGAGGCCATACTGCAATCGCCTCGGCAAGGCTTACGATAATCCCTAGCGATACAAAAAACACAGAAGTGAAGATAGCTTCCATGTACTCGGTTCCGGCATAAAATAATTTTACGTTTCTGCTGTTCGCCAGCGATACACCGGCAAGAAACGACCCTACAATTGCTGATAATCCTATCGACTCGGCTATAAAACTATAGGCGAAAGCAAGAGCCATCGAAAGCATGAATGTCGTTTTCGGGGAATGGACCCCGATGATACGGTAATCAAAAAGGTCTACAACCCTTGGAAGAATCTTATCGCCTATCAGCATCGCAGCCCCTACAAACACAATAGCCTTGCCGGCTGTAAGCAGAATGGATAAAATCTGGATTCCGTTAGTCACAGACGATACAATAGACAGTACAAAGAGACCTAGAATATCGTCTATAACTGCAGCGCCTATTATGAGCTTCGCAGTTTCTGTTGACATCTTTCCCATCTCCTTCAGAACAGCCGCTGTTATCCCTATGCTAGTTGCGGAAAGAGCCGCGGCGATGAACAATGCAGGCGCAACACTAAGGCCGAAAGATAAGCCAACTAGGTAACCAGCTATTGCAGGAACAACAACCCCAGCAACTGCGACCTTGAAAGCGCTCTTTGTGTATATTTCCCTGAAATTTGATCCCAGGCCTACAAGGAACAGAAGAATAATTCCGCCTATCTGCGCAAGTATCGACACGTCTTCGTAATCAACAAGTGAGAAAACGCTTGGTCCTATGACTACGCCTACAAGAATGAGCCCTATGCTTATCGGCTGCCTCATGCTTCGCGAGAGGAGATAACCGAATATGGCCGCGAAGAGGACTATAGATATTTCCAGCCATATTACCGTCATCTGTTAATTTATGTCTTCGCTGGATAAAAAGCCTTCAGCGACTTCTGTCCTTCGGTTGTTTTCAGATTGGAAAGCCGCAAACCTATCAAGCGAATCTTCTTCTTGCTCTCTATGAAGTAAGCGAGAAGCTCTTTGGCCGTATCCTTGATAAGATTCAAATCCGCCAATGTCCTAGGAAACGTTTTCTGGTGCGTGTGTGTTTCGAAATTTTCGTAGCGGAGCTTTAATGTTACGGTACGGAACGAATAGCCGGTCTCAATTAAGGAAGAATAAACTTCCTCTGCTATCTTATCCAGCATTTCGTTCAGCAGCAGAATGTCGTTTGTGTCCTCATCGAACGTGACCTCGCGGCCGAGTGACTGGATGCCGAACTCTTCCTCGACTTCGGATTCGTCTATGCCATTGGCATAACTATGCATGTATAAACCGAACTTTCCAAACTGGTCCTGCAATACCTGTACATCGCTTTTCGCAAGGTCGCCTATAGTTTCTATCCCCGTGTCATTCAAAACAGCTTCTGTCTTTTTTCCAATGCCGTATAATTTTCCGACGGGCAGCAGGAAAAGAAAATTCTTTACTTCTCCGGCTTCGACGACAGTAATGCCGTTGGGCTTGTTTATGTCCGAAGCCATTTTTGCAACCAGTTTATTAGGAGCGATGCCGATGCTGCATGTCAGTTTTTCCTTTTCCAGAATCTCCTTTTTGACAAGTAAGGCAATAGACCTTGCCTCATCAAAGTCTTTTGCTTTGCCTGTCATATCCAGAAATGCCTCATCGATACTTGTCTGCTGAAACTTTATGGCATATTTCCTTAGTATCTGCATTATCTTATCGGAAACATTCCAATAGAGGTGAAAGTTGACAGGCAGAAAAACAGCAGCGGGGCAGAGACGGTATGCCTGGGATACTGGCATGCCCGAGTGCACGCCGAAGGCGCGAGTTTCGTAAGATGCCGCGGAAACGACGCCGCGGCCGTGGCCGTATTTCGGGTCGGCGCCTACTATCAGCGGCTTTCCTTTTAATGCCGGCTTCTGGCGTGCTTCGCATGCAGTGAAGAACGCATCCATGTCTACGTGAAAAATAATGCGTGGCATAATATTTATTGCAAGAAAAATTTCTTTAAAGTTAGTTTTATCTAAGAAGACATTGAAAACACACGGCTTTAGTCGTGTGATTATATACCAATGTCTTCTGGATCCCATCTTCTCGCACAAGAAGGAACTTTGTTCCTTCTGTGCAGACAACGAAGAACCTTTTGGTCTTCGATGTCTTGCAAACCACCGACTTTCCGTCAGAAACCAGAGGTTTCTACGGAATTCAGGAGAGCTCTGCTCTCCGTGAATTAGTCGGTGGTATATAAAGAAGATGTGATATACAGATGTGAATAATTGAGATTGCGGTGGGGCTAAAATGGTTGATTTGATTCCTGTATTTGGCTTGCTGGGCTCAATTACGGCGTCAGTTATATTTTTTCCACAAGTCTGGAAGGCCTGGAGAACAAAAAGAACAGAAGACCTTTCCTGGCTGATGATAGCCATTGGGGTGGCAAACGGCTTCTTTTGGATTGTATACGGATTTTTGAAGTCAGACCCGTTTATCTATGTTACCAATACCCTTCTTTTTAGCGCAACGATTATGCTAGCAGTATTAAAAAAGCGATATCATTGATTACGGATCTATACAGACCATCATACAAAGAATAAATAATCTAATTTAAACCTTCTATTTATAACTATCCAGATGTCTGAAATCATTCTTGGCTTGATGGCTGCGCTCATTTCTGCAGTTCTGTGGGGCTCGAATTTTGTGCCCATGAAGCTTGCCAAAATTAACCCTTTAGTATTTCATGCGGTTATGTGTACTGGCATCTTTTTCTCAAGCGTTGCATATGNNNTTGCTGTTCTTGCCGGCGTATCATGGGGGATAGGAAATATACTGGCCGTGAAGGCACTCGAATTATCCGGCTTATCGCGCGCGTTGCCTACATGGGCAGGAATCAGCACGTTTCTGGCTTTTTTGTGGGGGTTGATTTTGTTTAAAGAAACATTAAATTCCGTGCTTTTAGGTGCCGTTGGCATTGTGATGTTTCTGATAGGGCTTCCGTTGGTCAGCGCAAGGGACGAAAAAACCAAAAGCAGAAAGGGGATTTATATGGCAGTTGTCGCGGGCGTGATATTCAGCTTCTACCTCGTGCCATTCAAACTATTCAGCATAGGTTATAGCGAATGGCTTATATCTTCGTCTATAGGCATCCTGCTCACAAGCATCCCGGTATTTGTTTCACAATTTAGGCAGCTTATAGTGTTCTCCAAGAGACCAAAGGTCTCTGGAGACTCAGGAAAGCTTTGCTTTCCTCGAGTTGGTGCACCAGAAAACTTTGTTTTCTGCGTGTAGTCAGCAAGGGTGTAAAATACCTTTTATTTCCTTGCATGACTATAAAGGATTTTTTCACGGCTTTGCAGGCGGGGTTATGTGGAACGCGGCAAGCCTCAGCTCGCTGTACGCCGTTTCTTTTCTGGGCTTTGCCATCGGCGTGCCGCTGACGCAGCTCGCACTGATAATCTCGGCGCTTTGGGGCGTATTTTATTTCAAAGAAGTAAAAGGAAGGCTTGTTTATAAGGTGATGCTGGGCGTTATTCTCCTGCTGGCGGCAGGCTTCCTTCTGTCGTTTTCAAAGCTCTAGATTCTAATTATTCCGTAAATAGTCAGTGCACGCTCGACAAAGCTGATGGCTATAGCCGCAGTCAGCAATCCCATGATTCTTGTCAGTATTTTCAGGCCGTTTTTGCCCAGATGCTTTATGAAACAGCTGCTGTAGAAAAGGCAGAGGAATGAAAGGGTCATGACGACAACTATGCCTGCGATGGTTATGACAGGGCCGTAAACATGGTTAAAGTATATTGATGCGGTTATCGCGCCGGGTCCTGCCAGGAAAGGCGTACCTATAGGGACGGCCGCGTCTGCCGTGTCTTTTTCTGTATGGTGTTGCAGCGGCAATTCTCCGCGAAGGAAATCGAAAGACAAAATCAGCAGGAGGATTCCGCCTGCTATAAGAAACGCCGGTATTGAAATGCCAAGCGTTGTAAGCAGTGGATGTCCAAGCGCTGAAAAAATAACCAGCAAAAAGAACGCCGCAAGGCTCGCTTCTTTGGCCGCTTTGTGTTGCAAAGACGCTGAAGATTTGCCGAAAAAGGCTGCAAAAGGCGGTATGGCTGCCAGCGGGTCGACGATGGCGAAAAGCGAGACGACGACAATGACCAGCTCGAGCATGATTATAATTTGCAAAGGGCGGATAAAAAGGTTAATCAAATATATCTTATCTCGAGAATATGCTCAAATCCCAGTCCAGTCTTTTCCACCACGCCTTAACTTCTTCTAGGACATTTGCATCTCCTGTTCTTCTCCATCTGCCGAATGCCTCCAAAGCCCTGTCTTTCATTTCTTCTGGTGTTAAGTCTTTTGGTCTTAAAATATATTGGAAATCTGAATCTGTTAATCTATCTATTTGTAGCTCTCTGTCTCTCATTTCTCTCAGTGCTTGTACTATAGATTCGAAATCCACTGCTACAGCCCTGTAGAGACGCGGGTTTGATCTTGATATAAGCCATAGATCATCATACGAGCTTTTGCCCACTTTTAACCATAAATCTTCTACTCCCTTTTCTCTTAAAAATTGCTCAAACAGGGACTCCATAAATAATGCGTACTCACCAGTATGAAGTGTCAAAGCATATTTTTCCATGCCTTCAGCTTTTCTTGCCATTCCCATGAGGTCTCCTATATGAACAATTGCGGGTCTTTTGTCATCTGGTTCCGTCATTTGCAGTCTTCTATAAGGATCGAATAAATTTCTAGTAGTAGCAAAATATGTTAGTACACCAGCCAGATATCTGGCTCTTTCTTGCCCTGTTAATCCAGCTTGGCTAAGGTACCTATCGATGTGAGGGAAGAAAAAGTCCTGTAAATTTCCTGCAACTTCTATCCGTGCTTCTGGTTGAACTTGCATGCAGACACTTTACATAGTTCATCGTTTTCCGGCACTATAAAGATTTCATTTTCATGGCATAATAGAAATCTTTATTTACTATTGTATCGCCTCCAAATTCCATATAGTAGAAGAACAAGTCCGGCAATATGCGCATGCACTTTTATGTCGACGGTTAAGTCTGAAATAATATGCTGGATGGCGTACACAAAAGAAAAGACAAAACCATCAAGTAGTGATACAATGATGATTAAGGCAAGACCAGCAAGCATAAACAGCAAACTTGCATCTTGATTTTTGTTCTTACCCTTCATATCCAGTTCACTTCCACATCGTCCGTGCGCCAGTTTCTTTTGAAGTCCGCTTTTTCCACGGGCTTTTCATCATTTTTATCTGCAAGGTATTGCAGCAGGCCTGCCCAGGCTATGTTTGCGCCGCAGTCGCCTGCGTACTCCATCGGGCAGACATAAAAACTGGCGCCCCTTTCTTTGCACATTATGTCCAGCATCCCGGTCAGTCTTTTGTTTGCGGCAACGCCGCCTGTCAAGAGGACTTCGCTTTTGCCTGTATGGGCTAGCGCACGTTCGGTTACTTCTGTGAGCATTGCGAATGTGGTTTCCTGCAGAGAGAAACAGATATCTTCAAGAGTGATTCTTAATTTTTCTTTTTGCTTATACTTGTTTAGTGCAGCTGTTATGATACCGCTAAACGAAAGGTCCATTCCCTTAACAACATACGGCAACTCGACATAATTTTTTCCTGCTTTAGCTAAATTCTCAAGTATCGGACCTCCGGGGTAATCTCCGGTGGTTTCCCTTATGAAAGTATCTAATGCGTTGCCGATGGCTATGTCCATGGTTTCGCCAAAGACGCGGTATCGTTGCGATGCATAGCCGATAATCTGGGTGTTGCCGCCGGAAACGTATATTATAACAGGGTCCTTTGATTTTGTGAGCATTCTTCCAATCTCTATATGCGCTATGCAATGGTTTACAGGAATCGGCGGCTTATTTGTTTTTTCAGCCAGCTCTTGAACAAATTCTGCGGTTGCTTTAAGGCATGGCGGAAGCCCCGGCCCGGCGGAATAAGAGAGTATATCCAAATCAGAGAGGGATACGCCAGCCGCTGCTAGCGCTTCTTCCAATACTTTCTCGCCCACTTCTTTGTGGTGTGCCGCGGCTTCGCCGGGATGGATGCCGCTGCCGTGCTTTGGCTTGTAGACGTCTTTTGCATTTGACAGAATTTCCTTATCTTTTACTATGCCGATTCCAAAGGTATGGGCGGTGCCTTCGATGCCTAGGCAGACTAATTCATTGGATTTTATTTTTGTCACCTCTGATGATTAATTTTCATTAAGAATCCATTTAAAAATCTATCTTCTCATGTATTTGTGATACTCATGTACCATCCGGGGCGCGTTTTAGAGGTCTTCTCAACGAAGGACAAAAGCATTGAGGCGGTCGACACTTCGACGCAGGCGATGCTTGAGATGTGGGACGACAACCTGATAACCGTGCTTGTTGAACCGCAGCTAAGCGGCAAGATAAAAAGGGAGGATGTCGTGCTGGTCGACTACAGGCCCATGGCGGACAAGCCGATACCAAAAATGACCGTTGTCAAAGTTTTGCGCGGGACGCTCGGAAAGCAGACGTGGAAAACATACAAAGAGCATCATAAAAAAAGGAACATCCCGCAGACACCCGTCAGCATGAGCCGCGAGGTCAAGCAGCCTTACGTGGGGTAAGAATCTGTATTTCTATTGAGTTACAGTTTATGCCATACGACAGTTTAATTTCTTTCTAACCACTTATTGATTATATGACTAAACTTGAACCCAAAAAATTTATTAGACTCTGTTCTGTTTGTGGCAAAAGTATAAAAGTCACTGTTTACAAGGACGGACACTACAGGAATGGACATTACTTTAACAGAATAAGTCTTCCCATTAAAGGTACTGGACAATACAAGAAAATCGGTACAACACAGTTAAGTAAAATGGTAGTAGATGTCGTAAAATGGACAGGAAAAGAGAGAAAAGTCGAATATTGGGAATGCAACAAATGCTATGAAGAGGCTTTACATGAAAATTGGCTTGAAGAGACTCTAGAACGACTTTTTGGCAAACGCTGTAAAGATTATGTAAAAGGTTGTGCGTGTTGTGACGCATGGCATATGTACGACATAATAGTTGAATGTTTACACGAAGTAAAACGGCAGAAATAAGAATCTGATTGCTAAGCCTTGGCTTCAGTCGTTATCACGCCAAATCCGCACTTGCCGCAGTACTTGCGGTTTTTGAACGCGGCCAGAAACGTCCCGGGGCCGCATCTTGGGCAGTTCTCGTTTTTTCGTTTCCCGCCCTGATACAATTTCCATATCTGGACTTTTGCATGCTTCTTCTTGCTTTTCGGCCGCTCTTTCTGTGATATCTTTTCCTTCTTCTTTTCTACCTTGACCTCTTCTTCTACCGGTTCTGGCACCCCTTTTCCCTTTGCAAGAGGTTTTGCCGGCGCCGCTGGCGCTGCAGTTGCTGCTTTGGCAGCTTTTTTCTCTTTTGATTCGTCACGTGCCATAAGTATCACTTTTAACAATGAAACTTCTTTCGTATCCCGGCAGAACTGGCAGTCCGGATTCTTTAGCAATTTCTATAGCATCTTTAACGCATTGCGGGTCTGCATCACCCTCAAAAGGTACAAAAACGTAGCCACCGTCTTTTCCGCCAATCATGCCAACTAGTATATCACCCCTGTATACAGCATGGTTCGCAATTATTTCATATCCTTTTCCAGTAAAATGTGCTTTAACGTCTTCCAAGCTTCTCGGCTTTGTTAATCCTCCTATAAAATCTGTCATGTTATCACACATCATAAGTAGGGAAAAGGATTTATTGATTTTGCTTGAAGGGCAAAGGAAAATCTGTCCCACTTACCTGCAATGATAAAGTAAATCTGGAAATTAAACTTCATCTGCTTGCGACATACTTTTATTTCTTCTCTGCTGCAGGTTTTGCCTCAGGTTCTTTTGCTGCAGGAGCAGGTTTTGTTTCCGCCTTTGGTGCCTCTGCAGGCGCAGCCCCTTCTTTTTTCTTGACCACCTTGCTCAGGTCCTGGGCTTTCGCTTCTTCCCAGACAAAAACGCGGGCTTTTGCGTTGGCGCGGCCTTTGTCGGAAAAGACATCCCTGATATCTACGTGCCCTATTTCTTTTCGGAGCTCTTTTGCAAGCAGCTGCTGGAGAGCGGCTTTTGACGGCGTGGATTCGCTCGAATGGTCTATGCCCACCTGCAATTCTTTTCTTTTCAGGTAAGGATTGACTTTTTCTGCTGTAATCTCAAATTTCATTTTTCCACCCCTGATGATGGCAATAATTACGGGCTTAAGGTTTTTAAATCTAAATTCGCCTGCCTCTTCTTAGTTGCCTATTCTTTGCTACTATCTTTTTATACGTATAATGAGGCTTTTTCTTTCTTTTAATTTGTTTAAAAACGAATGCAGCTGTTGCTAAGCCAGCGGCGGAAATGATTAAAGCGCCGCCTATCAGCAAGTTTGTTGAGCCTGCAACAAGGCCTGTAACTACGCTTTCATTTCTTGGTGCTGTTTCGTTTTTATCAACCGCAGCAGTCTGGTTGACGAATTGGTTTGCAGGGTTGTCTTCACTTTTCTGCTGTATGGTTGTTGCCGTTATTGTCGTTGTAGTCGAAGTTGTTGTCTGAACTGTTGATGTTCCTCCACTTCCGCCGGACGGGACTGTTGTGGTTGCCACTGTTGTTGCCGGCGGGGTAAATGTGAATGTTATGTTCGTCTGGTTTAGATTGCCGGATGTGTCATTGGCATAAATTATGATAATATTCGAGCCTTCTGAGACAGTTATAGTCGTATTTGCGCAGTCAGCCAGTGTCGTATTAGGACCGCTATTTAACCTGTACCAGCATCTATCTACGGCGACGTTGTCGCCGACCGTATAATTCACTGGAACAGACGATGAGGAATAGTCGCCAGAAGGCGAGCTTGCGTTCAATGATGGCGCCTGCGTGTCGTTGCCGCCGGCGCCGCCTGAAAACGAAGGCAGATACAGGGCAGAGGCATTGGCGGAGATGTTGTAGCACGGTTTGTTGGATACGTTTTCATCGCAGATATTTGCAACCCTTGTAATGTTAGGCGCGTCTTTTGTGCCGTTCAGGTAGAAGTAGAGCGCATAGATTTTTGGAAATGTTATCTTTGCGGTGAAGTTGCCGGCGGGCAGGAGGTTGTTCAGGTCTATCCATACATAACTGTCCAGCATGCCTCCTGAAAGGTTGAATACGGATGATATGTTAAATTCCGCAGTCAAATTGCTTGTAATATTGAGAACGGCAGAGGTATTGAGGCTGCTGACAAGAAAATCTGCAGTCTCTATCAGGATTTTGCTTTGATTGAAGCGCAAGGTATATTTTTCAAAAGATTTCAGGCTGCTGCTATCTGCTGCCGTGCCGGCAGGGTTCAAAAGTTCAAAGGTTATGTTTTTCGCCGCCAGCGTCTGGTTTATGCTGCTTATAAAAGAACTTATGTTTCTTGTGACAGTCACAAACAGCCATCTGGTTTCTGTAACGTTCCTGTTACCTGCAGAATCGTTCGCATGGACACGGAAGGTATAATTCCCGTCGGCCAGGTAATTTTTTGTCGTCAACCATCTCGTTCCATCGCCCGTCATTGTTTCATTTGTGCCGTTCCATTCAAGAACCGCGGACCGGAGGGCTTCGCCGGCTGTAATGTTTATGATTACGGAATTGTTCGTGCTGATTGTTGTGTTATTCGGTGTCGAATTGGAAAAAGATATCTGAGGAGGTGTCGTGTCAAGCGTTATTGCTGTGAGATTCGTGGCGTTTACATTCCCGGCCCTGTCCGTCATGGTTATTTCTATGCTATAGTTGCCGTCAGGTGCGAGACCTGTGGCGCATGACTGGATGAAACATCCGTTCCATGTTTTAAGAATCGAGTTGGTATCATCGACTTTAATAAACGTTTTTGCACGACTACCGTTTTCTGCAAGCAGATATGTTGTGCTGAAATTTGCGGTTTCAGAAGCGGTTATGTTGAACGATATGCTATCATATAGGCCATCCCCATTAGGCGAGAATATGTTGTTATTTCCGCCTGAGAAATTTAGATCCACGACAGATGGTTTTGCCGTATCCAGTGTTATTGTTCTCCGGGTGCTGTTTAAATTTCCCAGAGAATCATTTGCATAGACGGTATAATTGTAATTCCCATCTACGTCAGTCTTATTTATGTAACACGTAACTGAATTTCCAGAACCGATTTTGTTTATAGACTGATTAGTTCCACTCCATTCAAGTATGCAGGAATCTATTACATTTGTATCGGTTATACTTGCATTGATAAATGTATAATTTCTGCCGACAGCGCTATTGTTTTCATCGGATGGAGAGACGAATGTTATGCTTGGTGCAATGCTGTCTGTTGTAAAATTCATAACTGCAGAATTTCCTGTATTGTTTGCGCTGTCAGAACAAGATACAGAAACATTATGACTTCCGTGAGCAGCTGAAAAGTTCCGCACGACAGGCGAATTGCTGGATACAGAGCCTAATGGCGTTGCTGAATTATCGAGCGTCATTGAACAGGCTACAGCAATATCCAGATTTTCTATTACAGTGAAGGCAAGCGTAAAGTTTTGCGGGTAGGTCGCGTTAAGCGGTTCTGTTATTGCGACGGTTGGGGGTACGTCATCCATAATTTGCGGGCCGATAGAAAAGTTCGAGCTTAAAGAATAGGAAACGCTTGCATTGGTTACGACTCTTGCCAGCCATATGCCTGTTTGGCCGTTTACTGAAACATTTTCATAATTCGTGCTGGTGGCGTTGGAATAGTTTACAAGAGAGCCGGTCGTATTGTACAGATAGAGATCCATATCGACACCGCTGGAATTCCAATCAAGGTTTACCGTCAATCTTGAGCTGCCTGTTACATTAATCTGATGGTATACTGTCATATTGGAAATATTCCGGGCTGCCAGATACATCTGTTCGGATGGTCTGAAACTGGATGCAATCGCATAAACTTGGGTGGCATTGGAACCATTGATTAACAATTTCCAGTTTCCTGAAAACGGCGCTGAAAAATTTACCATTTCATCCGTATTATTAACCGATAAAGAAGATGCTTTCACGTTACCGCCGGGGTCCAAAAGATACAGATTCAAGTCGTTATGCAGCGAATAATTCTCGGGCCAGTACAAGGTAGCTTTTATTTCTGTTCCTGAAGATACGAATATATTGTGTATTCTGGATTCGTTTCTGACAGAAGCCCGGGCTGTGTTATTTATTTCATTGAAAATTTTTGAGGCGTTTACCCTGCCGGCTCCGTAGCTGTTGTCTTTTCCGGATGCGCCCAAATTAATTGCCGTATTCATCAGCAGGGCTTTCATTTCTTCCGGCGTCATGTTTCTGGCCTGCAGCATCAGTGCGGCTAAGCCGGCCACAACAGGGGTTGACATGCTGGTCCCCTGCTTATTGGTCCACAACGTGCCGCTCAAATATCCTGCATTGGCTGACGTTATCACCTGTCCTGGTGCCGTAACATCCGGCTTTGTGCGTTCGTCTGCTGTCGGGCCGCGGCTGCTAAATCCGCTTATCGTATCGGCGGTAGAAGATTTTCCACTTCCGGTTGAACCGACGGTGATAGCCTTATGGGCTAATCCCGGAGAACACAAAGAATAAGAAGAGCCGCTCGAATCCCGGCTGGTCCTGCAATTCGTATCCCCGCCGTCAGGACCGCTGTTTGCCGCAGCCGCAACTACAATCTTACCCAAGTCTGCTTTCTCATCAGCGTACACCGATAATGCATCAGAGCCGTCGTTTGCTTCTGACGCCGCACCTAACGACATGGAAAGTATATGCGCCCCCTGCTCTACGCACCAGTCCATTCCTTCCATCGCTGTTGCTGTAGTTCCAGGCAAAACCCTTGCATTTAGAATATAGGCGGCTGGCGCTATTCCTGTATACGTTGAATTTGTACTGGCAACTATGCCTGCTACGTGTGTTCCATGACCATTATAATCATTTGGGTTATTATTTCCTGTAAAGTCGCTCTCGTTTATAACCCTGGAAATCAGTGCCGGATGCGTCTTATTTATGCCGGTATCCAAAACACAAACCTTTATGCCGCTGCCGTTATAGCCACTGTTCCAGAAACTGCTTATATTGACCAAAGGGACAGCGACATCAAGAAGCGGTTTGTATTCCTTTTCTATCCATACCTTTTTTACAGAATCCATTTTTTCCAGCTTGTCTATTTCTGTTTTTTTGATTCTCATCGAATAAAATCTGCCCTTGCTGAATTTTTTCATCTGAATATATTGGACGTTTGGTGCAGCATAGCTACTGTCTTTCATTTCTATGATGATGTTAACAATGTCCGAAGTTACCGAAAGAATTTCTGAGTCTAAGAAACAAAAACAGGAAAAACTTTCCCATGTTTCGATACGACATAAATAACTATTTTTCTCCCGGGTATTTTAACACGAATTTCACTTTCTTTCTGCCTTTCTTCAGAAGCCTGAATACCTTTGGATTTTTAATTCTCAGATAATAGTCTATCCCGACTATTATCAGCCCTATCCCCAAGAGTATAATCCCGTAATCGGCTAAACTGCCTTTTTCCTCTTCTTTCCCGGCGGGGATTGTTGTTATGGTCGTTACAGCTTTCTGTTCTCCGTAAGAGCCGGCGGCAAGAATTGGCGTGGGAAGGGAATCAGCAAGGCTCTGGTTGATTTTGCCGCTTACTTTATATGTTATCCTTACGTTCTCCTCAGGGTAAAGTTTTTCGTAGTAGAACAGGTAGACAGGATCTTCTTCAACGACTTTTACAGTGCTCTTCTGCTCCGTGCTGACATTTATCAGCTTTGAGCTGTTTGCAACGGTTTTTGGCACAATGTCGTAAACAAAAAAGTCGGATAATGTCTGGTTTCCTCTGTATGCTACAGAGACCTTCAATTCTTCAGAGTCTATTTCCTTGGTTATTGATATTTTGTCGAGCACCTGCTTTGTCGTCGTTTTATATCCTTCAAATGTTCTATCGTCCATTGTCACCAAATTGCCGATTATTTTTCTGATGCCATAAGTTTCAAAAACAAAATCAAGATTTTCTTTTTGGTACTTTGTTGACTGTATCGCCTGCCTTGGCTTGGCGGCAGTTTCAATAACTGTAACAGAGCTGCCTCCGCCGCCTCCGCCGGACGAAGACGGGGTTGAACTGGAAATACAGGCGCCTCCGGAGCAGCCGTTTGAACAGGTCTGGCCTGACCACGAGCCTGACGAACACGTACGAAGCACAGAGCTGTCGCATAACGTTGAGCCTGAAGCATATGTAGTCAGATAGTCATGGGAGCAATAATTGGCGGGGGCGCACCAGGAGCCGGAGCCGTCGTAATCAGCAGCGCAATTGCCGGAATTGCATTCGGCATTTGCCGTGCAGGACGCGTTATCTATCTTCTTGCCGCCGATGCCGAAGTCGCTGAAAGTTGTGATGTTCCCCCAGACATAGTTTTCCGTCGTATTAACGCCGCCCAGAGGAGGGTCCAGGACTGTCCAGTTTGTTCCGTTGAAATGGTAAAGCCTCAAGGACTCCTCAACCACGCCGGACTGGTTGACCTCTTCGTCGGTGTAGTTCACCTTTATTATTACATAACTCATGTTGGAGAGAAGCTCGGAGCTGGCATTTATAGACAGATACCTGCCTATTTCGGCAACACTGAGATTTATAGTTGCGGGGTTTGTTGAATTGAACGTAACGTTGAATTCGCCGTCCGTGAGATTTTGTCTTAGCACAAACTGGAAGGTGGCATTGAAATCCGGGTGCCTGGCCGGTATTTCTTTCGTGCTGTTCGCCGTGAAGTTTGCCCTTGTCGTGAACCGCACAATATTTGCAATGACAAACTGGTGCGGCACTGTTATGTTTGCTGATGTGTAGTTTGTCTTGGATGCGGAGTAACGGACGCCGTACATGCCTAAAGACAGGTTTGTTGCGTTTACTGCGCATGTGTACAAGCCGTCCGATTCGTCCGTGACAGGCGTGCACGACTTCCACGAGTTTTCCTGGGCATGCTTGTACTCTAAAAACACACTATCTGGAGTTATGGTGTTGGAGATGTCATCTGTAACAGTTGTGTTGAGGTATATTGCTTCTGTCCTGTTCTTGACGCCGAAAGGCCCGTTTACCGACGTGAATAAAGTGCCATTCACAAAAAATAATTCTGGCGTGGCGTTGATCTCTTTGTACAGCGAGCTGTTAGGCAGCGTCCCGCCGGTGAAGTTCTGGTAGCTTATTGTGAAGCTCGTGTCGGCGTCGAGCGTTGTATTGCAGTAGCCGTTTGATGATATGCAGCTTCTTTCGTCATCATAAGGTATCGAGCCGTCTTTGGTCCATATAATCCTTGATTCTATGTTATTCACGTATTCCCCGGCATCCGCGTCATAAACCCTTATTCCCAGTAAAATTGCGTTGGCGCCGTATCGTAAAACGCTGTTGTTGTGGCCGGAGACAACCGTAACGGTCACATCGTCCTTGTCGACCGTCAGGTTTACAGACGTCGAGTTGACGGAAAAGCCATCGCTGACATTTATCATTAATTCACTCTCATTATAGAAGGACGAATTCATGGAGAAATTCAGCGAGACTGTGCCGCTGGAAACAGTGCTGTTCTTGAGAGACCATTCAGCGCCAAGTGGCCGGGCGTACAGTGTTATGTTCAGTGTATCGTTATCGCTGTCTGAAACGTTGACCTTTGCATTCCACCTCTCGCCCCAGCCCTTGCCATCATCGTTAGAGTCCAGGATTATGGATGTTACCCTGTTCTGCACGGTAAACGACTGTATTGGCATCTGGGAGTTCATGTTCCCTGAGGTGTCGTTAACAAAATATTTCCACCCCACGACCTGTCCGTTTGTAAGGTTCGTCACATTGTAGCGGACAACATACGGCGACGAAGGGCCCACCACAACAGTATAATTTCTCCACACGCCGCTGAAATTAGACGAGAATATGACATGGCTCAGACCGGAATCGTCAGACCATGTTGTATTCAACGTTGTGTTCGAATCCCTGTATTTGGCATCGGGCGATGTTGTTATGTTTGTGAATGTCGGCGCGTTAGTCTCGGATATGGCAAAAGACGCCTGCGATCTTTTTGAAGCAAAGTTTGTTTTGTTCGCAATGCACGTCCATGTTTTCGAGCCGGTCTGGGAGTTGCTGTAGTTGTATTCGTATCTGTTTGTAGCGTATGTCATTGTATTGTTTGCGCTGTCTATTTCTGCGTAGACCGTAGCATCTGTTATATCACCGACGCCTGCCTCCGCATAATCGCACCACAACGTATTGTTCTGGGACGGGTTCACGACATTGGAAGCCTGCCCGGCGCTTATATTTGTGCTCACGGAACTTATCGTGAATGTCTGCACCGGCGTCAGATTTCTTACGCCAGCTGTGTTGTTTGCTATAAACCTGTAAGAAACTATTATGCCTGCGTTCAGGCCCGTTCCTCTTATCGTGTAGTTGTATTTCGTGCTGACGCTGCTTGTCGAGTAGTTTGTTAATGTGCCTGTGTGGTTTGATTCGAATAAGACCCTGTCTATCGTGCTGCCCGATATGGTCCACGTGGAATTTATTGTTATATTATCGTTTGCGTCCGGCGATGACGGGAAAACAACTATATTGGAATACTGCGGCATGCCTGTCTGGGGTATATTGACCGTGATGTTTACTGATTTGTCAACAGGACTGTAAACTCCCGTGCCATTAAACCTTGCCTTTACGGCAACCGGGCTTGTTGCCTGGTCCGCAGGCACTGTCCAGAAGAAATTGTATTTGCCTAATAAATACGTGGATGTGCCATACCCGTAACCCGTCCTGTCGTACATATGGAATACATCGTCAATAAAATGCTCCAGCCGCAATTGGGCAAGATTCCTTGCAGCGCTCACGATACCGCTGGCGTATATAGTTGTCCCCCTGTTCACGTTTGTGGACGAGACGCTCAGCGATATATTAGGCGTTACAGCAAGCAGGGACGGCGTGTTGATCTGGTACGTCACGCCGTTCCCAGCGTTGTCGAAAGAGACTAATTTTATATCAATCCCGGCAGCGCTGGAATTTGTCACATTGATTGTGCCGTTGTAAAAGGAACCGGAGTTGCTTACGTTGAATTCAAGCCATGTAGTTCTGTCATGACTGTAATACGCGCTCACGTTTTTTATTGATCCGTCTGTTATGTTGAATGTAATACGCTGCGTCGAGTTTATGTCAAATCTCGGCGACATGTTGAAGCTGTTGAGCCTCGGCGGGTTCACGTCAGTGGACGGCAGCGTAAAGTTCGCTGTTATTATTGTTATGTTATACAGCGGATAGGCGGTTGGCAGCGTAATGTTAACAATATAAGCGCCGCTTGATGCCCATACAGAGTCTGTAATCCGCCATATGCCCGGGCTATTTGATGTATAGTAATGCGCCCCGTTTCTATAGATTGTAATGTTCGGCCTTGGCAGGTTGACAACACCGCTCGTACCATCAGACGAGTACCAAGAAACGCTGCCCGCTTTTTCTATGTGAGTCTCATTGGTATAACCACGAAGAATGTATTTCGCAAGATTTATTGAGGTGTTTGTGTTCTCAAAGTAGCTTGGCGTGTACGCCGTGCCAAAAAAGAGGGTTCTGCTTTCCGTGCTCCTGCTGCCGTAAGGCCATACAAAGGTTATGTTGCTGTCGTGCTCGCTTTGGCCTACGACAGCGGCAAATTCGCTCCTCCAGTCACCGCCTAAAGAGGAGTTTCTTAGATAGTTTATCTGCATATAGTGCCAGAAACCAAATGTTGTCGTATTCCTGATGTTTATTGTCCTTGTCAACGGCGCTGACTGGTATATCCAGGACGACATGTCAAACCATATAGCAGGGGATATCCAGAAATTTATTGCGGCATAGCTCTGGAAGTTCGCGTTTTCGCTCGGGTCGTAGCCGGGATAATTGTAGGTAAGGTTGTACTGGGTAAAGTCGGTCTGCGAGTAGTTCAGCGTTTTTGCCGTGGCGGATGAGACGTTGTTGAATACCCATCCTGCAAAGTAGAGTTCATCTGCGGCAGTGAACGTTTCGTCTGACCATGTGTAATCGCTCTCTGTTGAAAGCTTTGACCTCGCCGGATGTCCAAAATAGTAGGCGGTGAAGTTCATCCCGGGGTCGAATGCGCTTGTGTTGCTTATATAAATGGTCCTGTTGCCTACGAGCCCGAAAGCGCCAAGATAGCCTTTGACTATAGAATAATATTTGGGGCTTTTTCTCCCGACTCCTAAAAACCATTTGTCCAGTTCCAATGAGCTGCCGTTGTTCTGCTCTGCTTTGACTGTAAACACGCTGGCATCTGACGTGTTAAGAACAATACTGGACGCCCCCTCTGAAAGGGATGCATTGCTCACAAGAATATAAGCAAGGCTCCTGTTATTCGCATCGCCTATTGCATATACAGTATAATTCCCGCTCGGAACGGAGAACGTGTAGTTTTTCCCTGTATAATCCCACCACAGATAAGCAGACCTCGTTATGGACATGTCAGCATTGTGCAAAGCGAACAGCGAAGGCGCTATGCTTCTTGAATGGTCGACGGTAACGGTTATTTTTGATACCTTGACAAACGCAAAAGGCACCCTGTAATTGCTTGCGCTGTCTGAGATGTTTATATAACCGTAAAGATTGCCTGTCATGCCTGTTGTGTCTATTGTCAGGTTAAGGGTTATGTTCGAGTAAGCAGCCAGCGAAAGGTTTGTGCGGTTGACAGCGCCTTTTATGTACGTCGTCGTTCCGTCCGTGATATTCGTGACTGAGATATTCAGCTCAATAGTCGAGTTTCCAAGGTTGGTGATGTTGAATAAATAGGATATATTCGAGCCGGATACCTCGCCGAACGATATGGATGCCGGGCCTGTCGCTACCGAGGCATTAAAGGCCTTCAATGCCTGAATGCGACCTGTTCCTTGTGCCCATATGGTATAGCCCACGTCCTTCGTTGTTGTAATTATAGCGGATTTTATGTTTTCCGGACTCCAGCCGCGGTGCG
Source organism: Candidatus Aenigmatarchaeota archaeon (assembly GCA_016180945.1). Taxonomy (GTDB): domain Archaea; phylum Aenigmatarchaeota; class Aenigmatarchaeia; order GW2011-AR5; family GW2011-AR5; genus JACPAG01. Next base: position 5,693 of record JACPAG010000002.1, on the reverse strand, counting down.
CCTGTTTTATCAATGCAGCCAGGCCGGCTACATGAGGCGTGGCCATGCTCGTGCCGGAGATGGACACGTGCTGGCTGTCGAAACATCTCCTGCTGCTCCATGCCGAATCCCATTCCGCAGCGCAGATGTTGACGCCAGGCGCTGCCACGTCAGGCTTGAGATTGTTTTTTGGCGTTGGTCCGCGCGAACTGAAATATGCGACGGCGTCGCTCTTGTCAGAGGCTGCTATGGTTATTGCCTTTCTTGCAGAGCCTGGCGTGCCGATTGCATTAGTCGATGTTCCGCTGTTGCCGGCGGCGACGACTGAAATTACTCCGCGCTCAACGGCCCGGTCAACAGCTGCTGATAAAGACGAGTCTTCGTCTCCCCAGCCGCCAAGGCTCATGCTAAGAATATCCACATGGTCGGAATAATTCCCGTCGTTGTTCGGGTCAGTGGCACGGTCGACGCCTGAAATAACCTGCGAGTAGCTTCCGGAACCGCCTGAGCTCAGGACTTTATACGCGTATATTTTCGCGTCAGGCGCGACACCCTTTAAGGAGCCGTTCGAGGCCGCGGTTGCCGCAACATGCGTTCCGTGGCCGTGGTCGTCCATCGGGTTTGCATCATTGTTTATAAAATCGTAGCCGCCCACGACCTTGCATCCTGACCCCAGACAACCGCCGAGGTCCGGATGCGTGTAGTCAACGCCTGTGTCTATTATCGCAATTGACACATTAACCCCTGTCACATTTGTATTGTTCACCAGCTCTTTCCAGAGCTGCGTCGCATTTATTAACGGGACGCTGTCCGAGAGAAGGATATCAACACGCCGGTCAAGCTCTATTTTTTTGACCACGTCCAGCTTTTCTATTTCCGCCAGCCCTGATTCTTCGGCTTCCAGTGCGATCGCGTCGATTATTTTGAGGTCTTTTACGTCTGTCATGTCAGACGAGCTTATGCCCAGGGACGAGCCTCTTAATGCTGATAAAACAGACTGTTTGGCCGTCTCAAACGGATCCGAGAACGAGCTTATCCCGAGACCGCCGGCTTCGTTGCTTTTTTCAAGGTCGAACATGACTATGACGGGGACTTTGCCGCTGTTCATGTAGCCGTTGTCAACAAGATAATTTTTGTTGTTCACGAGCCCGTCAGTCTTCGAATCCGGCTTAGCCGTCAAAAAATCAATTTCATTTATGCCGGCAGCAACATCGATCAGCGATTCGACGCCCTCGCCGGTTTGTCTTATTGTAGCGCCATTTTCGTTGTTCAGAACAAGCGTCGACAGGTTCTCATTCCTTTGGAATACGCTATAATCCGCAGAACCTGCGCTGGTCAAGACGTCTATGTCAGCATGGACAACGCTTAACCCAATCAGGACAAATACGATAATGTAAATCGGTTTCATCCGAATAACTATGCGTCGGACCTATTGATAAACGTTTCCAGAATCCAATTACGCCTGATTTACAAGTATTCGAGAATCAGACTTTTATCGCGTACGTTCCCGGAGCCGTTATGCCCAGTTTTTTGGCCACTTCCGAGCTGACGTCGAATATGACTATCGTGCCCTGAAAATTTGTCGTCGTGTTGTTCGTCTTGCACACAGGGCAGGTCGTGCTTTTTACGATTCTTTTGCAGTCACGGCATGCGCGGCGAACCATAATTAAACACCTACCTCAACGCCTAATTGGGCCCATATTGGAATAAATTTTCCGGTCTCCCTATCAATAGCTTCATCAAGCTTTTCTTTATTATGCTTTATAGTCGGTTCCATAGCAGCCGGCGGTTTGTTACTTTGTGCAGCTTGCCGATGCGCGCTATCTTCAATAGCTGCATATCCTCGTCTTCTAAAATCTTCTATCATGGCGGTAACAGCAGCTCTATAATTATGCAAATCACCAAACCCGCTAACATAACCGGTAACCAATGTTCTGTATTCAGGGCTTTGTGAAAGGCCTTTTAAAAATTCCCTTGTTTTATCTACCATTCAAATCACTTTTTCTCCGTCCTTTTCTTCTTGCCCTTTTCAATCCATTCCAACGCGCCCAATGATGGCTGGCGCATGGTCAATGATATTTTGCTGCGGCCCTTGCCGAGGGATACGCCGACCACGCGCGCGCGGACTATGTCGCCTTCCTTTAGTCTTGAACCAGTCTTCTTGCCGGTGAATATGGAGTTTTTCGGGTCGTATGCAAGCTTGTCGTCTGTTATCTGGCTGACGTGCACCAGGGCGTCTATAGGCCCGATGCGCGTGAATGCGCCGAATTCTGTTACATCAACGACTTCGCCCAGGACTATTTCGTTCAGTTCGGGCATATAAGTAAGCGCCCTGAATTCGGCCGGGTAAAATATTGCGCCGTCTTCCGGAACAATCTTGCCTTCGCCTATGTTTACTATCTCCGTGACGGCGAGAAACACGCCCACATCCGGGTTCAGTTTCCCTTCTATTGTTTCCTGAAGGCTTTGTTTAACAGCCTCGTTCAGTTCGAGGTCAAATTTCACAGGCGGGACACGCACTTCATCTTTGACTGTCAGGATTTTGAACATCTCCCCTTTGCTCCGCAAAGTCGAGTGCCATATTATTTATAATTTATGAATTTGCACTTTCCTCTGCAAGTCGATCGCCATATTATTATAATAATTATATTTAGTATTCGTTTCTGTGGTCTCTCTTCTAGTCAAAAAATAACAAACTCATAAAGAACATATGTTCTTTGGGTGAATAAGTTTTAAAGCTTTATTGAACCGCATATGCCACAATCAGCGGCGCTAACACTACCGACAACGTGTTCATCACTTTGATTAAAGAATTAATTGCCGGGGCCGCAGTATCTTTACACGGGTCTCCTACTGTGTCGCCAATCACTGCGGCTTTATGCGTTTCGCTGCCCTTGCCGCCGAGGTTGCCGTCCTCTATGTATTTTTTGGCGTTATCCCATGCAGCGCCTGCGTTGGCAAGCGTTAAAGCCAGAAGAAGGCCGGAAACTACTGAACCAATCAGAAGCGCGCCTAATGCTTCAGCGCCTAAAAGCAAGCCAACCAGTACAGGAGAAGCAACAGCAATCAATGCCGGCATAACAAGCTCGCGCAACGCCGCCTTTGTTGATATGTCAACGCATCTTGCGTAGTCGGGCTTCGCCTTGCCACTCATCAGCCCTTTTATCTCTTTGAACTGGCGGCGAACTTCTTTGACAACCAGATGGGCTGCATTCCCGACAGCTTTCATCAGATAGGATGAAAACAGGAATGGTATCATGCCGCCAATAATCAGACCTACCAACACTTTAGACTTGGTCACATCGATGCTTTTTAGATTAACCGCTTCGATGAATGCAACGAGCAGGGCTAGCGCAGACAGGGCGGCGCTTGCTATAGCAACTCCTTTTGTTGTCGCCTTTGTCGTGTTGCCAACAGCATCCAGTGCGTCCGTAACCTTACGCACTTTCTTGTTCATCTTTGCCATCTCGGCAATGCCGCCTGCGTTGTCGCTAATCGGGCCGAATGTGTCTATGCTCATCACGATGCCTGTCAATGACAGCAACCCAAGAGCGGCCATTGCGATGCCGAAAACGCCGGCGAAGTAAAACGAGATAACAATAGCAGCGGATATCACAATCACAGGCAGCAGCGTTGTTTTCATGCCCAAGGCAAGGCCTGCTATGATATTAGTTGCAGCGCCGGTTTCAGAGGCTTTCGCAATCTTCTGCACTGGTTTTTTCTGCTTGGACGTATAGTAGTCAGTTATATTTGCAATTATTATCGTTGTGATCAGGCCGGTAAGGGCTGCATAAAACAGGTTAAGGCCGCTGAAAAGATACCGGGTTGCAAAGTAAAAGCCGATCATGGATATGGCAGCCGAGGCGATAAGTCCACGGTTCAGCGCAGGCCATATCCTTTCTGGGTTGTTTGTCCTTACAAAAAATATGCCGATTATTGAGGCGACAATGCCGACAGCTGCTATAACCAGTGAAAACAAGATACCGTTTGGCACGGCTGCGCCTAAAATCATCGCTGCTATAAGCGTTACCACGTAACTCTCGAAGAGGTCGGCGCCCATGCCCGCGCAATCGCCGACGTTGTCACCGACGTTGTCGGCAATGACAGCCGGGTTTCTCGGGTCGTCTTCCGGAATGTTTTTTTCTATTTTGCCAACAAGGTCCGCGCCCACGTCTGCGGCTTTTGTGTAGATGCCGCCGCCGACACGGGCGAATAATGAAACAAGCGATGCGCCGAACGCAAAGCCGACGATAAGATTAGGGTTGCCGTAGACCGTATACAAAAATGCGACGCCAAGAATGCCCATTCCTACTATGGCCAATCCGTTTACAGCACCGCCGCGGAAAGAGACGGCCAATGCATCTTTCAACCCTTTGGTCGCTGCCTGCGCGGTGCGGACGTTTGCCTTTATCGAAACCATCATACCGATATATCCGGCTAACGCAGAAAGGAACGCACCGGCGACGAAGGACAAGGCGGTTGCAACGCCAAGCGTTGCATATAGCAATGCGGCTATGATAATTGCGAACAGGGAAACGGTCTTGTACTGCCTGTTAAGAAAGGCCCTGGCCCCTTCCTGAATCGCCCTGGCTATGCGCATCATTGCCCCGCTGCCCTGCGGTTTCCTTAGGACTGAAAATGCAAAAAGGGCAGAGAATATGAGTGAGAGAAAACCCACGAATAGAATTACTTCCATCATACAGAATCATCTTTTTAAATTCTATTCTTCCATCAAAAGCTTCCTTTGCCTCAGCCTGATAATCCTTATGCCATTGCTTTTCAACCTTTTAATAAGTTTCCGGTCGTTCGTCGCCACAGGGCAGTCATGCAGCTTCGCATATTTAATTATAGCCGTATCCGACGAGTAAGGGCTTTTCTCTATTTTCAGTTTTTTCATCTTCAATAAAATCAGCGAAGCTTTTGCGTAGAGAGAATCTTTTGTCCGCCCCTTTTCCAGGCGTCTTAATTCCCTTACGCACGAATCCAGCGTCATGGGTTCGCCGAATTTCCGCATGTCTTCGTATACGTCAACCTTGAACTGGAACGGCACAAGCAAAAAATTCGTGTCAAGAAGGACTTTTTTCATAATTACACACCATTTTTATAAAGTAGTATCAGCTCATTTTTAACCTTATAAAGATATCTATATAAGATATCTGATATAGATAAATATGCCTGAGTACAAGAGTATACCAATCAGGGCGGTAACTGAGAAAGCTTTCAGAGAATTGGAGTACTTGGGCCTGTCCTTGGAGGATATTGAGAAGTTGCTTAAGGAATCTTATGATTGCTCAAAGTCGAAGCGGAAAAGAACTGTACAAGAAAAATGCATGAAGTACAACGGCAAGACGCTGAAGATTGTTATAGAATTGATGACCAGCAGGACACGATTTGAGAAATATTGGAGAATAAGACACGTGAGTTTTGTCTAATAGTCGGGGGAGTGATATGAAAGCGAAATCAGTTTATGAAGATGATGTAAAATGTGATTGCGGCGGCTGGATGAAACCGAAGACCTTTTTAGTTGACAATACAGGCGTAAGAGGCTGGCAATGCCCTAAATGCAAAAATATAGACTACAGCGATGATATAGAGAAAGTATTGACAATGAAGAAACTGAAAAAACATCCTATGACAATAAAGGTGAGGGAACTTGGAGATTCTGAAGTCATTGCAATACCAAAAGAAGTTCAGGACGCTTTTGCTGTTAAGAA
>JACPAG010000009.1 GCA_016180945.1 Candidatus Aenigmatarchaeota archaeon | reverse complement strand
CTGTCACCGAGCGCGTGAAGAAAATCATCGCGAAGCCGACTATGGAGATTGTTACGAGAAGAAGAAGAATCACGGAGATTACGGGCGTTATGGCTTTGGGCATAATCTTATGATGGATTTTTTCTCATATAAAGATTTATCTTCTGCTCCCAGACCTGTATTCTATCAGAAACAGCGCAGCGCCTATCAGTGCCGTCGCCAAGCCGCTGAACCAGAAAAAGGTGGTGACTATGCTGACTGACACGCCTACTCCAAACAGCATGCCTGCAACAAAAAGCAGAAGTTTCTCCTCGTCATGAGGATTCAGATGAAATTCGTCTTTCGTCAATACAGACGGCCTGTGTTTATGATAGTTATTCTTTCTTGCCGGTCTTTTTCTAGCCATATACCCCACATCTATAATAATTTTTATTTTGGTTTCTACGACGATGTTCTCAAAGAACCGTAGGTTCTTTGGAATCTCGAAGAACTCTGTTCTTCGAAGATGTCGTATCCCATATTATTTATAGTTGTTATTTGTTCTTCAGAGTTTATAAATATAAAATTGGGCCGTAATGCATTGAAATTACTATGGCATCAGCCTTTTCCTGTCGCGCGGGAATAAGACGCATTCGCGGATGTTTTTGGCGCCTGTTATGGCCATGGTCAGCCGTTCCAACCCGAATGACCATCCGGCGTGCGGCGGCATCCCGTAACGGAAGGCGTTAAGATAGAATTCAAAATTCTTCGGATTCATTTTCCTGCGAAGCATTTCTTTCACAAGCTTGTCGTGGTCGTGGATTCTCTGGGCGCCTGAACAAACTTCTATGCCGTCAATGAGCATATCGTAAGCGCGGCAGATCTTTTCGTTCCCGGGCTCAGGCATTGCGTAAAATGCACGGATGTCTGTTGGCCATTTCGTTACGATGACGGGGTTGTAATGGCTGCAAATTACGCGCTGGGCTTCCGGCGTCAGGTCGTCCCCCCACTTTATTTTTATTTTGTCTTTCACCAGCTTGAGGGCATCGTCGTATGTCAGCTGCTTTACTGATTTTGGAACAGAAATATTCCTTTCAAGAAGCTCCAGTTCATTTTTGCATTCCTCGCCCACGCGCGAATAAATATAGCTGATAACGCCGTCCATGTATTTCAGCGCATCCTGCTCGTCGCTGACAAAAGCCATCTCTATGTCCATCTGGGTTGCTTCATTCAGATGAAAGCTTGTGTCGTGCTCTTCTGCGCGGAATACGGGAACAACAATGATTACCTTGTCGAGCCCGGAAGCCATGAGCATTTGCTTGTAGAGCTGCGGCGACTGGCCCAGAAACGCTTCCCTGTCAAAATATGAAATCGGGAACAGGTTAGCACCGCCTTCGGTTGCTGCAGCGACTATCTGCGGCGTATTAACCAGAATAAAGCCGTTTTCTTCCAGGTACCTGACGAAGCTTCTCTGGACGACGTCCTTTATCCTGAAAATCGCCCGTACTTCGGGCTTTCTGAGATCAAGGAACCGCCAATCCAGCCGCGTATCCAGATTGGATTTGACTTTCAGGTCCAGCGGCAGAGGCGATTCTGCTTTCCCTAAAATAATAATCTTTTCGGGTATTATTTCCCTCTTTCCGGGAGCTATTTCGTTCTTCTTTACGACGCCGGTGACGGAAATTGCGTCTTCTTTGGAAACGGCCGAAAGCTCTTGAATCACGGCATTGCTTACTGCCCCTTTCTTGGCTGTCACCTGCATTTCGCCAGAGTTGTCGGCAACTATAAGGAACATCAATCCGCCGTGCTCTCTTATATTCCTCGCCCAGCCGGCAACTGTAACCTTTTTGCCGCTCATCTCGGGCTGGATTTCAGAAGAATAATGCGTGCGCAACATGCTATCACTTTCAAATCATTATCTGTAACCTTTATATTGTGAAAAACCACTGCATATCTGCAAAGAACTTCTTTGAAGTTCTTTGAGAGCTCAAACATCTTAAAGCTGTTTGCAGCAATGCAGTGGCTTCTACGAGATTTCTTTAGCCACTGATAACTCGCAGAAATCAGAGATTTCTGGAGTTCACAGAAAACCCTCGAAGGGTTTTCTGATGAATATGGCAGTGTTTTTTATGCTCAAAGAACGAAGTTCTTTGGCACATCGAATGACGAAGTCATTCGAATGCATCCCGCATTCCACTGCTTTACCACTGTTTGACTTGAGAAAAGCATAGCTTTTCTAAGTCGCCAGAAGCCTTTGGCTTCTGCACGAAAACAGTGGAACGCAAGATTTCAATTAATAAAATGTAAAGAATATGGGCAGAAGGACAGCTACCTTGTGAAAAATCTTTGTCTCCACCGGTCAATACTGCACCAAAGAACCCAGGGTTCTTTGAGTGGACCGGTGGCACAGGAAGGAACTGAGTTCCTTCCGTGCAGAAGGACTCGCAAGTCCTTCTTGCATCATTGTATATTACCGACAAAGTTTTTTACATAAGATGGAATCTACGATTCCATCTATGCAGGTGGAACATTGTTCCACCTTGCACCACGAACCACCAGTCCGAGACTGGTGGTATCGCTTGTATCAAAAACCATATGGGGATGCCCATACTAGGAATATTTGCTTCGCAAATCTCTGTCTTGACACTATACCTAAATCACTATATTCAGATTATAAAACAACGTCCATGCAATGAACCAGACGAACAAGAAAACCATTACGCCGTTTTTAAGATACCAGTTGTATTTCTCTCTTATCCGGAGGGCAAAACGGATGAAGAGCGTTGAAATTGCGAGAAACGCCGCCATCACTACCAGGGCTGCCTTCGGCTGGTTAACGAGAAAGGAGATGTAGCCTGCAATCACGGCTATTATTGAGTATGTTAACACCGACAGCAATTCCCTGTCAAAATAATATTTCATTTTTTCCAGCATGCACTCACTTCTCTCGAATTTACAGTTTGACCTTCAATATATCAGAAAGATGAGATTTTCCTTTGCTGTATTTCTTCCTGAATCCAGCGGACGGTCAACCAGCTTTTCCTGACAAAGGCGGGGAACCCCCTATTACTCTTCACGCAATCCTTTAAAAAATTAATAGTCCTCTCGTCGGAAGGGTAGCCGGAGCCGAAATCTGCAAAGCCTTTTTGCAATTCATCTATTTCCTTGTCCCTCGTGACTTTTGCCATTATAGAGGCCGCGCCTACCTCGACGTAATTCTTGTCGGCGAAATTCTCCGCAACTATTTCGCAGCCGTTGTTTACCAGCCCGGCTATTTTTTTCCTGAACTTGTTTTCGTTGGCTTCAAGAGCGTCGATGATGACCCTATGCGGGTTAAATGCGTTTATTATCTGGGCCATGCGCTCTATCTCAATCTTGTTCAGATTGGTGATGGTCCGCATCTTATCTATTTCCCCGGCAGGAATTTTGATCAAAACAACGTCTGACGCAAGCTTTTCCAGTTTTGGAATCAGTTTATTTCTCTGCAACGGACTAAGCAGCTTCGAGTCCCTGACGCCAATCTTTTTAAGCCCGGAAACATTTTTTTCATCGACAAGATAGCCGCACATCACCAAAGGACCGACAACGCAGCCGCGGCCGGCTTCGTCGATGCCAAGGATTTTCATGCGTAATCTATGGATGAAACAAGATTAAAAAGAAGTGAGATGAAAATTTTGTCTTGTGTTTTAATAATTTGTCGTCGATTATACTCAAACAAGAAAAGATAAAATCATGAGATAGCGGGGTAGAGCAGCCTGGAGTGCTCGTCGAAGAACATTATAAAAATTAATGCTCTGCAAATGGCCCATAGGCCGTTCTAGGACACCCGGAGATAAGAGCGGTATCTTATCGGGTAAAGGTCGGAAGTTCAAATCTTCCCCCCGCTACTTTTTCTGCTTGTATATCCACTTAATCAGGTCTCTCCATGCGTTATTAGCCTGTGGTGAGTCGGAGGGGTCGAATAAGCTGGTCCCGGACATCCAGATGAAATAGCCGCTTCCGTATTTTTTGGCCCCGCCGTAAAGCAGATTCTGATTTCCTGATGCCAAGTTATGCGAACTGTCGTGGACAGCAAAGAAATTATAATCCAGATTGCCTGTAGTGCGATACCAGCCAGAAAATGCAGCAGGATCTTTTGCAGCAGCTGGGACACTAGAAAATATATTGCTGCTTTCCTGCGTCACCGCTATATGATTTTCATTAGCCCAGCACCATTCGCCACACCACGCTCCTATAGCAGGCGAGCCAAAGCCTATGGTGTAGAATCTCTCGGGCGTCTCAAAGCATCCGGCAGCTGGTGGGTTCGGACATGAACCGCAGCCGCCGCAGCAGTTGCCGGCAGAATACTCGCTTCCAGAAGCGCCTTTATATACAGTCCATCCAGAACCTGTCCAATAATCAAAGCAATAGAACGGTATAGCCCATGAACCTATGAATGTTCCGCCACCGCTGATGAAGTTCTTTGTTATAATCCAGATATCATTATTCGGATCACCCTGGCAGGAAGATGTGTAGGGTACGGAACCGGTGTTGACGGTACACGTAGTCTTGAAAACAGGCAGATCATGATTGTAAGGGACCACCACAATATCATATTTTCCTGTTTTCATGTTATCTGCCCACGTATTTACATCGCTGACAAGCTCGTGCGCTACGTTAATCCCGTTAAGTACAGAATCTAGCTCTGTTGCTGTAGGCGCGCCTGCACCGCCGCTGTTGAATGGCACTATATTCAGGACACCAACCACGGGATAATTTATTTTTAACGTATCAGTATTGCCTCCGCTCGTAACCTTCAGGGTGTGCTCTCCTGATGTTTTAGGAAGCTTTGACATGTCCAATGTTACGGTCCCGAAAGAGCCTTTTCCTAAGGGGTCCGAACTTAAATCTACTTGTGTTCCGTCAACAAACGCCTTCAATGAATTAGACGGCATGTCAACGGTTCCTGTGTTTCTTACATAGATTTTATTTTCACTTGCTGTATCTATTCTGATTGTTGTTCCGGCAGAAGCGGTTTGCTGTTTCAGCTGCTCCTCGCCTGATGCAGCTGCCGTTTCTGTTGTTCTGGCGAAGAAGACGAAGGCGAAGCCCACAATCGAAATTGTTATCAGGAGCAAAAGAATTATGGCTATGACAGGTGTTATGCCTTCCATAATCTATATTTATAACTTGCCGTTTATATCTGTTTAAGATTCTTATGGACATTCTTGAAAAGTCTAGGAAAATTCTGGCCCAGCCTGTATGCAATAATTGCCTTGGCCGCCAGTTCGGCCAGCTGCTTAGCGGTTACGGCAATTCTGAACGCGGAGAATTGATAAGGTCTTTGGCGGCGATGAGCATCGATAACGAAAAGGGCGGAACAGAAAACATGGAAATGTCTAATTTTTCCGGTTTCAAGTTCCATAATCTCGTGGCCAAGATACCAAAAAGAAAAAAATGTTCTGTGTGCGGGGATTTTTTCTCAGGCCTTGACAAATGGACCGGCAAGACAGCAGCAAAGGCAAAAAATTACGAGTTCAGGACGTTCCTCGTAGGCACAAAACTGTCTTTTGACCTGATAACCAGAGAAGAGGAACTGTGGGAACGGGCAGGCATTGATTACTGCGAACCAATCAAGGCGGAGATAAACAGGGAAATTGGAAAGAAAATCGAAAGAATTCTGCACGCAAAATTCGAGCCGAAGAATCCGGACGTCAATGTTATACTGGACATAGAAAACAAGAAAGTGGCGATAGAGATTAACCCCCTTTTCATATACGGCGAGTACCAGAAGCTCGTGAGGGGAATACCGCAGACAAAGTGGCCTTCGGGCAAATACAAGACAAGCGTGGAGCAGATAATTGCAAAGCCGTTCATGCTTGCGGCAAACGGAAAAGGTCACAAGCTTCACGGCATGGGCCGTGAGGACATAGACGCGCGCTGTCTGGCGTGGCGGCCGTTTGTGCTGGAAATACTAAATCCCCAAAAAAGGAGATTGAACCTGAAAAAACTTTCAAAGAAAATAGGAAAAGATGTCAGGGTCAGGAACATAAAACCATCGAATATACAGCAGGTAAGGGAAATAAAAGAAGCAAAACTCGACAAGAGCTACAGGGCAATTGTTTTGTGCGACAAGAAAATTTCCGGAAAGGAGCTGAAAAAACTGGCTTCGCTGAAGCTTATAAGGCAGAACACGCCGCAACGCGTTCTTCACAGACGGGCAGATAGGTTAAGGAAAAAAAACGTAAGGCGAATAAAAGCCAGACTGCTCACAAAGAACAAATTTGAACTTATCGTCAAGGGCGAGGCGGGCCTCTATATCAAGGAACTTGTCTCCGGCGACAACGGCCGGACAAGGCCTTCTGTTTCTGAACTCCTGGGCTGCAAGTGCGTGGCAAAGGATCTGGACGTCATAAAAATACACAGGAGATAGGTTTACGACCTCGCGACGTTCAGGATGCGGACTTCGTCGATTGTGCCGTTGAAGCTCCGTATGGTTCCTCCTGATGAAGTTGTTCCGGTGCCTATTGTCACTGCATAATTAGTATTCTCCATGGCAACGTACGACGGGTTGTTGTTGACTGTGGCTGAAACTTCCACGCCGTTTATGAAAAACGCAGCGCCTGTCATCTTGTTCAGCCCGGTATAGGTGAAAGCCACGTGCACCCACTCGTTAAGTGGAACGGCGGGAACTGACGTGCGTGTGGCGTCAGCGCCTGCTGACAGGTCTACAACCCTGGCTGCAAGCTGCCCGTTACCGTTGATACCGAAAACCCATTCCCCGTTGCCAGACTCGCCTTTTGTGACGATGTTAGATGCACTTACGATTGGATAAATAATCCAAGCCTCTATGCTAAAGGGGGTGTCAGCAGTGCCTGTGCCGAATGTGAAGATTTGTGCGTGTCCCATGCCTTGTTGTTCACGATTTTTTCGAAGCTGTAGCTTGCAACAGGCCTGTCAATAGGATAAGGAGAGTTCATGTCCTCGGCGACCTCCGCCGCCGAGAGTGCGCGGTTGTAGACGCGGACTTCGTCGATTGTGCCGTTGAAGTAGGCGACACCTATGTCTGGACGTCTGCCAATGTTGGTGTTAGCAACACCCCTCGGATATGGCGTACTACTACCAGACGACGTGCCAACACCATCAATATAAAGAGTTAAAGTACTTGTGGCCGCATCGAAAGTAAAAGCAATATAATGCCACATATTGGGGGAAAAAGAGCTTGTATATCTATACCAGTAATTGCCATTATAATTATAATACACCTCTAAGGTATTGGTCCCACTAGTGCGAATATGAATACCCATCACTACAGCGCCATTTACATTGCTATATAATACCTGGTCACCAGAACCTGTCCAATATACCCATAACCCAACAGTAATTGGACCGTTTATGTTTAGAATAGCCTTATTCCCCATATCCACGTAATCATCCGTGCCGTCGAATCTCAACGCATTGCCGTATTTGCCAGTTGTTTGAACAGGACAGTTAGGGCATGAAGGCTTTAAGTCACCGTCATTGAAAGTTTCCCCGACAAATGTTCCGTGATTGTTGTTGCCTGACTCGTCTTTTATGGTTCGTCCGTCCGTGCCG